>NZ_JBSGGG010000029.1:0-100355 GCF_053603795.1 Nocardia sp. NPDC004123
TCGACTGCACCTGGCCGATCGACCTCGCACCACAGGACATTCCGTTGCGAAGCGACTTCGCGACCAGCTATCCGGAAGACCTCAAACGCCGGATCGAGCACCGCGTCGCCGGGTGGAACCTGACGCCGATCGACGTCCGCGGAAAGAACTGAGGGCTTCGGCATGAGCACATTCGTGCTGATTCACGGTGGGAGCCATGGCGCGTGGTGCTGGTACAAGATGGTGCCGGTGCTCGAATCCCGCGGGCACACGGTCGTGACACCCGACCTGCCGGGCCACGGCAGAGACCGCACCCCGGCCAAGGGATTGACCGGTGCCGCCTATCTCGATCGCGTGGGATCGGTCCTGAATTCGCTGGCGGACAAGGCGATTCTGGTCGGTCACTCGATGGGCGGTGTCACGGTGAAGGCGGCCGCGGAACGCTATGCGGACCAGATCGCTGGGGTCGCCTACGTCGCCGCCGACGTGGTCGCGGGCGGGCAGTCTCTCGCCACCGATCCGGCCCTGGCGGACATCCTGGTGACGCTGGGTCCCCACATCTCGGCCGACGTGGACGCCGAGACCTTCGACATCGCGCACGAGGCGGCCACGCGATACTTCTACAACGACTGCGACGCAATCGATATCGCCCTCGCGCTCCGGTTGCTCACCCCCGAGCCGACCGCGACCATCACCAGCCGCATCGACCACACCACCGACCGATACCTGGCCCTCCCACGATTGGGAGTGATCACCTCGGCGGACGCGCTCCTCCCCGCCGATGTCCAGCAGACCCTCTACCGGCGTGACGGCATCACCGACACGGTCTCGCTGCCCACCGGGCACTCCCCGTTCCTGTCCGCTCCCGGCGCGCTGGCCGCGCACCTGCTGAACTTCGCGGATCGCGTGGGATAGCCCGGCGACATCTTGCTGTGCGCGTTCGGCGATAGCGTGGGCCGATGAGTTTGGGCGAGTGGCGCGGTCAGTACGGAGGAACAACGAACCGCAGCCATGCCGCTGTGACGTGACGGATCGATGGCCGGGCCATGACCGCGCTCGCACCGGCAGGCTGCGCTGAGCCGGGAGGTTATTTCGAGTGTCGAACGCTATTTTTCGTGACGAGTTGTGGGCCATGGCTCACGCCGAACGTGCGGCGCTGGCCGATGATCTCGCCGATCTGACCGATCGGCAGTGGGCGGTGCGGTCGCTGTGCGGAGAGTGGACGGTGGAAGAGGTCGTCGCCCACCTCACCGCGGCGGCGAGTACCGGCCGAATCCGGTGGCTGGTCAGCGCTTTCGGGGCCCGCTTCGACTTCGAGAAACACAATGCCCGGCGGCTGGCCGAGCATCGCGGCGCGACTCCGGCGGAGACGTTGGACCGGTTCCGGGCGATCATCACCAGCACCATCGCGCCGTTCGGCCATACGGCCGCCTGGCTCGGCGAGGTGGTCGTCCACGGCCAGGACATCCGCCGTCCGCTGGGACTGCCGCGCCAGCCCTCGATCGAGGCCGTCACCGAGGTCGCCCGGTTCTTCGCGAGCCGGGACTTCACCGTTCGCAGCCGCAGCGCTATCGAAGATCTGCGGCTCGAAGCGACCGACGGACCCTTCGCCCTCGGAACCGGCCCTCTGGTCAGTGGAACGACGATCGCCTTGACCATGGCGATGGCGGGTAGAGCCGCCTATTGCGACGATCTGACCGGACCCGGCGTGCCCACGCTGCGCAGTCGTCTCTGACACTGTCCCGGACCGGCTCCGCCACGACTAGGGCCTGAGGACGATCTTGCCGTGGGTGTGGCGGCGTTCGAGTTCGGTGTAGGCCGCGCGGACCTGTGCCAGCGGGTAGACGTTCGCGATCGGGACTTCGAGGTGTCCGCCGGCGATCAGGCCGGCCAGCTCGGCGAGGATCGCGCCGCCGGGCCCGGCCTCCGCTCCGCCGTCGGTCTTCACCCCGTACTGCGCGGCCGCGGCGTAATCGGCGATGGTGTCGATCCGCTCGGTCGCGACGCCGAGGGCGAGGGCCAGCTCGACGTACCCGTTGCCGAAGGTGTCGATGAAGGCGTCGACACCGCCGGGGGCGGCGGCCTTGATCCGGTCCGCGACGTCGTCGCCGTACGCGATCGGGATCACGCCGCGGCTGCGCAGCCACGCGTGGTTGCGCTCGCTCGCCAGGCCGATGACGGTGGCCCCGGCACGGCGCGCGAGCTGGACGGCGAGCGAGCCGACACCGCCGGCGGCCCCGGAGACGACGACGGTCTCGCCCGGCGCGAGCCGGACGGAACGCACTGCGCCCCATGCGGTTACACCCGCGACGTACAGGCCGCCGGCCACCTCCCACGGGACGTTCTCCGGCTTGCGGGTGAGGTTGGCGGCCTCGACGAGGACCAGCTCGGCCTGGGCGGCCCGGTTCTCCGAGAATCCGATCACCTCGTCGCCGGGGGAGTATCCGCCGACGCCGGTGCCGATCTCCTCGATGACCCCGGCGAGATCGCTGCCCTGCCCGGAGGGGAATGTCGAGGGGAACATGTCGGCCAGCGCTCCGGTGCGGATGACCGCCTCGCTGGGGTTGATACCGGCTGCCCTGACCCGGACGAGGACCCGCCCGTCGCCGGGCACCGGGCGTTCGACCTCGTCGACCCGCAGCACGTCGATTCCGCCGAACTCGTTGTACCTGACTGCCTTTGCCATGATCTTCGACTCTCCTTCGGGTGGATTCGCCTGGCAGCACCCCGGACGGGCCGGGCCCGTCAGCGCGCGGATACGGAGTCAGCTGTCGCAAGTAGTTGTGCGGCAGGGCGTTCGGTGACGTCCTCGGTGGTCGGTGGCTGCCCGAAGACTTCGGTGTGCCGCGTCGTATCTCCGACGACCTGGGATCCCGAACGACCGGTAGCGCCGACCACGAGGACCGGGCCGGCCGCATTCGATGACGCGGGCATGGCGGCTATTCCGTTCCCGCAGGGCGGAGTTCGAGAACGGGAATGGTGCGCACGCCGGTGGTTTGGCGTTCGTATTCGGCGAAGCCCGCATACCGCCGCGCTTGCTCGGCGTAGATGCGATCGCGCTCAGCGCCGGGCACTTCGCGCGCGGTCACCCGATACGCCTCGGTTCCGCGTTCGATGCGGCCGTCGCCGGCAGCGGTCACGTTGTAGTACCAGTCGGGGTTGGTGGGTGCTCCGCCGCTGGTGGCGAAGACGTAGATGATGTCCGGTTCGGTGTCGTCCGGGAGGTACATCACCGGGCTGACGTACTCCCGACCGCTCTTGCGGCCGCGATGATGCAGCAGGACGATCGGCGCACCCTCGAAGACTCCGCCGACCTTGCCGCCGTTCGCTCGAAACTCCGCGATCGTCTGTGCGTTCCAGTCGAGCGCCTCGCTCATGTCGAACTCCTGTCGTTCACGGTCCCTGGCGTACGCCGGGATCGAGTGGTGGTGGCCCGGCCGGCCGTCTGTGGCGACAGTGCGAACTCCCTGCCGAACGACGCGGCCTTCATCCACTGTTTGTTGCTATGTAAACAAAAACACTGTAGGCCGCCAGAGGGTTACATGTCAACAAAAGGGTCGATCCCGGGTAGGCTCCCTGTCATGGATCAGGAGTCGCTGAACGAGCGGGAGACCCGCGCCTGGGTCGCGTTCCAGCACATGCGCATCGAGATCAATGTGGTGCTGGCCCGCATGCTGGTCCGCGACTTCGGGCTGACCGAGGCGGATTTCGTGATCCTGCTCAGGCTGTCCAACACCCCGGGGCACCGGTTGCGCGCCCGCGATATGGCCGCTGCCCTGCAGTGGGAACGAAGCCGCCTCTCCCGCCAGGTCTCTCGGATGGAGACGCGCGGCACGGTCGTCCGCGCGCCCAGCGAGGGGGACGCCCGGGGCTACGACGTCGTCCTGACCGATGCGGGCCGTGCTGCCTTCCAGGCCGCCTGGCCCCCCTACGTGGCGGGTATTCGCCACTGCTTCGCCGACGTGCTCTCCCCGGAACAACTCGACGCCCTCACCGACATCGCCCGGACGATCGATCGCCATTTCACCGCGGAGCACTATCCCGGCGGACTCGATGATCCGGCAAAGGCTCCCGGCGCACACGCGACCGCGGCCGGTCTCGAGCACCACACGGCCGAGGAATCGCTCGAATCAGCTTCCTGAGGACGCGATGGTCACCGACTCGTGCCCAGCGATCCCGGCAACCTCGGCGAATCCGCCGGCCACCACTACGGCATCGGTCCGGGCATTCGCCCTGTCCACCGCGATTGCCGACGGGCCGAGCCTATTCGGACCGGGAGCCCGACTCTGCGTCCGCGACACTTCGGTGCCTGCCGAACCTTTCCGGCTCTAACGTGATGATCATGTTGGATCTTCCGGTACCGCCGGTTTCGCGCTTCCACCAGCTGCACTATCAGGACGAGCCGCTGCTGCTGCCCAATGCCTGGGATTTCGCCACGGCGGCCGCGCTGGTCGCGGACGGGTTCCCGGCGATCGGCACCACCAGTCTCGGCGTGGCCGCGGCACACGGACTGCCGGACGAGGCCGGATCGACGCTGCACGAAACCCTCGCGCTGGCAGGCGCACTCGTGCGGCTCCCGGTGCCGGTGACCGTCGACATCGAATCCGGGTTCGGCGCCGACCCGCGCGAATTGGCCGCGCGACTGTGGGACCTGGGCGTCGCCGGGGTGAACGTGGAGGACGCGGTGGGCGATGCCCGCGCACACGCCGACCTGGTCCGCGGACTCAAGGACGGTGCGCCCGGACTGTTCGTCAACGCCCGCGTCGACACCTACTGGCTGGGCCGCGACCACGACACCACCCTCGATCGTGCGCATCGTTACGTCGACGCCGGCGCCGACGGCATCTTCGTACCCGGCGTCATCCGCGACGACGACATCATCGCTCTGGTCCGATCAATTCCCGTGCCGCTCAACGTCCTTGCCCAACGCCCCCTCGCCGAACTGGCACGCCTCGGCGTCAAACGCGTCAGCACCGGTTCCCTCCTCTACCGCGCCGCACTCGACGCGGCCGTGACCGCCGCGCGCACGGTCCGCGACGGCGGCCGAGTCGAACCGGTGACAACCTATGGAGACATCGCCACCCTGATACCCACTCCGCCGGAAGAGGATTGAACCGCACCCCTCACCTGGCGAACGCGGATCCCGGAGCCTGATCGGCGACTGCGCCGCGGTGATGACCCGACCGGAGTGGCGACCGGGTCACGCCGGTGCCCAGCGATTCGCCGTGAGGGCGTATCCGGGCAGTCCTTCCGTGGACATGGTGGATTCGTAGATGCGTTCGTAGCTGGTTCGTTCGATCCGCCAGACGCCGCCCTCGCAGCGATAGGTGTCGTTGTAGTAGGCGGCGCCTCGAATGATGCTGCTGTGTTCGGGAAAGATCACGGTGTCTTCCAGACACCAACTGCCGGTGGCGGATTCGCCATCGACCGTGATCTCCGGATGGTGCACGACGTGGACGGTGATGATGTTGCCGCCCAGCGCACCACGCATGTACTCCACGATCTGCTCACGGCCCTTGAACTCCGCAGGCATCTCACCGGAGGGCGACCCGTAGGCGGCGGTGACGTCTTCGCACAGAGTGTCGCCGAATTCGTCCCACCGCTTGAGATCCAGCGTGCGCAGATATCGATATTTGACTGCCCGAATCGCCTCGAGTGCTTCATTCCTCATGCCGCTCAAACTAAGCCCGCCCGTCACCGAACCAACCGCTTCCGCTGTTCAGTTCCGGTGAGTAGGACCGGTCACGCCGCCGAGCTTGCCGGGTCGACGCTGCCCTCCATTGAATTGCGGAAGGGGCGCATACCGGCAGGGTGAGCTGGGGTTATAGCGTTCATGGCGTAGCTGGGGATGGGCCGATTGGCTTGATCTATAGTCGGTGGGTGACTCCGGAGCTGCGCCATCTGCGGTATCTGCTCGCCGTGGCCGAGCATGGGAGTTTCACGCGCGCTGCGGAGGATTTGCATGTTTCGCAGCCCACGCTCTCGCAGCAGATTCGGCAACTCGAGCGGCTGGTGGGTGCGCCGCTGCTGGATCGGACCGGGCGCGCGGTCCGGCTCACCGATGCGGGGGAGGTGTATGCCCGGCATGCTCGGCTCGCGCTGGCCGAACTCGATGCCGCCGATCGGGCGGTGCACGATGTCGAAGATCTGTCGCGCGGGCATCTGCGGCTGGCGTACACCCCGACTTTCGCGGCCTATCTGATCGGGCCGCTCATCGCCGAAGTGCGCGCCCGGCATCCCGGGATCACTCTCGATATTCGCGAGACCAATCAGGACGTGATCGAATCCGGGCTGCTGGCCGACGATATCGACGTCGGGATCGGGTTCGCGGGCGGGCACCTGCCGGGCATCGAGGCCGCCACCCTGTTCACCGAGACGCTGAGCCTGGTCGGCGCCGATCGCCGGGCCGCGCGCTCGCGCGTGCCGGCGGCGAAGCTCGCCGAATACGATCTCGCCCTGCTCAATCGGGAATTCGTCACCCGGCTGCACATCGACGCCTATTTTCGCGAGCAGGGTGTGAGCCCGCGAATCCTGGTGGAGGCCAACTCGATTCACGCCGTCATCGAGGCGGTTCAGCTCACCGCGCTCGCCACCATCCTGCCCGACGGCATCGCCCGCGATCATCCGCGACTGACGGCCGTGGCGCTGGATCCGCCGCTGCCGACCCGGATCGCGGTTCTGCTCTGCCGCGAGAACGCCTATCGCACCGCGGCCGCGCGCGCCTTCTTCGGGCTCGCCCGGGACTGGAGCGCCCGCCAGGCCGGGTGAATCCCGCCTGCCGGTCAGACGTTCTGCCGATGGCCGGCATCGGCGTGGTCTATACCCGCCGGTCACGGCAATGGCGAGGGTGAACGGGACGGGGCGGGCCGATTGACGATCGGTGTTGTGTCAACAGACACTCGGAGGCCAGCCCGCGCTGGAAAACTCCTTCCGCCATGCGAAATCGAGGATCTACCCATGCTGGTTCCCGACGACACCGCCCAGCTCGTATCGCCGGTGGGTGACAGTGCGATCGCGGCGAATCCCCGCCCGGCGGACGCGGCCGGCGTCGCCTTCGCGCCCGGCCTGAGCACCCGCCTCTACAACCGGGACCTGGCTCCCACCCGACGCGCCGGCCGGCGCTGGTCGGGCTACAGCATCTTCACCCTGTGGGCGAATGACGTGCACAGCCTGGGCAATTACGGCTTCGCGCTGGGGCTGTTCGCACTCGGCCTGGGCGGCTGGCAGATCCTGGTGGCGCTGGGTCTGGGCTCGGCACTGCTGTTCGTGCTGCTCAGCATCACCGGGTTCATGGGCTACCGGACCGGCATCCCGTTCCCGGTGATGACCCGCATCGCGTTCGGCGTGCGGGGCGCGCAGATTCCGGCGCTGCTGCGCGGTGGTGTCGCCGTGGCGTGGTTCGGCATCCAGACCTACCTGGCCTCCCTGGTGCTGCGCGTGCTGATCATCGCGCTCGCGCCCGGTGCGGCGGACTGGGACCACAACGCGATCCTCGGCCTGTCGACACTGGGCTGGATCGCCTTCGGATCCCTGTGGGCCGTACAGACTTTCCTCGCGCAGCGGGGACTGGAGATGATCCGCAAGTACGAGGCGTTCGCCGGACCGGTCATCCTCGTCACCATGGCCGCGCTCGCGGTGTGGGTCTTCACCAAGGCGGGCGGCTCGATCGCCTGGTCGGTCGACCACCCGCTGACCGGGTTCGCCATGTGGCACGAGATCTTCGCCGGAGCGGCGCTGTGGGTGGCCGTCTACGCCACCTTCGTGCTCAATTTCTGTGACTTCACCCGGGCATCGAAAAGCCCCGGTTCGATTGTGCGGGGCAACTTCTGGGGCATCCCGATCAACGTGCTCTTCTTCGGTGCCATCGTCGTCGTCACGGCCGGCGGCCAGCTCGAGATCGATGGCCGGGTGATCGCGAGTCCCGCCGACATCGTGCACGCCATCCCGAATACCGCCCTGCTGGTGCTGGCGTCGCTGGCGCTGCTGGTCCTGACCGTGGCGGTGAATCTGATGGCGAACTTCGTCGCCCCGATCTACGCGCTCACCAACCTGTTTCCCCGGACGCTGAACTTCGCCCGCGCCGGACTGGTCAGCGGTGTCATCGGGCTGGTCATCCTGCCGTGGAATCTGTACAACAGCCCGGCGGTCATCGAGTACTTCCTCGGCGGGCTCGGGGCGCTGCTCGGCCCGCTGTACGGCATCATCATGGCCGACTACTGGCTGCTGCGCCGCGGCCGCATCGACGTCCCCGCGCTCTACAGCGAGGATCCGGCGGGCGCGTATTTCTATCGGGGCGGCGTCAACCCGCGCGCCCTGGGCGCCTTCGTTCCGGCCGCCGCGGTGTCGCTGCTCATCGCGTTCATTCCCGCGCTCGACGCAGTGTCACCGTTCGCGTGGTTCATCGGCGCCGGATCCGGGGCCGTGATCCATCTCCTGATCGCCGACCGCAAGGTCGCGTTCGAGGACGTCTCGGGCGAGCCGATCGCCGTCGAGTGCACCCACTGAACCCACTATCCGGGAGGTAATCCGACATGCGGATTCTCGTCGTCAATGTCAACACGACCGCGTCGATGACCGACGCCATCGCCGCCCAGGCCCGCGCGGTCGCGGCCGAGGGGACGGAGATCGTCGGTCTCACACCGAGATTCGGCGCCGAATCGGTCGAGGGCAACTTCGAGAGCTACCTCGCGGCGGTCGGCGTGATGGACGCCGTCGTCAACTACCCGGAGCCGTTCGACGCGGTGGTGCAGGCCGGTTACGGCGAGCACGGGCGCGAGGGCCTGCAGGAGCTGCTCGACGTCCCGGTTGTCGACATCACCGAGGCCGCCGCCATGACGGCGATGCTGCTCGGCCACGCCTACTCGGTCGTGACCACCCTCGACCGGGCCGTGCCGATGATCGCCGACCGGCTCAAACTCGCCGGCCTGGAGGCGCGCTGCGCGTCCGTCCGCGCGAGCGGCCTGCCGGTGCTGGCCCTCGAAGCAGATCCGGCGGCGGCGGTGGTCGCCGTCGTCGACCAGGCCGAGCGTGCGGTCCGCGAGGATGGCGCCGAGGTCATCTGCCTGGGCTGCGGCGGCATGGCGGGCCTGGACCGCCGCATCGCCGAGCGCTGCGGCGTGCCCGTCGTGGATGGCGTGAGCGCTGCGGTCAAGCTCGCGGAATCGCTTGTCGCGCTGGGCCTGTCGACCTCCAAGGTGCGGACCTTCGCGGCGCCGCGCCCGAAGACGGTCACCGGGTGGCCGCTGTCGGGGGCCGCTGCCGAGCTGCTGTCCACCCTTCGCGCCTGACGCTCGCGCGGTATCGTTCCGGCTATGTCGCGGGGGAGCTCCCTGCGTCCGTGTGCTGCTCAAATGGGTCATTGGCATGAAAGCGGCTCCGCGCGCGAGGCATTCAGAGTGAAACGTGCGTAAACCAACGGTAGTGTGAATCCCCGTGACCCGATTGTTATCGGGTTCGATTCAGACTATTTGGAGATCGATGACTTCCATGAAGTACACAAAGTTCGTGGCCACCGCGTTCATTGCCGCCGCCGCGACCGGTATCGCCGCGGGCACCGGTTACGCCGTCCCCGTCGACCCCGCTCCGGCGGTGGAGCAGTCCCCGTCGACGCTGCACGGCAGCCAGCAGGGCGTCGACTACAGCGTGGCGCTCACCGACGCGAACGACATCGTCACCCAGGTGACCGGCGGCCGGTTCAGCCTGGATGCGGCCAGCCAGACCGTGTTCCTGAAGAACCAGGCCGGTGATGTGGTGACCCAGGTGCCGCTGAACGGCACGCTGGCGGGCAAGCAGTACGGCCTCACCGCCGCCATCGACACCGCGGGCACCCAGCTGACCCTGACCTCGGTCTCGGCACCGGTGTCGACCGCCAAGGACATCGATTCGCAGGCCGACTTCTTCGGTCAGCTGCAGCACGCCGCGCTGGGCGGCATCATCGGCGGCATCCTGGGCGCCTTCCTGTTCGGGATCGGCGCGATTCCCGGCGCGATCATCGGACTGCTGATCGTCGGCGGACAGCCGCTGATCGACTCGGGCTCGGCCTATTTCAGCGGGCAGCCCTGAAAACGCTGATTCTCGGCGGCACCCGGGAAGCCCGGGAACTCGCCGACATCGCGTCGGGCGAGCGAGGATTCGACATCGTGTCCTCGCTCGCCGGGCGCGTGCGCGACCCCCTGCTGCCGGTCGGCGAGGTGCGCGTGGGGGGCTTCGGGGGCGTCGCCGGTCTGCGGGAGTGGTTGCACGGCAATGGAATCGAGGTCGTGGTGGATGCCACGCACCCGTTCGCCGGGGGCATCACCGCCAATGCCGCGGCCGCGGCCGCGAGTCTGGGGATACCGGTGCTGCACGTGCGGCGGCCGGGATGGGCCGAGCAGCCCGGGGATCGATGGATGCGCGTTCCGGACCTGGCGCTCGCGGCGGAAGCCGCCGCAGCCCTGGGGAAACGGGTTTTCCTCACCATCGGCCGCCAGGGCGTGGCCGCGTTCGCGCACTCGGACGCGTGGTTCCTGATCCGGGCCATCGACCCGCCCGACGGGGCGATGCCGGTCGATCGCGAATTGCTGCTCGCCCGTGGGCCTTTCAGCGTCGCCGACGAGATCGCGCTGCTGACCCAGCAGCGCATCGACGTCATGGTGACCAAGGACAGCGGGGGAGCGCTGACCGAGGCCAAACTCACCGCCGCGCGCGAGCTCGGCATACCGGTCGTGATGATCGACCGGCCGCCACTGCCCGCGGGCGCGGAGCAGGTGGAAACCGTTGCGGCAGCCTGGGATTGGCTGCGCGCCCGGCATGGAACGGGAAGCTAGGCCGGCCCGGGCTCAGGACAGGCGGCTGGTGCGGTCGAGCAGCTCCGGCAGCCGATCGAACCACTCCAGCACGGCGCGCTCGTAGCGGATGCCGAAATCCAGGGTGGCCCGTTCGTAGGGCGACATACGCTGTTCGTCGTGGCCGGACAGGTAGCCGGACAGGCGCTGCTCGTGGACGGTGCGGCCGGTGGCGACGATGCGTTCGAGCCGCTGGGGGTCGACGAACTCGCCGAAGGAGAGGGTCAGCAGCAGCGGCACCCGGATGGTCTCCGCGCCGGGATCGCGGGCGATCCACTCGGCGAAGGCCTCCCGGCCGTCCTCGGTGATCCGGTAGGGGGTGCGGTCGCGGGCGCCGGCCGCACCCTTGTCCACCAATCCGTTCTGGTGCATGGTGGCCAGTTCGCGGTAGACCTGGCTCTGGGTGATGGTCCAGAAGTCGCCGATGCGATCCTGGGCCAGCGCCACCAGATCCCACCCGGACAATTCGCCCTGGTGGAGGAATCCGAGTAGGGACGCGGCCGTCGAGTTGAGCGGGCGTCGAGCATTGTCTTCAGGCACCGGCACTCCTTCCAGCCTACGTTCTACAGTGGAATATTAGTCTCCGTAGCGGCGCGACGTGAACACCCGGGGTCCACCGGCCGCGTCGAACACCGTGGTGGTCGACGCGCCGATGATCAACAGGGTCCGCATGTCCACCTCGGCCGGATCCAACTCCGCCAGCGTCACCACCCGCACCGACTCGGCCGGGCCGCCCACATCGCGGCCGATCACCACCGGCGTCTGCGGCTTCCGATGCTCGAGCACGAGGTCGCGCATGGCCGCCACCTGCCAGGTGCGCTGCGACGATGCGGGGTTGTACACGGCGAACGCCATATCCGCCGACGCCACCGCCGAAATCCGTTGCGCCACCGTCTCCCACGGCTTGAGCCGATCCGACAGCGAGATCATGGCGAAATCGTGCCCCAGCGGCGCGCCCATCCGGCTGGCCACCGCACTGGCTGCGGTCACGCCGGGCAGCACCCGCACCGGCACCTCCCGCCACTGCGGATCCGCCGACTCCTCGATCACCGCCGCCGCCATGGCGAACACGCCCGGATCGCCCGAGGAGACGACCACGACCTTCGCGCCCTGCTTGGCCATGTCCAAAGCCATTCCGGCGCGCTCGGATTCGACCCGATTGTCACTGGCGTGCCGCCGCTGCCCCGGACGCACCGGCACCCGGTTCACATACGTGGTGTACCCGACGATGTCGGTCGCCTCGGCCAGCGCCTGCCGAACCTCCGGCGTGGTCCATGCCTCCGCGCCCGGACCGAGACCCACCACCACGACCTCGCCGACCTGTCCCGCCGCGCGAGGTTCGCCACCGGCGACGCCCGCTGCGGGGGCATGGGCGGCCGCGGTCCGCGGGCGGCCGTTCGTCGCGGAGGTGATACCGGAATCCGTAGTGGCACCAGTTGTTTCGGAGGATGTGGGCGCACTGTCGGCCGTCAGCGCGATCCGCGTCGCGGGTTCGGGGCCCGGCACTATCGTGATCGCGAAGTAGGGGACGCTCGCTTCGTCGACCTCCGCGGCGCGCAGCACCCGCTGGCGGGTCGAGCTGGCGCGTTCGACGTAGTAGGCGTCGCCGAGACGCCCGGAGTCGGAAAGGGCCTGGCGGACACCGGGGTAGGTTCGGCCCAGCTTCATGATGGCGGCCGCGTCGGTTTCGCGCAGGCGGCGGGTCAGTTCCTCGGTGGGCATGGTGCCGGGCAGCACGGTGAGGACCTGGTCGCCTTCCACCAGGGGGGTACCCAGGGCGGCGGAGGCGGCGCTGACCGAGGTGACGCCGGGGATGATCTCGGTGTCGAAGCGGTCGGCCAGGCGCCGGTGCATGTGCATGAACGAGCTGTAGAACAGCGGGTCACCGGCCGCGAGCAGGGCGACGGTGCGGCCCGCGGCGAGATGGCCGGCCAGCACCCCGGCCGCGCGTTCGTAGAACTCGTCGATCGCGCCCTGATAGCCGCCCGGGTGGTCGGTGGTCTCGGTGGTCACCGGGTAGACCAGGTGCTCCTCGAGCTGACCCGCGCGCATGTAGGGGGCCGCGATGGCGCGGGAGATGCTGCGGCCGTGGCGGGCACTGTGGAAGGCGATGACATCGGCCTCGCCGATGATCCGCGCGGCCTTGACCGTCACCAGTTCCGGATCGCCGGGTCCGAGCCCGACACCCCAGAGCTTGCTCATTCTTGTTCGCTCGCAATCGCATTGAGGGCGGCGGCGGTGATGGCGCTGCCGCCGCGCCGGCCCCGCACGGTCAGGAATTCGACACCGCCGTATTCGGCCAGGGCCTGCTTGGATTCCGCGGCCCCGATGAACCCGACCGGAATGCCGAGCACGGCGGCGGGCCGGGGCGCGCCGGCGTCCAGCATGTCCAGCAGGTGGAACAGCGCGGTCGGCGCATTGCCGACCGCCACCACCGCGCCGTCCAGCCGGTCGCTCCACAGTTCCAGCGCCGCAGCCGATCTGGTGTTGTCCATGCGGGCCGCCAGCTCCGGCACCCGGGGATCGTCGAGCAGGCACAGCACGTCGTTGCCGGCGGGCAGCCGCTTGCGGGTCACGCCCGAGGCGACCATCTTGGCGTCGCACAGGATCGGCGCGCCGCCCTGCAGCGCGGCCCGCGCCTTGGCCACCACATCGGTGCTGAACTCGACGTCACCGGACAGATCCACCTGCCCGCAGGCGTGGATCATGCGCACCACCACCTGCGACACGTCCGCCGGGAAACGGGTCAGATCGGCCTCGGCCCGGATGGTCGCGAACGAGCGCCGATAGATCTCGGCCCCGTCTTTGAGGTAGCTGGCACGCACGTCGGACATGGAGTCCACCCTAGATTTCGCCGTCGGGGCCGCGCTGAGCGGGTCGTGCGCCGGCACCTGGCGACCGGGTTCGGGCCGCCTCGCGACGGGGTTCAGCTGGCACAGTGGACCGTTCGCGACCGGACCGGATCACGTGCGGGGCCGTTCGAGCAGCCGGGACATGACGATATTGCTGCGGGTGCGCCCGACCCGCGCGTTCTCGCGAATACGCTCGACGGTCGCCTCGATCTCGGCCATATCGGTGGCCATCACATGCACCAGGGCGTCGGCCTCACCGGCGATCGTCCACACCCCCACCACCTGCGGAATGGGTTCGAGGCTGCGGCGCAGTTCGGCGGGGGAGATGTTGTCGCGGTAGAAGACTTCGACATACGCCTCGGTGCGCCACCCCAGCGCGGCCGGGTTCACCACCGCGGTGAAACCGGTGATCTGCCCGCCCGCCACCATCTTGTCGACCCGCCGCTTGACCGCGGGCGCGGACAGGCCGATCTCGGAGCCGATGTCCTGGAACGAGGCGCGCGCGTGCTTGAGCAGATGCGCCAGGATCTGCCGGTCCAGCTCGTCCATGCTCGCCCCTTTCGCAAAGATGCGCACGCATGGGTGGCACGCAACGAATCGCCACTCATCCCGCGATCAGCGCAACGATTCGCTATTTCGAGCACAACGGTACGCCACCTACCTTCAGATCAGCCCCGTCCGCGCCGCTTCCGAGGGAGTCTCGTTGACGTCCGTAGCCACGCTGCCCGCCCGTGATCCCGCCGCCCGCCGGCCCGTTCCCCGCCGCTATCTCATGTGCCGCCCGGAACACTTCGATGTCACCTACGCCATCAATCCGTGGATGGACACCTCCGACCCGGTGAACCGCGCCCTGGCCCTGGCCCAGTGGGACGGGCTGCGCGCCGCCTACGAGGCGCACGGGCATCGGGTCGAGGTCATCGAACCGGTTGCCGGACTGCCCGATATGGTGTTCGCCGCCAATGGCGGACTCGTCATCGGAGACCGGGCGCTCTCGGCCCGTTTCGCCAATCCCGAACGCGCACAGGAAGGTCCGGCCTTCCACGCGTGGATGGCGGCCCGCGGATTCGCCACGGTGGCCGCCGCCCGCGAAACCAATGAGGGCGAAGGTGATTTCGCCATCGCCGCCGACCGGATCCTCGCCGGGACCGGATTCCGAAGCGCTCCCGGCGCGCACGAGGAGGTGGCGGAGTTCTTCGGACTACCGGTCGTCTCGCTGGATCTGGTGGATCCGCGGTTCTATCACCTCGACACCGCGCTCATGGTGCTCGACGACACCGTCGCGTACTACCCGGGCGCCTTCAGCGGGCCCAGCGCCCGGCTGCTGGCCGGCCTGTACCCGGACGCCCTCATCGCCGACGAGGAGGACGCGAATGTGCTGGGCCTCAACGGCGTCTGCGACGGCTACCACGTCTTCCTCAGCGAGAAGGCAGTCGGCCTGGCCGAGCAGCTGCGGGCCCGCGGCTACCAGCCGATCGGGATCGACCTGTCGGAGTTGCTCAAGTCCGGCGGCAGCGTGAAGTGCTGCACGCTCGAATTGCACCGGGTCAGAACGGCAGCCGGGTCCGGAACGGAGTAACCGCCGGATCGTGCAGCGGGTGCGCCAGGATCAGGAAGCGCAGCAGCAGGATCGCACCGGTGATCTGTAACAGCGCCAGCGGGATCTCACCGAGGATCGCCGTGCCCGCCGACACCCACACGTCCCGGGCATCGGCGGTCACGATGTCGAACCAGGCGTCCACCAGCAGTAGCAGCCCGGTGCCGAAGGCGGGGAGCAGCAGCACCACCCGCCGCTTCCAGCCCAGGTAGGCGGTGGTCGCCATCATCAGCACCAGCGCGATGTCGAACCCGATCCAGGCCAGCGACCAGTTCTGCGCGTGATACTCCGCCGGCAGCGAGAACCCCAGGTACACGATCCACGGGATCAGCGCGAGACAGCCGCCGACCATGAGCGCCAACCGAACCCGCCGATGTACCCGCACCACCTCCGGCCGCGGCAGCACCCGCTCGGGCGGCAGCCGCAAACGCCCGATCAGCTCCCGCCGCTCGTCGTCGGACATCGCCGCGATCTCTTCATCGCTGACCTCAGGCACAGCCATGACCGCCTCCCGTCTCCGATGCTCGCCGCTGCCTAGGACCCACTGTGCACCAGCATGCGCGACAAGCCGCGGCGGCATGCCCAGCGGGATTTCGTGGTAGTGCGGCCTGGGCAGCGTGCCCGCCGGGCAGTGCGAATGGCCTGGCACGGCAGGTGCGCGTTGCCGGGGCGGCAGACGGGGTTGACCGGTGTCGCGGGCGGGCCCGGCGGGGGCAGACGCGGGTTCTTACTCGGTGACGGCGACCTCGGCCTATGTGGACGGGACTATGCGGTAGCCGTCGGTCGTTGCGATGATGTCGGTGACCGCGCCCTTGGGGCGGCCGCAGCGGCGGTCGCAGCCGGACCAGTGCTGGCGGCCGGCGGCCACGATGTCATCGGCGTCGAGGCCTTCGCGCGCGAATTGTGGTGCGCCGGTGGGGACTGCACGGCCGGTGTCCACGGCGTCCGTGGCGTCGGCGCGGACGTCGGTGAGCGACTTGGCGCAGCCGGGGCGGCCGGCACAGGCGCTGACCAGCAGCCAGGGGGAGTTGGCGTCGAAGATCAGGCCCATGGGGGCGAGGACGCGGACCACCTGCTCGGCCGTCCATTCGTCGAGATCGGTGAGGACCAGGCTGCGCCACGGGGTGAGGAACACGGGACGCTCGACGGCGGCGATGAATTCGGCGGTGCGGGCGGGCAGCGAGCCGAGGCGCACGCCCGCGCCGAGCGCGACCCGGTCATCGTCCTGATTCAGCCAGCCGATCGGAATGTCCTGGCGCACCGGCAGTTCGACGGGGTCGCCGGACGCGTCGAGGCCGGGCCGGGCGGTCAGCAGGTGATCGGTCAGTCGGGCGCCGCCGTCCGGGATCTCGTGCAACCGCCACTGGCCGTCGCGCAGCTCCAGGAAACCGTGCGCCGCGGTGAGCATGAGATCCACCGCGTCGGCAGGGGATACGCGGATACCGGAGTCCTTGCCTGCCAACAGGAGTGCGTAGGTGTTCTCGTCGAGCGCGTGCACACCGATATCCCCGCCCAGTCCGCTGACATCCCCGCGACCGTCGTCGAGGGTGAACAGCACCCGGCCGGGCAGGTCGGCCAGTCGCGGATGCGCCCGCAAACCTTCGTCGAGCGCCGGCACCAGGGGATGCACATCGGTCCATCCGCCGACCCGCCCGGACAGCGGAGAGGCGACGATGTTCCGCACCCGCTCGTGCGTCGCGCTGGGTAACAGGCCCGCGTCGGTCAGCCGCTCGGTGAGCGCGGCCGCATCCCGCACCTGCCGGAACTGCACATTGCCGCGGGAGGTGAGCTCGATATTGCCGTCGCTCAGATCGACGGCCGCGGCGGCCAGGGCCTGCACCTGGCCGGGGGAGAGGTGTCCGCCCGGCACCCGGATGCGAGCGAGGGGACCATCGGCCGCTTGGTGCAGGCGCAGCACGCCCGGGCAGGAATCGGGATCGGTTCGCGTCATGACGTCCCCAGCCTACGGAGGACGCCGAGGTCGGGCACCTACGGGCCGGGACCGGGACGGACCAGCACCCACAAGTATCCACATCTATAGATATTGCGATCTGAGCATGTGTCGTGCGCGAATCGGTCCGTGCCGAACCTGGAGCATGGATCACGAAGCCGCAGTTGGTCTTTCAGGGCGGGGATGCGTCCTGCTGGTGGTGGTCGTCGCCATGGTGATCCGCCTGGGCTGGCGTCGGCGCCCGCCACGCCTACGACGCCGAGGTCGCCGCCCGCCTCGCCGTCGCCAGCTGTCGTGCGCGCCGTTTCAGGCTGTGCGGCGCGGAGTGCTGTCCCCGGACAGCAGGATTCCGGGGTGTGAGCCCCGGAATCGTGGTGGAAGGTCGGGTGGGTCAGCGCATGCGATGCGGTTCGATGGCCAGTGGGGCGCCGCGGCGGCGGGCGAAGGCGGGGGTGGATTCCCAGGTGTCGTTGAGGAGGCTCGGGACGTTGTGGTGGTCGACGTGGTCGCGGTGGACGGTGGTGGTCATGACCGTGATGCCGAACAGGATGGTCGCGGCGCAGACGATGCCGGCGAGCATGGCCCACTCGGTGTGACCGGTGCCGGCGGCCGTGAGGGCCATGGCCAGCGTTGCGAAGGCAACCAATACGCAAAAGTATCCCGACCAGGCAGCAAAGCGGTTCCGCCTGACCCATCCTGGAGTGGTTGGCATACGGGCAGCGTACGCGGCGTCCAGTTGCGCACGAAGAAGCTCGGAGGAGCCTTTGCCGCACTGTGATCCGGGCGCGATAGCGGCCCCGCGGAGTCGGCGCGATAGCATCGGCGAGCTCGTCGAACGGAAGAATCCGGTGCAATTCCGGTGCGGTCGCGCCACTGTGACAGTCAGACCTTCCCGGCGGGCGCCGAACCGTGCTGGGCGCGTCACCCTAGGAAGGCCTGAAACCTGTGATCCTGCTGCTGTCCACCTCCGACACCGACCTGCTGAGCGCGCGTGCGAGCGGCGCCGAGTATCGGCTCGCCAATCCCGCGCGCCTGCTGCCGGCGGACCTGCCCGCCCTGCTCGACGGCGCCGAGCTGGTGATCGTGCGCATCCTCGGCGGCAAACGCGCCTGGGAGCCGGGCCTGGAGACGGTGCGCGCCAGCGGGATTCCGCTGGTCGCACTCGGCGGTGAGATCGCGCCGGACGCCGAGCTCATGGAGTGCTCCACGGTGCCGGGCGGCGTGGCCGCCGACGCCCACAACTACCTGGCGGCGGGCGGCCCGCGAAACCTGCTGCAGCTGCACAACTTCCTGTCCGACACGGTGCTGCTCACCGGGCACGGCTTCGAGCCGCCGGTGGAGATGCCGAGCTGGGGTGCGCTGGAACGGGATTCGCGTCCGGTCGGGGCGGACGCCCCGACCGTAGCGGTGGTCTACTACCGCGCCCAGCATCTGGCCGGGAACACCGGCTACATCGATGCGCTGTGCTCGGCCATCGAGGACAAGGGCGCGCGGGCGCTGCCGGTGTACTGCGCCTCGCTGCGCACCGCGGAACCGGAACTGCTGGCCGAACTGCGCACCGCAGGCGCGCTCGTGGTGACGGTGCTGGCGGCCGGCGGCACCAAGCCCGCGACCGCGTCGGCGGGCGGCGACGACGAGGCGTGGGATGTGGGCGCGCTCGCGGATCTGGATGTGCCGATCCTGCAGGGCCTCTGCCTGACCAGCGGTCGCGAGCAGTGGGAGGCCAATGACGACGGCCTGTCTCCGCTGGATGTGGCCACGCAGGTGGCGGTGCCGGAGTTCGACGGGCGGATCATCACGGTGCCGTTCTCGTTCAAGGAGTTCGACGCCGACGGGCTGTCGACGTATGTGCCCGATGCCGAGCGCGCGGCGCGGGTGGCGGGCATCGCGGTGCGGTATGCGCGGCTGCGGCACATTCCGGCGGACCGGAAGAAGGTCGCCCTGGTGCTGTCGGCGTATCCGACCAAGCATGCCCGGATCGGCAATGCGGTCGGCCTGGACACGCCTGCCAGCGCCATCCGGCTGCTCACCGAAATGCGGCTCGCCGGTTACGATCTCGGCGCGGCGGGGGAGATCCCGGGCTTGGAAGAGGCCGACGGCGACGCGCTGATCCACGCGCTCATCGCCGCGGGTGGGCAGGATCCGGACTGGCTCAGCGCCGAACAGCTGGAGGGCAACCCGATTCGCATCGGCGCCGACCTGTACACGCGGTGGTTCGAGACGCTGCCGGAGGATTTGCGCGCGGCCGTGATCGAGGCGTGGGGACCGCCGCCGGGCGAGCTCTATGTCGACCGGTCCGCGGACCCGAAGGGCGAGATCGTCATCGCCGCACTGCGTTTCGGCAATGTGGTGCTCATCGTGCAGCCGCCGCGCGGGTTCGGGGAGAACCCGGTGGCCATCTATCACGACCCGGATCTGCCGCCGAGCCACCACTACCTGGCCGCCTACCGCTGGCTGGCCGCGCCGGAGGGCTTCGCCGCCGACGCCGTGGTGCACCTGGGCAAGCACGGCAATCTGGAGTGGCTGCCGGGCAAGACCCTCGGCATGTCGGCCTCGTGCGGCACCGATGCCGCCCTCGGCGACCTGCCGCTGATCTACCCGTTCCTGGTGAACGACCCGGGCGAGGGCACCCAGGCCAAGCGGCGCGCCCACGCCACCCTGGTCGACCACCTGATCCCGCCCATGGCGCGCGCCGAAACCTACGGCGACATCTCGCGTCTGGAGCAGTTGCTCGACGAGCACGCCAATATCTCCGCGCTCGACCCGGCCAAGCTGCCCGCCATCCGCCAGCAGATCTGGACGCTCATGCGCGCGGCCAAGATGGACCACGATCTGGGCCTGACCGAGCGGCCGGACGAGGAATCCTTCGATGACATGCTGCTGCACGTCGACGGCTGGCTGTGCGAGATCAAGGACGTGCAGATCCGCGACGGCCTGCACATTCTCGGCCAGGCTCCGGCGGGTGAGGCCGAGGTCGACCTGGTGCTGGCCATGCTGCGTGCCCGCCAGCTGTGGGGCGGCGAGGTCAATGTCCCCGGGCTGCGAGAAGCGCTGGGGCTCAGTGAATCCGGGGACGAGGCCCGCGAACGGGTGGACGCGTTCGAGAAGCTGGCGCGCGAACTGGTGCTGACCATGCAGGAGGTCGACTGGGATGTCGACTCCATCGACGCGGTCACCGAGACCCTGCTGGCCGGCGAGCTCGCCGATGCGGCCGGGATCACCGAGGTCCCGGCCCGCCTGGCCGAGGTGCGCAAGGTGCTGGGCTTCGCGGCGACCGAGGTGGTGCCGCGGTTGCGGCAGACCGGCATCGAGATCTCACGAATCCTGCACGCGCTCAACGGCGGCTTCATTCCGGCCGGGCCGAGCGGATCGCCGCTGCGCGGCCTGATCAATGTGCTGCCGACCGGCCGCAACTTCTACTCGGTCGACCCGAAGGCGGTGCCGTCGCGGCTGGCCTGGGAAACCGGTCAGGCCATGGCGGATTCGCTGCTCGCACGGTACCTGGCAGACCATGGCGAGTACCCGCGCTCGGTGGGCCTGTCGGTGTGGGGTACCTCGGCCATGCGCACCTCCGGCGACGATATCGCCGAGGTGTTCGCGCTGCTGGGCGTGCGGCCGGTGTGGGACGAGGCCAGCCGCCGCGTCACCCGGCTCGAGGCCGTCTCGCTCGAGGAGCTGGGCCGGCCGCGCATCGACGTGACCGTGCGTATCAGCGGCTTCTTCCGTGACGCCTTCCCGCACGTACTCGCGCTGCTGGACGACGCGGTGCGATTGGTGGCCGAGCTCGACGAGCCCGCCGAATCCAATTATGTCCGTGCCCACGCCCAGGCCGACCTGGCCGAGCACGGGGACGAACGCCGGGCCACCACAAGGATTTTCGGCTCCAAGCCGGGCACCTACGGTGCGGGCCTGCTGCAGCTCATCGATTCCAAGAGCTGGCGCACTGATGATGATCTGGCCCAGGTGTACACGGCCTGGGGCGGTTTCGCCTACGGCCGCGACCTGGACGGCGCGCCCGCCGCGGACGACATGCGCACGGCGTACCGGCGAATCGCGGTGGCGGCCAAGAACACTGACACCCGCGAGCACGACATCGCCGACTCCGACGACTATTTCCAGTACCACGGCGGCATGGTCGCGGCGGTACGCGCGCTGACCGGCAAGAATCCCGAGGCCTACATCGGCGACAGCACCCGCCCGGACGCGGTGCGCACCCGCACCCTGTCCGAGGAGACCACCCGGGTGTTCCGGGCGCGCGTGGTGAATCCGCGCTGGCTCGAGGCCATGCGCCGGCACGGGTACAAGGGCGCGTTCGAAATGGCCGCCACCGTCGACTATCTGTTCGGCTACGACGCCACCACGAATGTGGTCGCCGACTGGATGTACGAAAAGCTCGCGGAATCCTATGTTTTCGACGAGACCAATCGGAAGTTCATGGAGCAGTCGAATCCCTGGGCGCTGCACGGTATTGCGGAGCGCTTGCTGGAGGCGGCGGAGCGGAAACTCTGGGAACAGCCCGAAAGCGACACCCTGGATCGGCTGCGGCAGATCTATCTGGAAACCGAAGGCGAACTGGAGTAATCGAATTCGACCGGTCTGTTCGATCGGTCGCGGCATGCCGGGGTGACGCGCAGGACAAGGGCGGACAACCCCGGCACCTCGGTCTTCCCTGCCCTCCGGCCCGAGGGGATCATGAGAATCGTCCCGGTGTCGCGTTCGGGGCGGACTTCGTACTCGTCACCAGGCACCGGGACACCCGGTAACGTTCCAAAGGCGTTGCCGGGTCCGATAATTCGATGTGGGAATTTCCCCGATTCGCCGCGCCCTCGCGTATGCGTAATCGAGTTGCAGTGTTCCGGCGTATCCCATGGATGCGCCTGCTCGGCCCTGCGGGCATTGTCGGCTGCGGTGTCGGCGGACTCCTCGGCGCGATCATCGCCGGGGATCAACCCTAGCTCGAACCAGGGGCGGAAACACGCACGGCCGCCGGACCGGTCGAGCCGGTCCGGCGGCCGTGCTGTGCGCGAATACCGTTACGCCGGAACGATTTCGATGCCGATGGTGCCCGCGCTGCCGCGACGCACCTTGCTCAGGGTGATGCCCAGCCAGCCCTGAATGCCGTAGCGGCGCTTGATGAGATCGCGCACCCGCTCGGTGCCGGCCGCGTCGAGTACGGTCGCGCTGCCCTTCACGATCTCGCCGCGGGTCTTGCCGCGCAGATCGCACGCCTGCACGGTGACCTCGGGATTGCGACGGACACGCTTGACCTTCCAGCTGTCGGTGACGGTCCAGACATAGAGGCGGCCATTGTCGAGCGCGGCCCACACCGGCGTGCCGACCGGCGTGCCGTCTTTCTTGTAGGTGACGAGATTGACGTAGTTCGCGGTGCCCACGGGCCCGAACGGGTTGTCCACCTCCGCAGCCTATCCGGAACCGGCGTACGACGCGGATCACGCGCCGCGTACGGGCGGGGATCCCGGTCGGGTCCGGACCGTGGGTCGCGAACCGACCGGCGTGGCTGACCCGTTCGGCGCCTAGTGCGCGGAGGCGGCTTCGTGGGTGGTGTCTCGCGGCGCCGCGAAGTCTGCGACCAGGTCGGCGACCGTCGCGGCATGGGTGAGCGGCAGATAGTGGCCCGCGCGCGGCACGATCAGGAGCCGGCCGTTCGGGCAGGCACGCAGGAAACGCTGCTCGCCCAGGCGGAAGTGGTCGTGGCCGCCATTGATCAGGCGCACCGGGCCCGGGTAGGTCGCCAGCGCGGCAACCGGATCGAAACCGGATACGGCGGCGAGCACATCCGGAATCACCTCGGTGGCGATGCCGCCGCGGGCGATCGCCGCGGCGACCCGGGGTGCCACCGCACGGTCGAAGACCTTCTCGCTGAGGGCCTGTCCGCCGTCGGGCCGGGACGAGAGGACGCGATGCATGAGCCGGAACGGGGTCGCCAGTGCGGGCCCCGGGACCAGGGTGGCGCCGACGAGCATCGCGCCCGCTACCTGGTCCGGATGGGCGGCCGCGGCCGCGATGGTGGTGAGACCGCCCAAGGAATGGCCTACGACCAGCGCGGATCCGCCGAGTCGATCGAGACCCGCGCGCACGGCCTCGACCGCGCCCGGCAGCGTGAAGCGCTCACCACGGCGGGTGCCGTGGCCGGGTAGATCGATCGCCAGGACCGGGCGCTGCGGGGTGAGATGCTCGCCGACCTCCACCCAGCAGGTGCTGCTCAGCCGAATGCCGTGGACCAGCAGGACCGGCGTTCTCGTCATGACTACCTCCCGAATCGAAATGCAACGCCGCGTTGCGTTTCCATGAAAGCAGTGCCGGGGACACAACGCAACGTTGTGTTGTATTTTGGGGGAGTGACGACACCGGGACGGCGATCGGCGGGCAGGCCGCGACAGGCCGAGGCGATCTTCGGGGCGACCCTGGAGCTGCTGGCTGCCAAGGGCTATGACGGGCTGACCATGGAGGCGGTGGCCGACCGGTCGAAGGTGAACAAGACGACGCTGTACCGGTGGTGGCCGGCCAAGGACGCGCTGCTGGCCGCGGCGCTGATCGACTCCGACGTACTGGCCTTCCCGGTGCCGGACACCGGCAGCCTGCGGGGCGATCTACTGGCGCTCGCGCAGTCGATCGCGGGGCTGCTGACCGCCGAGGCGACCGCACCCATCGCGATCGCCGTGCTGGCGGCCGCCCCGGCGCGCCCGCACCTGGCGGCGGTCGGGGCGTCGTTCTTCGCCGACCGGCTCGGCCGCGAGCAGCCGGTGTTCCAGCGCGCGATGGCCCGGGGTGAACTGGCCGCGACCTGCGATCCCGCGGCGATCATGGACCTGCTCGCCGGCGCGATCTGGTTCCGGCTGCTGCTGCGCGGCGAGCCCCTGACGCCCGAATACGTCAGCGGCGCAGTCGATCTGGTGATGGCAGGCCTACCCGCGGCCGGCCGAGCGGGCTAGGCGGGATTCGCCCCGACCATCCGCAGCGCGAGCGCCGCATAGTCGGCGCCGATCTCCTCGGGGGAGCGGCGGTAGTCCTTCTGGTACCAGCGTGCGGTGTCCACGCACAGCGACATCAGCGCCAGCGTGACGGCATTGGTGTCGGCGACGTCGAAGACGCCGTCGGCGAGGCCCTGGCTCACGAGATCGCGGACCAGGCGGTGAATGGCGACCTGGAGGTCGACGACCTCGGAGCGGTGCTCGGGGGTCAGGTCGGTCATGTGGTGCAGGACCACGCGCACCGAGGCGGCGTGCTCGGCATGCCAGACGGTCAGATCACGCACCACGGCGCTGAGATGGTCGGCGGCGCTGCCGGAACCGGCGGACGCGGCCACCGCGACCTGCTGGGTCAGGCGCATGGACGACAGCGAGATGCGGTAGAGCACTTCCTCTTTGGAGCCGAAGTGCACATACAGGCCCGCGGGGCTCAGCCCGGCGCGGGCGGCGATGTCGCGGGTGGTGGTGGCGTGGAAGCCGCGCTCGGCGAAGGCGTCGATGGCGGCCAGGAAGATCCGGCGCTGGCCCTCGGGGAAGCGGCGCTGGGTGAGCTCCAGGTGCGCCACCGCGGCGGTGTCACGAGAGCCGTCGGCGGCGGTGTCGCGGATGCCGTCCCCGGTGATCGGCGCGATGTCGTCGTTACCCATCGAATGAGTATCTCCCAGAGAGTGTTTCACTCGATCACCGGCCGGGCGCGAGGGACGCCCGGCCGGTGGGGGTGACGTGGCTCCGGTCACATGTAGACTAAGCGGGCGCTTAGATGGGCGGCGTCGTTGCGGTCCCGAGACCGTGACGCCGGGATCCGCCGGGCATCCGCGTAGCCCGGACGTCGATCCCCGTCACGCGGCCGGGCGCGGAAATCCGACGTGCCGTCCGGGTTTCCGCGCCCAGGCCGGACCGGTCACGCCGCGCGGGTGAGGACCTGCGGGCCCGCGTCGGTGATGGCGATCGTGTGCTCGGAGTGCGCGGTGCGCGAACCGTCGGCCGCGCGCAGGGTCCAGCCGTCCGGGTCGGTGACGATGCGGTCGGTGCCGCGCGCGAACCAGGGTTCGATGGCGAGGGTGAGGCCGGGGCGCAGCCGGAAGCCGCGCCCGGCGCGGCCCTCGTTGGGTACGTGGGGGTCCTCGTGCATGGTGCGGCCCAGGCCGTGGCCGCCGAATTCGGTGTTGATGGGGTAGCCGCCGGCGCGGGCGACCTGTGCGATGGCCGCGGACAGGTCGCCGATGGTGTTGCCGGGCCGCGCCGCCGCGATGGCCGCGTCGAGGGCCTGCTCGGTGGCGCGGACCAGGCGCGCGTCCTCCGGATCGGGGGTGCCGACGATGGTGGTGACCGCGGAGTCGGCGACCCAGCCGTCGATGCTCACCGCCAGATCCATGCTCAGCACATCGCCGTCGCGCAGGGCGTAATCGAACGGAAGTCCGTGCAGCACGGCGTCGTTGACCGAGAGACAGACGGTGTTGCGGAACGGGCCGCGTCCGAACGAGGGGGAGTAGTCCCAGTAGCAGGAGACCGCGCCGCGCTCGCGGATTCGGTCGCGCACGACGGCCTCCAGTTCCAGCAGATTCACCCCGATCTGCGCCTTCTCCCGCAGTTCGCTCAGCACTCCGGCCACGAACTGCCCGGTCACCCGCATGCGTTCGATCTCGGCCGGGCTCTTGAGCTCCACCATGACAACCTCCTCGTTTCGGTATTTTTATACCGACCATAGCGGGTTGCGGTATTTAAATACCAACCGTAGGGTGGCGGGCATGGTCCGACTGCCCCTAACCCCCGCCCAGCTGGAAGCCGGTCGGCGCCTGGGCGCCGCGCTGCGTGCCGCCCGTGGCGGCCGGGAGCTGCTGGAGGTGGCCGCGAGCGCGCGCATTTCACCGGAGACGCTGCGGAAGATCGAATCGGGCCGGCTGCCCACCCCGGCGTTCGGGACCGTGGTGGCCCTGAGCCGCGCACTGGACATCCCGCTCGACGAGCTCGCCGAGATCTGGCAGCCGGGCCACGCGGACCAGCGCTCGGCATCGTGACTGCGGGCCGATTCAGTCGGCGGTCAGTTCTACCGGCACCGCGATGACATCCACCATCGCGCCGTTGCGCAGCACCGTCACCGGCAGCGAGCGGCCGATGGCGTCGGCGAACAGCTGCCGCTGAATCCCCTGTGCGTCACGGATTTCGGTGCGCGCGATGCTGAGCATCAGATCGCCGCGCCGCAGTCCGGCGCGCTCGGCCGGGCCGCCGCGCACCACCTCGACGATGCGCAGCCCGGCGTCCTGCCCGGTGCGGGCGGCCACCGCGGTGGGCAGCGGTGCGGGCACCCCGACCACGCCCAGGTAGGCGCGTCGGACCCGGCCCTCGGTGAGCAGGGTGCTGATGATGCGGCGGGTGGTGGCATTGATGGGAATCGCCAGGCCCAGGCCGATGCCGGCGACCGCGGTATTGATCCCCACCACCCGGCCCGCCGAATCCGCAAGCGCCCCACCGGAATTGCCGGGGTTGAGGGCGGCGTCGGTCTGGATCACGTCCTCGATCACGCGGGCGGCGCGGCGATTGCCGACCGGCACCGACCGGCCCAGCGCGCTCACCACGCCCGCGGTCACCGACCCGGCCAGCCCGAGCGGGCTGCCGACCGCGACCACCAGCTGGCCCACCACCAGGGTGTCGGCGTCGCCGAGCGTCACCGCGGTCGGCGCGCCGCCGCGGGCGCGCAGTACCGCCAGGTCCGAGAGCGGATCCACGCCCACCACATCGAATCTCGATTCCAGCCCGTCGGCGAACACCACGGTTCCGTCGGCCGCCTCGCCCACCACGTGCGCGTTGGTGAGCAGGAAGCCGTCGTCGGTGAAGACCACCGCCGAGCCCCCGCCGCGGCGGGTCTGCACGCTGGCGACGTGCGGTGTCACCGATTTGGCGACCGCGATCACCGTGCGCGAGTAGGCGTCCATCGCCGCGGCGTCGGGGGTTCCGAAGCCGGGCTGCGGGGTCGATGCCGCTGAGTTCGCGTTCTCGTCCATCGACGAGAGGGCAGCTTCGTCGTCCACGACGACCACCATCCCGATTACATGATTACGTTGCCTCCATCCCAGGATGCGCGCGAAACCATCGTCACGACAACCGGTTCGCCGACAGCGCAACCACGCCCCGTGCAGGCCGAGGTCAGGGCCTCAGCGGAGGCGGTACTTCAGGTGGGTGACGCGGGTGCCGGCGACGATCTCGGGATCCTCCAACAGGACCGGCGCGTTGGAGAGTTCGCCCAGCAGCGGGACGCCGCCGCCGAGCAGCACCGGCACGATATCGACCCAGATTTCGTCCAGCAGGCCCTGTTCCAGGCACTGGCGGGCCACATTGCCGCCGCTGACGCCCACCATCTTCGCGCCGGCGATGCCGCGCGCGACCTCCACCGCCTCCTTCACACCGCCGGTGACGAAGGTGAAGGGCGCGTCGGGATGGTCGGCGACCCACTTGTCGGGCACGGTGTGGGTGACCACCACGATGGGCTTGTCCGCCGGGTGCACGCCGCCCCAGCCGTCGGTCAGGGTGAACAGGCGCTTGCCGACGATGTAGACGCCGACCCCGTCGAGCCAGGCCCGCAGATACGCGGCATCTTCGGGGGTCAGGTTGAACGGGATCTCGGGGTGGGTGCTGGGGATCGGGACATCGCCGCTCTGATACCAGGCGAACAGGTGCTCGAATCCGGTTTCGCCCGGGCCCGCGATGTATCCGTCGAGGGACATGCTCGCGCCGGTGACTACCTTGCTCATTGCCGTACTCCTTCATGGGTGGAACGAAGCGGCGGGGGATTGCCGTCTCTGCGATGAAGTCGGAGCCGATATCGGCAACTCATCGTTCATGCCCGGAGAAGTTGTCGGGTAACCCTGGAGCGGAACCGAACCGGTGCACACGCCGACCGCCATGCTGTTCAGTCGTGGCGGGTGGTGTGGCGGGGCAGCAGCACGCACAGCCGGACCCAGCCGAAACCACCCGCCATCAGCAGCGCCCCGGCCAGCAGCATCCAGCGGCCGAACCTCACGGCCAGGCCGTCGGCGGCAGGCGCGGTGAGGAATCCGCCCACGGAGGACGCGACGGTGAGCACACCGGCCTGCATCGGGGTGTAGCCCTGACCCGCCTGCAGCCACAGCGCGAAGATCAGAAAGAAGCCCTGCATGCCGATCGAGTGGCCCGCCAGCCCCAGCCGAACAGGTCGGCGTCGGCCAGCGCCACCGCCCGCCGGCGCACATTGGCCGCCCGGCTCGACGCGCAGTAGCACGGCGACCGACGGTCTCGGTGCGGATCGGGCCGGGCGGCAATCGGATTCAGGTGTTCGGTTCGGCGCCGCCGGGCCGGGCTAGGTCGCCTGGCTCACCGAGGACATGTGGAAGTCGGGAATCCGCAAGGGCGGCATGGCCGTCCGGGTGAACCAGTCCTTCCACTCGCGCGGCAGGGTGATCTCGGTGCGGCCCGCCTCGCTGACCCGGCGCAGCAGATCCAGGGGGCTCTCGTTGAAGCGGAAGTTGTTGACCGCCGCGGTGACCTCACCGTTCTCGACCAGGTAGACGCCGTCGCGGGTGAGGCCGGTGAGCAGCAGCGTCGCCGGATCGACCTCGCGGATGTACCACAGGCAGGTCAGCAGCAGCCCGCGCTCGGTGCGCGCGATCATGTCCGGCAGGGTGGCCTCGCCGCCGCCGGTCATGAGCAGGTTCTCGCCCGGCACCGTGACGGGCGCGTCGAATTCGGCGGCCGTGGCGCGCGGGTAGACCAGTGACTCGATCACGCCCTCGCGGACCCAATCGGTGCGCTGCGCGGTCAGGCCGTTGTCGAACACCGACAGCGACTCCGACGACGACGGTGTCGCGACGAACGGCCGGTACTCGAGCCCGGCCGCGCTCGGATCCGAGTACAGGGTGAGCGGAATCCCGGTCAGCCGCTCCCCGATTCGGGTGCCGCCCGCCCGCGAGAACGCGGTGTGGCCCTCGTGTGCGCCGCGGCCCTCCATGGTCCAGGCCATGTAGATCATCAGATCGGCGACCGCCGAGGGCGGCAGCAGCGTCTCGTAGCGGCCCGCGGGCAGGTCGACGCGGCGCTTGCTCCAGTCCAGGCGGCGCGCCAGTTCGGCCAGCAGGCCGGGGATGTCGACGTCGCCGAAATCGGTGGTGCCGGTGCCGACCCAGGCGCTGGCCAGCTCCGCGCCCGTGCCCCGCTTGCCATTGATCTCCACCGAGCCGGTGGGCTGCACCCAGCGCCGGCGTAGACCGGTGGAGGTGCCCAGCCAGGTGGAGTGCATCTGGTGGTGGGCGAAACCGTAGAGGCGGTCGGCGCCGTCGAAGCCGGCGGCGAGATCGGTTGCCAGCGTGGTGAAGACGCCGATGTCGGTGGTGGCCGGGTCGCCGTCCCAGTCGAGCAGCTTGTCGAGGGTGTCGGCGTCGACGGCGTCCGGGTGCAGCAGCGGCATGGCGTCGCGCGCGGGTTCGGCGGTGCGGGCGGCGGTTTCGCTGGCGCGCACCACGGCTTCGATATCGGCGGGATCCACGCTGGTCGAGCTGACGCTGCCGACGCGGGCGGTGTTCGGGCCGTCACGGAACACCGAGACGACCGCCCAGTCCCGCGAGACCGAGGAACCGTTGGTGGTCATCGAATTTCCGGCCCAGCGCAGCGACGCCTCGTGGGCGTCGGTGACGATCACCATGGCCTCGTCCGCGCGGGAGGCCCGCAGCGCGCGGTCGACGACCTCGGGGGCGGGGAGCACACTCACCGTGTCGGTCCTTTCCTACTGTCCGGCTTCGGCGCGGGTATTGAGAATAGTGATGCCGCGCACCAGGACCGAGGGGCAGCCGTGCGAAACCGCCGCCACCTGACCGGGTTGCGCCTTACCGCAGTTGAACGCCCCGCCCAGCGTCCAGGTCGAGGGCCCGCCGACCGCCTCCATCGAACCCCAGAAGTCGGTGGTGGTGGCCTGGTAGGCGACATCGCGCAGCTGCCCGGCCAGTTCGCCGTTGCGGATGCGGAAGAAGCGCTGGCCGGTGAACTGGAAGTTGTAGCGCTGCATATCGATCGACCACGACTTGTCGCCGACGATGTAGATGCCGTTCTCCACGCGGGAGATGAGCTCGGCGGTGCTGGTGTCGCGGTCGGGATCGGGTTGCAGCGACACATTGGCCATGCGCTGGATCGGCACGTGGTGTGCGGAATCGGCGTAGGAACAGCCATTGGAGCGCTCGAGACCCAGGCGGGGCGCGAACACGCGATCGAGCTGATAGCCGACGAGCACGCCGTCGCGCACCAGATCCCAGCGCTGCCCGGCCACGCCCTCGTCGTCCCAGCCGACCGTGGCCAGGCCGTGCTGCTGGGTGCGGTCGCCGGTCACGTGCATGATCGGGGTGCCGTACCGCAGGGTGCCCAGCAGGTCGGGGGTGGCGAAAGAGGTACCCGCATAGGCGGATTCGTAGCCGATGGCGCGGTCGTACTCGGTGGCGTGGCCGATGGACTCGTGGATGGTCAGCCACAGGTTGGTCGGGTCGATGACCAGGTCGGCAGGCCCGGCCTGCACGGTCGGCGCCTTCACCTTCTCGGCCAGCCACTCCGGCATCCGCGCGAGTTCGCCTGCCCAGTCCCAGGTTCCGTCCGCGCCGGTCACGTACTCCCAGCCGCGCCCGGCCGGTGCGGCGAGGGTGCGCATGGTCTCGAACACGCCCGCCGACGGGTCGACGGTGATGGCCTCGAACTGCGGGTGCAGCCGGACCCGCTGCTGGGTGATGCGGGAGCCGAAGCTGTCGGCGTAGAAGGTCTGCTCCTTGACCTGCAGCACCGATGCCGTCACGTGATCCACGCCGTCGGCGGTCTGCAGCCGGTCCGAATAGTCCAGCAGCAGCGCCACTTTCTCCGGCGTCGGCACCTCGAAGGGGTCCACCTCGTAGGCGGAGACGTACTCCGCGCCGTCGTAGCGCGGCTCGGGGGCCAGCTCGACGCGCTCGCGATTGAGTGCGCGCAGGGTCTGTGCCACGGTGACCGCGCGGCGCGCCACCTCGGCGGCGGTGCCGGTGGTGAGGTCGGCGTGCGAGGCGAAGCCCCAGGTGCCGTCGACGATCACGCGCACCGCGAACCCGAGGTCGGTACTGTCGGACACCGATTCGACGCGTCCGTCGCGCAATCGGATGGACTGCTGCACGAGCCGATGCACGCGCAGGTCGGCGTACTCGGCCCCGGCCGCGCGGGCCGCGCTGAGCGCGGCGTCGGCCAGCGCGGACAGCGGCAGCGCGCGGAACTGCTCGTCCACGACCTTGGTAGCGATGCTCACCCGCACCACGCTAGAGGCCGACACGCCGGGCGTACAAGAAACGACTCACCTCGAACCGAATTCACTTCGCGCAAAACTGCATACGCTGCAACGATGCACGAAGTGTGAAGCAGCACAGCCTGAAACGGCGCGCACGACAGCTGGACATGCCACGTTTTGCTGACCGGATGCCGTACTGTCTGCCCGCGTGCCGCCATCCGCACTCCGCGATCGCAAACGGGAACGCACCCGCCGAGCCCTGCTCGAAGCCGCCGTCGAACAGTTCGAGAGCCGAGGTTATGAGGCGACCACGGTCGCCGATATCGCGGCCGCCGCCGAAGTCGGCACCCGGACGTTCTTCAACTACTTCGCCAGCAAAGAGGAACTACTGTTCCCCGAGCCCGACGAACGTGTGCAGGCCGCCGTGCGCGCCATCGCCACCCGCCGTGCCGGGGAACGCCCCGTCGAGGTACTGCTGCGCGCCCTGCGCGCCGCCGGTGACAATCCCGGCGACCACCTCGGCGACACCCTCGCCGCCCGCATCGCCGTGCTGCGCGCGCAGGTTTCGCGCACCGTGCCCGCCGTCTCGGGTCGCGCCGCCTACGCCCAGCTCGCCTCCCAGCAGGAGATCGCGCGCCAGCTGCGCGCCGCCTTCCCCGACGAACTCGACGACGTCGGCGCGGCCGCGCTGGTGGGCGCGGTGGTCGGGGCCGTCTCGGGTGCGCTCACCGTGCTGTTCCAGCGGCCCGGCCTCGAGGACGGCGAAGCGCTGCAGCGCAAGATCCAGGAGACCACCTCGAAGGTGCTGGCGCCGTGGCTGACCCAGCCCGAGACCGCCGCGCCGCGCGAATTGCCCGGGGAGCAGACCGCATTGCAGTCCGACGGGCCACTACGCCAGGAGCCCGACGCCTTGCGGCCGATGCCCACCGTACACCGGCTCGGCCCGGAGTCCTTGCAGCGCTCCGCCTTCGACGGCGGCAGCCCGCGCTCGCTGCCGGGCGGTCACCGGCCCGCCGAGGACGCCCGCGTCTGACCGTCGCGATCCGGGGTCAGCCGCCGAACTGCTGCCAGCCCAGGCGGATCACCATGACGACGACCACCACCAGCAGGACGGCGCGGACGAAGCCCGCGCCCTTGGCCAGCGCCATGCGTGAACCGACCACGGACCCGGCCACATTCGCCACCGCCATGGACAGGCCCAGCGCCCACAGCACGTGGCCGGTGCTCGCCAGGAACAGCAGCGAGCCCAGGTTGGAGCCGCAGTTGATGACCTTCGCCATGGCGGCGGCGCGCACGAACTCGGTGCCGAGCAGGGTGGCGAAGGTGATGATCAGGAAGGTCCCGGTGCCGGGGCCGAGAATGCCGTCGTAGAGCCCGATCAGGCCCGCGGCCAGGGCGACCACCAGGATCGTCTTGCGGCGGGTCGGCGGATGGGTGGCCATGGTGACGCCGACCGAGGGCCGCAGGGTCACGAAGATCGCCACGCCCACCAGCACGACCATCACGATCGGGACGAAGTATTTCTTGTCGATCAGCGCCACCGCCGCGGAACCGCAGGCGGCCGCGATCGCGGCGATGACCGCGCCCGGGATCAGGACCTTCCAGCGCATCGGCACCCGGCGGGCGAAGGTGAGGACCGCGGCGCTGGTGCCGGAGAACGCGGCGATCTTGTTGGTGCCCAGGGCCGTCTGCGGGGACAGGCCGGGCAGCACCACGAACAGGGTGGGCAGCACGATCAGGCCCCCGCCGCCGACCACCGCATCGACCCATCCGGCCGCCGTCGCCGCGGTCAGCAAGACCGCCCAGTCCGCAAGACTCACAGGGCGACCCAACCAGAAACCCCGGAGCAAGATCAAACGGTTGAGTGCCCGGGGCACGCCGACCCGAGGCCGCCCGCGGGCACGACCGTAGGGTGGACGGGTGCGCCGGTTCAGTTTGTGGCTGCGCGGCAAGCCGCTGATCACCGATTCCGTGGTGGCGTTGCTGCTGCTCACCATCGATGTGCTCGCCCTGAGCAACAGTCAGTACAAGCCGACCTACCTGGTCTTCAGTGTGCTGCTGCCGCTGCCGATCGTGTTCCGCCGCACCCACACCCGCGCCGCGGCGCTCGCGGTGGTGCTGCTGTCCATCGCGGCCTCACTGGTGCACGGGGCGGTCGGCGACACCTCCGTGCATCCGGCGCTGCTCGGGCTGGGCATCATGCTCTACACCCTGGTCGCGTATGTCGGCCGCCGCCAAGGTCTGCTCTACCTGGGCATCCTGCTGCTCGACAGCCTCATCTCGGCGGCCGCCATCGGCAAACCGTCGGGCACCGACATCGCCTTCACCGCCCTCTATTACGCACTGTGCTGGACGCTGGCCGAATTCGTCGGCGCCCGCCACGCCTACGACGCCGAGGTCGCCGCCCGACTCGCCGTCGCCGACTACGACCGCGAACGCCGCGCCCACGACGCCGTCGCCGCCGAACGCACCCGCATCGCCCGCGAACTGCACGACGTGGTCGCGCACGCGGTCAGCGTCATCATCGTGCAGGCCGACGGCGCCCGCTACGCCCTGCGCCACGACCCGGACACCGCCGAACAGGCACTCACCACCATCGCCGGCACCGGCCGCGACGCCCTGCGCGAACTGCGCCGCACCGTCGAACTGCTGCGCACCGAGCATGCGCCCGAACAACTTCCGCAGCACGGCACCGCCGGCATCGCCAAGGTCGTCGACATGATGCGCAGCGCGGGCCTGGACGTCTCCCTCGAACTCAGCGGCGAACTCGACACCGTCACCCCCGAGGTCAGCCTCGGCATCCACCGCATCGTCCAGGAATCGCTCACCAACACCCTCCGCCACGCCGGCCCCGACCCGCACGCCGACGTCCGCGTCACCCGCCGCGCCGCAGACGTCCTGCTCGACATCACCGACTCCGGCGGCGCCCCCGTCGAGCCCGCGACAACCCCCGGCGGCTGCGGATCCCCCAGCGCCCCAACCACACTCACCATTCTCCCGCCCCCGGCCCGCATCCCCGGCAGCGGCCTCGGCCTCGTCGGCATGCGCGAACGCATCGCCGTCCTCGGCGGCGCCCTCACCGCGGGCCGAAATCCCCACGGCGGCTGGACCGTCCGCGCCACCATCCCCCTCGACCGCGACGCCCCCGACTGACCGGCTCCCACCTGCGACGACCAGAGCGTCCGGGGATCGGCCCCGGCCCGCGCACACCGCCGCACCGGGTGGCCGGATAGGTTGTGGGGGTGCCGATCACCGTTCTCGTTGTCGATGACCAGGAGCTCATGCGGGCCGGACTGCGGATGGTGCTCGGTGCGCACCCCGACCTCGAGGTGGTGGGAGAGGCCGACAACGGGGCCACCGCCATCGCGCGGGCGGGGGAGCTGCGGCCCGATGTGGTGCTGATGGATGTGCGGATGCCGGTGACCGACGGGGTGACCGCGACGGCGCGGATCATCGAATCCGGGTGCGGGAGCCGGGTTCTGGTGATGACCACCTTCGATCTCGACGAGCACGCCCTGGGCGCGCTGCGCGCCGGGGCCAGCGGATTCCTGCTCAAGGACACGCCTCCGGAAGATCTGATCTCCGCGATTCGCAGTGTCGCCGCCGGGGATGCGGTGGTCTCGCCCAAGGTGACCAAGCGGCTGCTGGACCGCCTCATCGCCGAGGACCCGGCCGCCGGGCGCGATCCCCGCGTCCTCGACGTGCTCACCGCCCGCGAACGCGAGGTCCTCGAACACATCGCCGCCGGGCGCTCCAACGCCGAGATCGCCGGCGCGCTGTTCCTGTCCGAGGCCACGGTGAAGACCCACGTCGGCCGGGTGCTCACCAAACTCGGCCTGCGCGACCGGGTTCAGGCCGTGGTGCTGGCCTACGAGACCGGGCTGGTGCGGCCGGGCAGCGCCTAGCGGATGTGACCGGCGACGCATCCGGGAGAAAAACCGCGCCGTCGCGCGTTGCACGGGTAGATCGATCGAAAGGATCGCCCGATGCCTGCCCTGTTGTTCCTCGCCTGGTTCGTCGCCGAGATCGCCACCCTCGTCGTGGTCGGCCACTTCATCGGCGTGTTCCCGACCATCCTGCTGCTGCTGGCGGGCTCGGCCGTGGGTCTGGTGCTGGTGCGCTCGCAGGGCCGGCGCGTGTTCCAGAGCTTCCGCCGTGCGGCCCGCGGTGAACTCGAACCCAGCACCGCCGTCGCCGACGGCGCCCTGGTCGCGGTCGGCGCGGTCCTCATGTTCGTGCCCGGCCTGCTCACCACCGCGCTGGGCCTGCTGGCCCTGCTGCCCGTCACCCGTTTCCTGTTCCGCCCGGTCGTGGCCGCCTTCGCCGCCCGCCGCCTGAGCCGCGTCGCCACCGCGGTCGGCCCCTACGGCTACCGCAATGTCGTCATCGACCCCGACGGCGAGGTCATCGACGCCACCGTCGTGACCGAGTACTACGACGACGGCCAGGGCAACGGGTACAAGATGATCGACCCCCGCTGACCCACAGCGCTGTCCCTCACCCCGGTGTGTCCCGGCCTCAGAGCCGGTCGCGCACCGGGGTGATGACGTTCTCGACCAGCCGGCCGGCCATCTGGTCGGGATACGGCGCGCGCAGGCTGAGCACGATGTGGGTGAAACCGGCGCCGATCAGATCCAGCCCTCGAGGATCGGGCCGTCCGCGGGCCCGGCCAGCGGCAGCAGGTGATCCCACAGCCAGGCGTTCGCGATCTCCGGCAGTTCGTTGCCGAACGGCTAGAGATCGAACCGAGCTCGCAGCGCCATTCGCACATTCTCGAGGGTCGCGGAGTCGAGCTTCCCGATCTTTTCGAGGAACAAGGACGCGCTGAACGTGCCAAGCCGGAAAACAGCTACCGCCTGATCGGTGCCTGCGATCGGAACGGTCAGAAGCGCACGGGGATTGGGAGCCTCGCGCGTGGATATCACCATCGCCACCGCGATGAGGCCGCCCCGGACGACGTGTGGCACAGAGTCGAGGACGACGACGGTATGCACGATGTCGCGGACGCCGCGTAACTTCCAGATCTCACCCTGGATGCCGGGGACGTCACTCACCGGCGGCCCACGCCTCGAGCGAGGCCGCTTCGGACGCCTCGGCGAATGCGTCGGCCTCGGTATCGGGCGTGAGCGCGGCGAGTTCCTCGGCCACGAGCATGCGGCGAGCGGCGCGGTAGAGGAAATCCGATACGTTCGGCTGTTCCTTGATCAGCTCGGTGACGCGATCATCGGGGAGCGACACGGAGATCTTCATGCGACCACGGTAGCACTAGGGTGCTACCGGAGTGGCGGTCTTTGGTGCGCAGTGCGGTTGTGAGCGTGGCAGGCGCGTCGGGCAGACTGGAGACCCGTGAGTACCCAGTTGCTTGTCGGCGGTCGTATCTACAGTTCGAGCAATCCTGATGCGACGGCCATGGCCGTCAGTGACGGGACCGTGGTGTGGGTGGGGCTGGACAAGCCGGGGCGGGCATTGCATCCGGACGCCGAGATCATCGAGCTGGACGGGGCGTTCGTGGCCCCCGGGTTCGTGGACCCGCACGTGCACGTGACCGGGCTGGGGCTGACGCTGACGGGACTCGATCTGGCACAGGCCCGTTCGCTGGAGGAATGCCTGCAGCTGGTGCGGGAGTTCGCCGCCGCGCACCCGGACGGGGTGATCCTCGGCGAGGGCTGGGACGAGACCACCTGGGCCGGCGGACGGCCGCCGACGCGCGAGGAGATCGACGCCGCCGCGCCGGGACGCCAGGTGTATCTGGCTCGCGTGGACGCACATTCGGCGGTGGCCTCCACCGCACTGCTGGACGCGGTACCCGGAATCGCCGAGACGACCGGATTCACCCGCGGTGAGCCGCTGCGCGCGGACGCCCACCATCGCGTGCGCGGGGCCGCTCTGGGTGCGCTGAACCGGGCACAGCGGGATGCCGCCCGGCAGGTCGCGCTGGACGCGGCGGCCGCCAATGGCGTTGTGGCCGTGCACGAATGCGCGGGACCCGAGATCTCCGGCGCCGACGACGTGCGGGAACTCCTCGAATTCGGGCACGGCGTCGAGGTGCGCGCCTACTGGGGACAGGCCGTGCGCACCGCCGACGAAGCCCGCACCCTGGTCAAGGAACTCGGCGTGCACGCCCTCGGCGGCGACCTGTTCGTGGACGGGGCGCTCGGCTCGCACACCGCGTGGTTGCGCGAACCCTATGCCGACCGCGACACCACCGGCACCTCCTACCTCGACACCGAGGCCATCGCCGCGCACGTGCTCGCGTGCACCGAGGCCGGCATCCAGACCGGCTTCCACGTCATCGGCGACGCCGCCATGGACGCGGTCGTCGCCGGATTCGAGCGGGTCGTGGGCGAACTCGGCGGCCCGGCCGTCGCCTCCCGCGGGCACCGCCTCGAGCACGCCGAGATGATGACCGCCGACCAGATCGGGAAACTCGCCGCCTGGGGCGTGATCGCCAGTGTCCAACCGGGATTCGACGCCGCCTGGGGCGGCCCGGACGGCATGTACGCCACCCGCCTCGGCGCCGGACGCGCCGCCACCCTCAACCCGTTCGCCGCCATGGCCGCCGCGGGTATCTCCCTCGCCATCGGCTCCGACGCGCCGGTCACCGCCCTGAACCCGTGGGAGGCCATCCGCGCCGCGGTCAACCATCGCACCCCGGGCCATCGGATCTCGCCGCGGGCCGCCTTCGCCGCGGCCACCCGCGGCGCCTGGCGTGCGGGCGGCGTCCGCGACGGTGTCGCCGGCACTCTCGTCCCGGGCGCCCCGGCCTCCTATGCCATCTGGGACGCCCGCGAGCTCGTCGTCGCGGCCGCCGCGGATACCGTGCAGCGCTGGTCCACCGACCCCCGCTCCCGCGTCCCCGGCCTCCCGCCCCTCACCCCGGACGCCACCCTGCCGCGCTGCCTGCGCACCGTGCACCGCGGAGTCACCATTCATGAAGCCTGAGCCCGACTCCGAGAACCGCACCGCCGCACCGGCTTCCACCGGACCGGCCACGCCGGATCCCGGATCTCGCGAGACCGACGGTCCCGGCGCGGAAGCAGCTACCGGATCGGGACGATCGGCCAGCGATGCGGACACTGGCTCCGGGACCGCCGACGAGGGCCCGGATCCGGTGGCGACCGCAGGGGCCGAGCGTGACGGAGATCTCGCCGTCGGCGCGGCATCGGAAGGCGATGAGGGCGGCGGCATCTCGACGGTCACGCGGGCCGGGGTCGCGTCCACGCCGGAGTCCCGGCCGGGGGCGGCGGCGCGAGCGATCGCGGTAGCGACGGCACGGCCGCAAGTGACGCGGTTGCTGGCCGCGGCGGTGGCCGGGCTGCTGCTGTACGCGAGCTTCCCGCCCCGGACGCTGTGGTACCTGGCTCCGGTCGGGATCGCCGTGCTGACCCTCGCCGTGCGCGGAACCTGCCGGGCGCGTGGAGGATTCGGATTCGGGTTCGTGGCCGGGCTGGCGTTCTTCCTGCCGCTGCTGCCGTGGACCGGGATCTATGTCGGTCCGGTGCCGTGGCTCGCCCTGTCGACCGTGTGCGCCCTGTATGTCGGTTTGTTCGGACTGCTGACGCGGTGGGTGGCGACGCTGCCCGGATGGCCGCTGTGGGTGGCGACCGTGTGGTCGCTGACCGAGTGGGCGCGGGCCAGCTTTCCGTTCGGCGGGTTCCCTTGGGGGAAACTGGCTTTCGGTCAGGCCGACGGGTGGTATCTGCCCTTCGCGATGGTGGGCGGCGCGCCGCTGGTGAGCTTCGCGGTGGCGCTCACCGGCACCGGGCTGGCGTGGCTTGCGGTGAGTTTGCTGCGCCGCTTCACATCGGGTGCGGAGGAGGGCGGTGAGCCGGCCGCGGTCGCCTCGGATTCTCCCAGATCGGGGGCTATCCGTCCCACATCCTGGAACCGGATTGTTGCTGCGGCAATGCTTGTGGCTATAGTTCCCCTCACCGGAGTGATCCTCCGGACCGCGCTGCCCGGCCCGGAGGACGGCAACCGGCCGATCACGGTCGCCGCCATCCAGGGCAGCGTGCCGCGCCTGGGCCTGGACTTCAATGCCCAGCGCCGCGCGGTTCTCGACAATCACGTCAAGCGCACCGAGGAACTGGCCCGCGACATCGCGGCCGGCCGGGCCCCGCAACCGGACGTGGTGATCTGGCCGGAGAACTCCTCCGATATCGATCCGCTGCGCAATGCCGATGCGGCCCAGGAGATCTCGCAGGCGTCCAAGGATGTGAAGGCCCCCATCCTGGTCGGCGCGGTGCTCGTCAACGACGACCGCACCACCACCAACTCGGTCATCGTGTGGAACGGCGACGCCGGACCGGGGGAGCGGCACGACAAGAAGATCATCCAGCCCTTCGGCGAATACCTCCCGTACCGCAACTTCTTCCGGCACTTCTCCGAATACGCGGACCGCGCAGGCTATTTCGTCCCCGGTACGGGCGACGGAGTGGTGCACGCCCAGCCGCTCAGCGGCGGCGCCCCGGTCGCCATCGGCGTGGCCACCTGCTACGAGGTGGTCTTCGATCGCGCCTTCGAGGAGTCCGTGCGCGCCGGCGCGCAGCTGCTCGCGGTCCCGTCCAACAACGCCACCTTCGGCCGCAGCGAGATGACCTATCAGCAGTTGGCCATGTCGCGGGTGCGCGCGGTGGAACACGGGCGCGCGGTGGTGGTCTCGGTGACCACCGGCGTCAGCGCCATGATCACCGCCGACGGCGTGATCCGGCAGCAGACACCGCAATTCGAACCTGCGGCGCTGGTAGCGACGTTGCCGTTGCGGAACAATACGACATTTGCCACTCGTTTCGGCCCCGCGCCCGAGGCGATCGTGTGTATCCTGGCCGCTGCTGCCACTGCGGCAGCGCTGATCCGGCGTCGGGCACCGCGCGCGTGACTCCGATCGACCGGATCTGATCCCGGAGGCTTTTTCCGGCGTATTACCCGCGGGCACGTGTGAGAGGGCCGTCCCGCGTCGGCGAGGCAGTTTCGCCACTTCGTTGCCATGGCTTGTTGGAGTCTCCGGTCTGTCTGTGGTCGTGCGGTTTCCTTAGGCGAGTTAAGCGATCCTAGCGAGGTTTGCCATGGGGTAACTGAACTTAATCTTCGCGCCGTCAACGCCCGTTCGTTGCGGACAACTCGAGATCACCACCGATCCGCTCGGCGGGATGCTCCGAATCATAGGACGTGGATCACGTCCTACGGCTCGCGCATGCGCGCGATCGCCGGGCCATCGGGGCGGACCGTGATCGATTTTCGGGGCTCGGGGAGTTGCGTCTACAGCGGCAGAACGGAGTTTTTTGATGAGTTCATTGGCCACCGACCGTGTCGACCAATGTTCTTCTGGTGAATTCTCGGCTCAACCTTTCACGCTCTCTCCCGCGCAGTCGGCTCTCTGGTACGCCCAGCGCATCCGGCCCGACATCCCCCTCACCATCGCGCAATACGTCGAGATTCACGGCGACCTGGACGTCGGCCGCCTGCTGTACGCCATCGAGCGCTACGGCGCCGAGAGCCAAGTCGGCCACGTGCGCCTGCTCGAGATCGACGGGGTGCCGCACCAGCTGGTGGACTACCACCGGCGGCCCGGCTGGGCCCGCTACGACCTGCGCGCCGAGACCGACCCGCGCGCCGCGGCCCGCGCCTGGATGAACGAGCACGCCAGCTCGCCCATCGACATCGAACGCGACCCGCTCACCACCAATGTGGTGCTGCAGGTCGGCGACTCGGACTGGATCTGGTACAGCCGCGGCCACCACATCGTCATCGACGGCTACGGCGCCATGAACGCCACCACCCGCGCCGCGGAGATCTATACGGCCCTCGAAGCCCACGACGAGCCGGCCGACTCCCGGGCCACCCCGCTGGCCAGCATCTACTCCGACGAGAACCGCTACCGGGAGACCAGCCGCTTCGTCACCGACAGCGACTACTGGCGCCAGCAGCTCGACGGCGCCGGCGAGCCGATCACCCTGTCCAGCAACGGAATGCTGCCCGCGGTATCCGACGCCGGCCGCCGCAGCGCGAACGCCGTGCTCGCCGATGACGCCCAGGCCGCCGTCGAGGCCGCCGCGACCGCGTTCGGCTCCAACAGCTCCGCGCTGTTCGTGGCCGCCCTGGCCGGTTACGTGCGGGCCGTCACCGGCACCCAGGACGTGGTGCTGAGCCTGCCCGTGTCCGCGCGCACCACCGTGGCACTGCGCCGCTCCAGCGGTGTGGTCTCGAACGTGGTGCCCATCCGCGTGCAGTTCACCGATACCCACACCGTCGCCGACACCGTGCGCGCGGTCGAGCTGCAGATCACCGGTGCCCTGCGCCACCAGCGCTATCGCAGCGACGACATCCGGCGCGACTGCGGTTATTCGCGCGACGCCCGCGGTTTCTTCGGCCCCATGGTCAACCTCATGCTCTTCCACAGCGAGCTGAAGTTCGGCAGCCTGATGGGCGCCATCAACGTGCTGTCCACCGGCCCGGTCGAGGACCTGTCGATCAACCTGTACAACGGTCTCGGCGATCGCATCCACATCGACTTCGAGGCCAACCCGCGCCTCTACAGCGATGCCGAACTCGCCGCGCACCACGACCGGCTGCTGGATTACCTGGCCCGTTTCGTGTCCGCCGACCCGGAGACGCCGGTCGCCGACATGCCGGTGCTCACCGATCCGGAACGCGAACGCGTGCTGCACGAATGGAATTCGACCCAGGTGGCCCGCCAGGAGGGCACCCTGGCCGGGCTGTTCGCCGACCGGGCCGCCGCCTCCGCCGATCAGGTCGCGCTCGACTTCGAGGGCGAGACCCTCACCTACTCCGCCTTCGACGAGCGCACCAACCGGCTGGCCCGCGAACTCATCGCGCGCGGCGCGGGACCCGACACCCTGGTCGGCCTGGCCGTCCGGCGCAGCCTCGACCTGCTGGTCGGCATGTACGCCATCGTCAAGGCGGGCGCCGCCTACCTGCCCATCGACCCGGACCACCCGGCCGACCGCATCGAGGCCATCCTCGACCAGGCCCGGCCGCTGTGCGTGCTCACCGCGTCGCGCGACAGGCTCGACATGCCCGGCACCGCACCGCAATTCGACATCGACACCGCGGATATGTCGCGGCACCCCGGCCGCCCGGTCACCGATACCGATCGGACCGCGCCGCTGCGTCCCGACCACCTCGCGTACGTCATCTTCACCTCCGGTTCCACCGGCACGCCCAAGGGCGTCGGCGTCACCCACGCCGCCATCGTGAACCGGCTGCGCTGGATGCAGGATGCCTACCCGCTCGACTCCTCCGACGTGGTGCTGCAGAAGACCCCCGCCACCTTCGACGTCTCGGTGTGGGAGTTCTTCTGGCCCTTGCAGATCGGGGCCCGCCTGGTCATCGCCGCCCCCGACGGGCACCGCGATCCCGCGTATCTGGCCCGCATCATCGCCGAGAAGGGCGTCACCACAGCGCACTTCGTGCCGTCCATGCTGTCGGTGTTCCTCACCGACACCGATGTGCGGGGCTGCACCGGACTGTCGCGGGTCTTCTGCTCGGGTGAGGCGCTGCCCGCCGCCACCGTCGCCGATTTCCACGCCGCCCTCGGCGGCGGCGCCGACGCGCCGCAGCTGCACAACCTGTACGGCCCGACCGAGGCCGCCGTCGACGTCACCGCCTGGCACTGCACTCCGGGCAGCACCGACGTCCCGATCGGCTCGCCCATCTGGAACACCCGCACCTATGTGCTCGACGCCCGGCTCCAGCCGGTCGCCCCGGGCGTGGTGGGCGAGCTGTACCTGGCCGGCGTGCAGCTGGCCCGGGGCTATGTGGGCCGTGGCGCCCTCACCGCCGACCGTTTCGTAGCCAACCCGTTCACCCCCGGCGCCCGCATGTACCGCACCGGCGACCTGGTGCGCTGGCGTGGCACCGGCGCCAGCGGCGTCCTGGAATACCTGGGCCGCAGCGACTTCCAGATCAAGGTGCGCGGCCTGCGCATCGAACTCGGCGAGATCGAGGCCGTCCTGCTGGCCGATGCCCGCGTCGCGCGCGCCGTGTGCGTGGCCCGCCGCGGCCGCAGCGGGGACGAGCTCATCGCCTACGTCGTGCCCGTCCCCGGGGCCGGCGACCTCGACCCGTCCGACCTCACCGCCACGTTGCGCCGGACCCTGCCCAGCTACATGGTGCCGTCGTATCTCATGGTGCTGGACGAACTACCGCTCAGCGCGAACGGCAAGGTGGACCGCAAGGCGCTGCCCGCACCCGATGCGGGCGCCCGCCGCCCGGCCCGGCCCGTCGCCGCCCCGCGCACCGCCATGGAACACCAGCTCACCGGCATCTTCGCCGAGGTGCTCGGCACCGACGAATTCGACATCGAGGACAGCTTCTTCGACCTGGGCGGCAACTCGCTGACCGCCGCCCGGGCGGTCGCGCGCGTGAACGCGGCCCTCGGCGCGTCGCTCACCATCCGCGATCTGTTCGAAACGTCCACCATCACCACGCTGGCCACCCGGCTCTCGGCCGCGGAGCCGGAGAACACCTCCCCGAAACTGGTGGCCGGGCAACGGCCGCAACAGCTTCCGCTGTCGCTGGCCCAGCAGCGGCTGTGGATCCTCAACCGGTTCGCCGAGCACGCGGCGGCCTACAACATGGCCTTCGCGGTGAAACTGACCGGGCCCCTGGATATTCCGGCGCTGCGGGCCGGTCTGGTGGATGTGCTGGAACGGCACGAGAGCCTGCGCACCACTTTCCCCGACACCCCCGACGGGCCCTGCCAGCTGGTGCACCCGGCCTCGGAGATCCCGCTCACCCTCGATCCCATCGACGCCACCGGCGAGGACGCGGTCGCGCTGGCGAGCGAATTCGCCGGGTACGGTTTCGATCTGCGCAGCCAGGCCCCGGTCCGGGTGGCGCTGTACGCCATCGGGCCCGACACCCACCTGTTCCTGGTGGTGCTGCACCACATCAGCGGCGACGGCTGGTCCATCGCCCCGCTGAGCCGCGATATCATCACCGCGGTCGCCGCCCGCGCCCAGGGCGCGGCACCGCGGTGGACGCCGCTGCCGGTGCAGTACGCGGATTTCGCACTGTGGCAACGGGAACTGCTCGGCGACGAGGCCGACCCGGCCAGCGCCCTGGCCCGGCAGCTCGCCTTCTGGCGCGCCGCGCTCGCCGACCTGCCCGACCAGCTGGACCTGCCACTGGACCGCCCCCGCCCGCGGCACCGCAGCACCGCCGGCGGCACCGTCGAGTTCGACATCTCCGCGCAGACCCGCCGGGCCCTGGCCGACGTGGCCGCCGCACGCGGGGTCAGCACCTTCATGGTCCTGCACGCCGCGCTGGCCGCGGTGCTCGCGCGCTTGTGCAACACCACCGACATCGTGATCGGCACGCCGATCGCCGGGCGCAGCGATCCGGCGCTCGACGATCTGGTCGGCATGTTCGTCAACACCCTCGTGCTGCGCACCCGGGTGGACCCGGCCGCCGGGTTCGACCGCATGCTCGCCGAGGTCCGCGAAACCGACCTCAATGCCTTCGCCAATGCCGACGTGCCGTTCGAGCGGCTCGTCGAGGTGGTCAATCCCGAGCGCTCCGCCGCGCGCCACCCCCTGTTCCAGGTGATGCTGTCCTACGACAGCAACCCCGAGCTGGACGTCGACCTGCCCGGCGTGCAGGCCGAGGTGGTGCCCCTGGCCACCGACGTCGCCAAGTTCGACCTGCAGCTGACCGTCCAGGAACCGGCCGGCATCTCCGCCGAGGACGCCGGATTCACCGCCGAATTCGGTTATGCCGCCGACGTTTTCGACCGGACCACGGTGGAGGCCATCGCGCGGCGCTTCGGCGCGCTCCTGGCCGCCGCGGTCGCCGACCCGTCCACCCCGGTCGGCGACCTGCCGCTGCTGGACGTCCGGGAGATCGCGAAGCTGGTGCCCATCGTGGGTTCCCCCGCCGTGCCCAGCATCACCCTGGCCCGGCTGCTCAGCGACACCGCCGAGCGGGTGCCCGACGCGGTCGCGGTCCGCTACCTCGGCGTCGACACCACCTACCGGGAGCTCGACGAACGCTCGAACCGCCTGGCGCGGGTGCTGATCGAGCACGGCGCCGGCCCGGAGGTGGTGGTGGCGATCGCGCTGCCGCGCAGCCTGGAGAGCATCCTCGCGGTGTGGGCGGTGGCCAAGACCGGTGCCGCGTACGTGCCCGTCGACCCCGACTATCCGGCCGACCGCATCGCCCACATGCTCGCCGATTCCGGCGCCATGCTCGGCATCACCAATGCCGAACGGCGCGCGAACATGCCGACCACCTGGCCCGGCAATCGGGGCCGCCATCGCAAGAGCTACGTCGACTGGCTGCTGCTCGGCTCCGAGCAGCTCACGCAGGAGTGCGCGCAGTTGCCCGGCACCCCGGTCACCGACGCGGACCGGCACCACCCGCTGCGCATCGGCGGCCCGGCCTACCTGATCTACACCTCCGGTTCCACCGGCAAGCCCAAGGCCGTGGTGGTCACCAATGCGGGCATCGCCTCGCTGGCCCACGAGCAGATGCACCTGTTCAAGGTCACCGATTCGGCTCGCACCCTGCACTTCTCGTCGCCCAGCTTCGATGCGTCGGTGCTGGAGCTGCTGCTCGGTTTCGCGGCCGGGGCCACCATCGTGGTGGTGCCCGCGGGTGTCTTCGGCGGCGCCGAGCTGGCGCGCATCCTGCGCGAAGAGCACGTGACGCACGCCTTCGTCACGCCCGCGGCCCTGGCCACCGTGCCCGCCGCCGACCTGCCGGAGCTGGAGGCCGTCATCGTCGGCGGCGAGGCCTGCCCCGAGGACCTCGTCGAGGTCTGGACCGCACCGGATTCCCGGCCCGGCCGTCCGGCGCGGCGCATGCACAACATGTACGGCCCCTCCGAGGCCACCGTCGCCGCCACCGCCACCGGGCCCATGCTCGCGGGGCAGCCGGTGCCGATCGGCGGGCCCGTGCGCGGTATGCGGCTGTTCGTGCTCGACGGCCGCCTGCACCCGGTGCCGCCGGGCGTGGCGGGCGAGCTGTACGTGTCCGGTCCCGGCCTGGCCCGCGGCTACCTGGGCCGGCACGGCCTGACCGCGCAACAATTCCCGGCCAACCCGCACGGTCGGCGCGGCGAACGCATGTACCGCACCGGCGATCTCGTGGTCGCCGACCGGGCGGGACAGCTGCGCTTCCTGGGCCGGGCCGACGACCAGATCAAGATCCGCGGCTTCCGCATCGAACTGCGCGAGATCGACCATGTGCTGGCCTCGCATCCGGGAGTCACCTTCGCGCTCACCGTCGTTCACCACGACGAGCGCGGAATCCCGCGTCTGGTGGCCTATCTCACCGCCGATACCGACATCGACCCGGCCGCGGTGCTCGAGACCGCACGCGGACGGCTGCCGGGTTACATGGTGCCCGCGGCGCTCACCGTGCTCGACGCCGTACCGGTCTCCCCGACCGGCAAGCTGGACCGCAAGGCGCTGCCCGCACCGGAGTTCGTGGCCGCCGCGCCCACCCGCGCCCCGGAAACCGAACTGGAGCAACAGGTCGCGCTGGTCTTCGGCAGTGTGCTGGGCGGACTCACGCCGGGTGCGGACGACAACTTCTTCGAGATCGGCGGCAACTCGCTGCTGGCCACCCGCCTGACCACGGCCCTGCACAGTGAGTTCGGGGTGGAGCTGCCGGTGCGCGAGATCTTCGAGCTGCCGACGGTGGCCGGGGTGGCCGCACGGCTGGCGGAAGCGCCCCGGGCCGAGCGTGTAGCGCTGGCTGTGCATACGCCGCGCCCGGAGCGCGTGCCACTGTCGTTGCCGCAGCAGCGACTGTGGTTCCTCAACAGATATTCCCCCGAATCCAGCGCTTACAACATCGCATTCGTGCTGCGGATCGATGGCGATCCGGACATCGACGCGTTGCGGGCGGCGCTGGCGGACGTGGCGGAGCGGCACGAGGTGCTGCGCACCGTCTTCCCGGAGGACGCCCAGGGCGCCTACCAGGTCGTGCTGGACACCGCACGGTGCCTGCCGGTGCTGGACGTGGTCGAGACCGACGAGGTCGGCGCGCGCCACGCCCTGCGCTCGCTGGCGCGCCGCGGCTTCGACCTGACCCGCGAGATCCCGCTGCGGATGACCTTGCTGCGCACCGGAACCCGCCGGCACTTGCTCGGCATCGCGCTGCACCACATCGCCGCCGACGGCTGGTCGCTGGGCCCGCTGACCCGGGACCTGGCCATTGCCTACGCCGCCCGCCACGGCGGCGCGGCGCCCACCTGGACGCCGCTGCCGGTGCAGTACGCCGACTTCAGCCTGTGGCAGCGCGAGATTCTCGGCACGGAGGACGACGCCGAGAGCGCCGCCGCCACCCAGCTGACCTACTGGCGTACCGCGCTGGCCGAGCTGCCCGGGGAACTGCCACTACCCTACGACCGGCCCCGCCCGGCCGAACCCACCCAGCGGGCCGGATCGGTGCGGTTCGAGGTGCCCGAAGTCCTGCAGCGCAGGCTCGCCGAGGTCGCCCGGGCACACGGCGTCAGCCTGTTCATGGTGCTGCGCTCCACGCTGGCCGTGCTGCTGCGCGTGGTCACCGGCGGCCGCGACGTGATCGTCGGCACCCCGGTGGCCGGGCGCACCGACACCCGCCTCGACGATCTGGTCGGCATGTTCGTCAACACGCTGATCCTGCGCTCGGATGTGGACCCCGACCGCAGCTTCGCCGAACTGCTGCAGGCCGACCGCGACACCGAACTGGCCGCCATGGCGCACGCCGAGGTGCCCTACGAGCGGGTCGTGGAGGAATTGCAGTCCGCGGACACGGGGCAGCGCCGCTACGGCGCGAGCCCGCTGCTGCAGGTCGCGCTGACCGTGCAGGACACCCCGCTGCCCGCGCTGCGGCTGCCCGGATTGTCGCTGCAGGCCGAGGAACTCGATATCGCGCTGGCCAAGTTCGATCTGGAGCTGCGGGTGCTGCCCGGCGCGGGCGAGGACCAGCGGGCCTTCGAATTCGTCTACGCCGCCGAGCTTTTCGACCAGTCGACGGTATGCCTGCTGGCCGAGCGCCTGGTGAAGGTGTTCGGCGCCGTCACCACCGACGCGCACGTGCGCGTGCGTGACATCGACGCGCGCACCGAACTCGAGCACGACATGCTCACCCCGGCCTGGGGCCCCGCGCCGGAGCCGCAGTGCAGCCTGGCCGCCTACTTCGCGGCCACCGCACACCTCCACGCCGACCGGGTGTTCCTGCGACTCGACGGCACCGAGCTCACCTACCTGGAATCCGACGTGTATTCGAACCGCTTGGCGCGGGCCCTGATCCACCGCGGCCTGGGCCCAGGTGACCGGGTGGCGCTGGGCCTGACCCGGTCGGTGGAGTCGGTGCTGACGGCGCTGGCCGTCACCAAGTGCGGTGCGGCGTTCGTGCCGGTGGACCCCAACTATCCGGCGGACCGGGTGCAGCACATGCTCGCCGACTCCGGATGCCGGGTGGGTGTCAGCATGAGCGAGCACGCCGACCGGCTCCACGCCGCCGGCGGCGGCGACAGCGTGGAGTGGCTGCTGCTCGACGATGCCGTACTGCTCGACGAGCTCGAGGTCCTCGACGACGGGCCGATCACCGATGCCGAGCGCACCGGCACCCTGTGGACCACGGATCTGGCATACCTCATCTACACCTCCGGCTCGACCGGAAAACCCAAGGGCGTGGCCGTCACCCACGGCGGCCTATCCAATTTCGCCGACGAGGTCCGCGAGCGCGCGCGGGTCGACCGGGACTCGCGGATCATGCACTTCTCGTCTCCGAGCTTCGACGCCTCCGTCTACGACCTGCTGTTCGCGATCTGCGCGGGCGCGACCATGGTCATCGTCCCGCCCGACGTGTACGGCGGCGACGAACTGGCCGCGCTCATGGAACGCGAACGGGTCAGCCACACCTTCATGACCCCGGCCGCGCTGGCGACCATCGACCGGGACCGCTGGCCGCTGCCGCACCTGCGCGCGATCATGGTCGGCGGCGAGGCCCTGGGACCGGAACTGGTGGCGCGCTGGGCCCCCGGCCGCCTGATGTTCAACGTGTACGGCCCGACGGAGACCACCATCGTGGTCACCATCTCCTCGCCGCTGCGGGTCGGCGAGCCCATCACCATCGGCAACCTGGTCCGCGGCGCCCGCGCCGTGGTCCTGGACGAGCGCCTGCGCCCGGTCCCGGTCGGCGTGCCCGGCGAGCTGTACATCGGCGGACAGGGTTGTGCGCGCGGCTATTTCGAGCGGTTCGATCTCACCGCCGCCCGGTTCGTCGCGGATCCGTACGGCCCGGAGGGCTCGCGCCTCTACCGCACCGGCGATGTGGTGCGCTGGACCGGCGACGGTGACATCGTCTACCTGGGCCGCAGCGACCACCAGGTGAAGCTGCGCGGTTTCCGCATCGAGCTGGGCGAGATCGACGGCGTGCTCACCGCCCACCGCGCAATCCGCTTCTCCCACACCGAGGTTCGCGAGATCGCGGGCGCGCGCCGCATCGTGTCGTTCGTGCTGCCCGTGGACCTCGCCGCCGCACCCGATCCCGAGGAGCTGCGCGCGCACTGCGCCGAGCACCTGCCGGCGCACATGGTGCCCAGCGCCCTCGCCCTGCTCGACCACATTCCGCTCACCCCGGTCGGCAAGCTCGACCGCGACGCGCTGCCGCAACCCACGGCGGTGGTCGCCGGGGTCTCGCGGGAACCGGAGACCGACACCGAACGCCTGGTCGCCGAGGTGATGGGGGAGCTGGTCGGCGCCGAGGCCCTGGGCGCGGACGACAGCTTCTTCGAGGTCGGCGGAAACTCGCTGCTGGCCACCCAATTGGTGGCCCGGCTGGCCACCGTCACCGGGGTGCGGCTGGAGGTGCGGTCGGTCTTCGCCGCGCCCACCGTGGCCGGACTCGCCGCGGCCCTGGACGCCGGATCCTCCTCGGCGGATCTGCGGCCGGAACCGCGCCGGCGCACCCGGCCCGCGCGGATCCCGCTCTCCGCGGCCCAGCGGCGGCTGTGGTTCCTGGAGAAGTTCAACGCCGGCGAACACGGAGAAGCGCTGGGCGCCTACAACGTTCCGGTCGCCCTGCGCCTGCACGGTGAGCTGGACATCCCGGCGCTGCGCGCGGCCCTGCACGCCGTGCAGGACCGTCACGAGACCCTGCGCACCGTCTTCCCGGAGATCGACGGCGAACCCTGCCAGCGGATCCTGGAGCCGGGCGAGGGCGCCGTCGGCCTGCCGGTGCGGACGGTCGCCGCGGACGAGGTGCCCGGCGAGATCCGCCGTGTCACCGCCGGCGGTTTCGACCTGGCCACCAGCGTGCCGGTGCGCGCGGCCCTGCTGCGCCTGACCGGCAGCAAGACCGAACATGTGCTGGTGCTGGTCGTGCACCACATCGCCATGGACGGCTGGTCGCTGCAGCCGCTGGCCGCCGATGTGGCCGCCGCCTACCGGGCGCACACCGGCAAGCAGGCCCCGGAATGGCCCGAACTGCCCATCCAGTACGCCGATTACACGCTGTGGCAGCAGGATGTGCTGGGCCGCGAGGACGATGCGGACTCGGTGATCAGCCGCCAGCTCGACTACTGGCGGCGCGCCCTCGACGGCATCCCCGAACGGCTCTCCGTTCCCGCCGACCGGCCGCGGCCGCCGGTGCCGACCTACCGGGGTGGCACGGTGGAGTGCAAGCTCGACGCCTTCACCCACCGCGAATTGCAGGCGCTGGCAGCCGAACACGGTGTCACCATGTTCATGGTGCTGCACGCGGCACTCGTCGCACTGCTGCATCGCCTGACGCACGACGACGACATCACGGTCGGCACACCCATTGCGGGACGCGGACATCCGGCGCTGGACCGCCTGGTCGGCATGTTCGTCGGCACCCTGGTGTTGCGCACCCGCATCGACGGCGGCGCCGCGTTCGGCGACCTGCTGCGCGCGGTCCGCGACACCGATCTGGAGGCCTTCGCCCACGCCGACGTGCCGTTCGAGCGCCTGGTCGAGGTGTTGAATCCGGTGCGCTCCCAAGCGCATCACCCGATGTTCCAGGTCATGCTGTCGGTGCAGAACCAGCCCGCCCGGGTGCTGGAGCTGCCGGCCATGCGCATCGAGGCCGACGACGCCGACCCGGGCATCGCCAAGTTCGACCTGCAGTTCACCCTCACCGAATCCTGGACGCCGCGCCGCGAACCCGACGGCATCACGGTGTCGGTGAACTACGCCTCCGACCTGTTCGAGGCGGCGACCGCGCAGCGGCTGGCACAGCGGTTCGTGCGCCTGCTGGCTGCGGCCGCCGCGCATCCGGCCACCGCCGTGGGCGATCTGGACGTGCTGGACTCGGCCGAATGGTCGGCGCTGGCGCCGGTCCGCGGCACCGAGCCCGGCCTGCCCATCACCTTCCCGGAGGTGTTCGAGGCCGCGGCCAATGTCAACCGGTCGGCCATCGCGGTCCGCTCGAACGGCACCCAGATCTCCTACGACGCTCTGGACCGCTGGACCAACCGGCTGGCCCGGGTGCTCATCGGCTACGGGGTGGGCCCGGAAACCCTGGTCGCCATGGGGATTCCGCGTTCGGCCGAATCGGTGGCGGTGATGCTGGCCATCGCCAAGGCCGGTGGCGCGTTCGTGCCCGTCGACCCGAACTACCCGGAGCAGCGCATCAGCCACATGCTGCTGGATTCCGGTGCGGCCGTGGGCATCACGCTGTCCGGCTATCGGGAGCGCATGCCCGACGCGGCCAACTGGACGATGCTGGACGCGCCGTCGTTCCGGCGGCGGGTGCTCGCCAGTTCCGATGCGCCGATCCGCGACGCCGAACGCATCGTGCCGCTGCGCATGCACAACCCGGCCTACGTCATCTACACCTCCGGCTCCACCGGCATCCCCAAGGGCGTGGTCGTCACCCACGGCGGCCTGTCCAACTTCGCGGCCGAGACCGCGCAGCGCTTCGACGTCGGCCCCGATTGCCGGGTCCTGCACTTCGCCACACCGAGTTTCGACGCGGCCATGCTGGACCTGCTGCTCGCTCTCGGCGGGGCCGCCACCCTGGTGATCAGCCCGCAGGGTGTGGTCGGCGGGCAGGAACTGGGTCAGGTTTTCATCGAGGAGGGCATCACCCACGCCTTCATCACCACCTCGGCGCTGGGCACCGTCGATCCGGCCGGCGTGACCGCACTGCGGCATGTACTGGTCGGCGGCGAGGCGCTGCCACCGGACCTGGTCAGCCGGTGGGCCCCGGGCCGCAGGCTCTACAACGTGTACGGGCCGACGGAGACCACCATCGTCACGGTGATTTCGCACCCCATGACGCCCGGCGGGCAGATCACCATCGGCGGGCCCATCCGCGGGGTCGGCGCGAGCGTGCTCGACGCGCGCCTGCACCCGGCCCCGGCCGGGGTCACCGGTGAACTGCACCTGGCCGGCGCGGCGCTGGCGCGCGGTTACCTGCGCCGCCCGGGCCTGACCGCACAGCGCTTCGTGGCCAACCCGTTCGGCAAGCCCGGTGAGCGCATGTACCGCACCGGAGACCTGGTCCGCTGGCTCGAAAGCGAGGGCGGCGCACGGGATCTGGAGTATGTCGGCCGCACCGACCACCAGGTCAAGATCCGCGGCTTCCGCATCGAGCTGGGCGAGATCGACGCGGCGCTGGCCAAGCACCCGGAGGTGGAGTTCGCCACCACCATCGGGCACCGCACCCCGGCCGGGTCCACCGCGCTGGTGTCGTATGTGAAGCCGCGCACCGGAACCGCGCCCACCACCGCCGAGCTGACCGCGCACGTGGCCGAGCTGGTGCCCAACTACATGGTCCCGCAGTCGATCATGCTGCTGGACCGGGTGCCGCTGTCCCCGGTCGGCAAGCTCGACCGGAAGGCGTTGCCGGAACCGATGTTCGCGGCCCGCGAGGGCTACCGGGCCCCCGCGACCCCGCTGGAGGAGGCGCTGTGCGCCGCCTTCGCCGACGTGCTGGGCGTCGAACAGGTCGGCGCCGACGACGGGTTCTTCGAGCTCGGCGGCAACTCGCTGCTGGCCACCAAGGTGGTGGCCCAGCTGCGGGCGGGCGGCATCGACCTGCCGGTGCAGGCCATGTTCGGCGAGTCCACCCCGGCCGGCATCGCCGGGCGGCTCGCCGCCGCCGAGGGTGACGCGGGCGCCGCGCTGACCGCGGCCCTGGGCGCGGTGTTGCCGCTGCGCGCGGTCGCCGATTCCGGTGTGCCGCCGCTGTTCTGCGTGCATCCGGCCATCGGCCTGTCCTGGTGCTTCGCCGGGCTGCTGTCGCATCTGCCGCAGGATCGGCCCGTGTACGGCCTGCAGGCCCCGCACGTGGCCGGGGAGGACAGTCACCGCACCATCGCCGAGGCCGCGAAACACTATGTGGCGCACATGAAGTCGGTGCAGCCCACCGGCCCCTACCAGGTGCTGGGCTGGTCGCTGGGCGGGCTCATCGCCCACGAGATTGCCGTGCAGCTGCAGGAGGCCGGTGACGAGGTCGCGTTGCTGGCCATGATGGACAGCTACCAGCTGTCGGATCGGTGGCTCGAGGATGCGGTGCCGTCGGTGGCGGCCGTGGTCGCCGAATTCGGTTCCGACCTGCTCGGCGGTGACGCCGACATCGATTCGCGCCTGACGCTCACCGAGGCGGCCGAACTGCTCCGCGGGCGATCCGGGCCGTTCGCGGCGCTCACCGTCGAGCACCTGGAACGGCTCTACACCGGATACGAGAACGGCGCGGCGCAGGCGCACGGGTTCCGGCCCCGCGTCTTCGACGGTGATCTGCTGTTCTTCACCGCCGCCGACGATGAGATCAACCGGGCCGACCCGGACCGCTGTGCCGCGGCCTGGCAGCCCTACGTCACCGGTGCGGTGCACGACCAGCTGGTGCGCTGCACGCACGCCGGCATGACAACGCCCGAATCCCTCGCCGTCATCGGGCCGGTGTTGCGGGATCAGCTGGCAGCCATCCGAGCCCGGCGGGAGGGTATGCGATGAGTCTGGCCGTGGAAGTTAAAGGGCTGGTGAAGTATTACGGCAAGGTGCGGGTGCTGGACGGTATCGATCTCGAGATCCCGTCCGGCACGGTGATGGGCCTGCTCGGGCCCAACGGCGCGGGCAAGACCACCACGGTCCGCGTCGTCACCACCCTGCTACGCCCGAGCGCGGGCTCGGTGCACGTCGCGGGAGTGGACGTGCTGAAGCATCCCGCCCGCGTTCGCACCCGGATCGGCCTGTCGGGCCAGTACGCGGCCATCGACGCCAACCTGTCCGGATTCGAGAACCTGCGCATGGTGGCCCGGCTGTACGGCATGAACCACAAGCGGGCCGCCGAACGCGCCACCGAACTGCTCACCGCCCTCGGCCTCGACCACGCGGCCGGGCGGCGGGCGGGCACCTACTCCGGCGGTATGGCCCGCCGGCTGGACCTGGCGGGGGCGCTGGTGTGCCGGCCCCCGGTGGTCGTGCTGGACGAGCCGACCACCGGCCTGGATCCGCGCGGTCGCCTCGACATGTGGCGTGTCATCGGCGAACTCGTCGACGACGGCACCACCGTGCTGCTCACCACCCAGTACCTGGAGGAGGCCGACCTCCTCGCCGACCGCATCACCGTCATCGACCGCGGGCGGGTCATCGCCCGCGGCTCGGCCGACGAGCTGAAGACCTCCATCGGCGGCGACAAGCTCACCGTCACCCTCGCGCCCGGCCAGGATCCCGCCCCCGCACAGCAGGTGCTGGGTGAGGTGGGCATCGGCGAAGCCGAATTCGAGGAGGGCGCCGACACGGTCACCGTGGTGGTCGGCGACGGCAGCCGCACCATGGTGGAGGCGCTGCGCCGCCTCGACGACGCCGGGGTGCACGTGGTCGACGCCGTCGTGGACCGGCCCACCCTCGACGACGTATTCCTTTCCCTCACCGGCAAACCCGGCGAACGCAAGCCGGACGTCCCCGCCCCCGAGTCTGTCCAAGAGGAGATCCTGTCGTGACGACCCTCCCCGCCGAACCGGAAGCTCCCGCGCCACCCGAGGAGGAACAGGGCCGCCCCCGCATCGAGGGACCCCTCCTGCTGCTACCCCGGGTGGTGCGCGACTCGGCGATCGTGGCCTACCGCAACCTGCTGACCATCCTGCGGGTGCCCACCCTGCTGGTGACGGCCACCATCCAGCCGCTGATGTTCGTGTTCCTGTTCGCCTACATCTTCGGCGCGTCCCTGGGCGGCAGCCAGTACCGGGAGTTCCTGCTCGCCGGAATCTTCACGCAGACAGTCGCTTTCAATGCCGCGTTCACCACCGTCGGCCTGGCCAACGACCTGCACAAGGGCATCATCGACCGGATGCGGACGCTGCCCATGTCGCGGCTGGCGGTGCTGATGGGCCGCACCCTGTCGGACCTGGTGGTCAACATCCTGGCGCTGGCGGTCATGGTGGTCTGCGGGTATGTGGTCGGCTGGCGGATCAACGGGTCGATCATCGACGCGGTGCTGGCGTTCGGGGTGATCCTGCTGTTCGCGTTCGCCATGTCGTGGGTCGGGGCGATCACCGGGCTCATGTCGCCCAGCGTCGAGGTGGCACAGAGCGCCGGTCTCATCTGGCTTTTCCCGCTGACCTTCATCTCTTCGGCCTTCATCTCCGGGGAGACGCTGCCCGGTCCGCTGCGCACCGTCGCCGCCTGGAATCCGATCACCGCGGTGTCGGCGGCCGGGCGCAAGCTCTTCGACAACGGCTCCCCGCCGTCGTTCACACCGGCCACCGGCTGGCCTGCCGACCACTGCGTCGCGTACTCCGTCTACTGTTCGCTGGCCATCCTGGCGATCTCGGTGCCGATCGCCCTGCTGCAGTACCGGAAGGTGGCCAGTCACTGAGTCGGCGCGGGCAGCGCGCCGACCACTCTTTCCTCGACGCCATCCTTGCCGCTCACTACGGCTCACCGGGCTGACCCCGGCACGGGAAGGGCCCCGCACCGGTGTGGTGCGGGGCCCTTCCCGTTTTGCCGCGGTGCTCAGCCGCGGCGGCGGGTCTTGAGCAGCTCCATGCGCTCCTGGAGGAGCTCTTCGAGCTCCTCCTTGCTGCGACGCTCCAGCAGCATGTCCCAGTGGGTGCGGGGCGGCTTGACCTTCTTGGGCTCCTGAGTGGTGCCCTCGAGCAGGATGCCCTCCTGGCCGTTGCGGCACAGCCAGGTCGGCGGGATTTCGGCGTCGTCGGCGAAGGGAACGTCGAATTCCTCGCCGTTGTCGGTGCGGTACCGCGCCATCCGACGCGGCGCCAGGTCGTGGTCGCGGTCGGTCTCGTAGCTCACCGCTCCGAGCCGAGACCCCCGGAGTACGCGATCTGCCATGAGTGCGGTCCCTTCTCGCCTGTCGGCAATGTTCTACATCAGTGTTTCTGCAGCTGCGCTACCTACTGTCAACGCAGCCGCGCACGTGTCGGTTCCCGTGGGAGAACCCTGCCATCCTACTCGTCCGGCGCGCCCACTCCGCCGCGGCGTGCCCTTCCGCCCGGTCGCGGCCGCAAACCGCTAATGTGACGGACCATGTCTCGACGCGTGCTGTCCTGCTGCCAATGGTGCGGGCGGGAGATCGCCGAATCGGAGATCGGACGCCGCCGGCGGTACTGCCGGCAATCGTGTCGCCAGCGGGCGTACGAACATCGAAACAGCGTGAAGGGCACCGGCATTCCCGAGGATTCGGTGGTGCTCAGTGCCCAGGAGGTCTCGGACCTGTCCGATCGCTGGTTCGCCGCCCGCTGCGCCGCCGAGGATGTGGCCACGGCGGTCGCGGAGGGCGCCGAGATGATCGAACTCGCCGATCTCACCGCGACATTGGTGGCGTTGACGCGCGAGGCGGAACGGCTGCGCTGACCGCGGCGTGGCGGCCGGCGGGCAGGGCGCGCACGCGCAGTGCGTAGACGATGCCGATGCCGAGCGCGGTGACGGCGGCGACAAGGCCGAGGGCGGTGAGGGTTTCACCGTCGGGCCGGGTCACCGGCTGCCCGCGCAGCGCCTGCCACATCAGCAGCGCCACCAGAGCGGTGTAACCGAGCGCCAGCACCCCGATCAGCCGGGTGCGGGTGCGCTCGGTGCGCAGCCATGTCACGGCCGGGGCGAGGCGGGCCAGCACGATGGCCACCACGAGGAGCAGCTGAATGCCGTGCAGGCCCGCGAAATGCGCGATCCGCATGTCGCCGCCCGCGGTGCTCCAGTGCGTGATCGGCATGCCCTCGACACCGTCGCGGACGGCGGGCTGCCCGCTGACGAAGGTGTGTCCCGCGCCCAGCCGGACCGGGTGTCCATAGGCGTCGGTGGTCTGCTGCTGGCCGCTGAAGCCCATGGTGTAGCCCAGCGCCATGCCGAACACCGCGATGCCCAGGCCCGCGCGGATGGCCAGCGAGGTGGGCCGGTCGGTGACGCGCTGCCACGAAAGGGTCACCGCGATCACCAGATTCGCCAGGAACAGTCCGGGCACGCCGGTCATGAACACCCACTGGCCGATGGTGTTGACCGCGTCGTGCTGGGTGTTGAAGTGGCTGAAGGTGCCGCGCGCGGCCTGCACCACCACGAAGCCGACGTCCACGATGGCGGTGGCGGCGAAGACGGCGCCCATCCACCAGGTCAGCCGCTGCCCGCGGTGCGGGAACGACACCAGCCAGGCCAGGGTGCCGCAGTAGAGGACCATGGCGATGGCGAACTTGAGCGGTTTGAGCCACACCGATTCGCCCAGCAGCATGCGGTCGTCGAAGGCCATGGCGCCCAGGGAGAACACGGCCAGGGCCGCCATGGCCGCGGTGGTGACGAGCAGGGGGCGGTGCAGCCGGCGAGCGGGGATGGCAGGGGTGAACGGCGCGAGCGGCGGACGATCGAGCGTGGTCATGACGGTGACGCTAGGTCCGTGCGGCCGCCCGCCACGTCCCCCGCCGGTGGGGTGGGCACGTAGTACCGGGGTATGAGAACAGCCCCGGCGGTGTGAGCCGGAGCTGTTCTGCGTGGGTCGCGAACGCCGTTGTCGCGCAACCGATCCGTGCACCCTGCAGCGGGCGCCCGGATGAGCGGTGGGGTCAGTCGACGGGGATGCCGACGTCCATGCCGCGCCCGGCCAGGTAGGGCAGCGGATCGACGGGCGCGCCGCCATCGGTGTGCACCTCGTAGTGCAGGTGCGGTCCGGTGGAGTAGCCGCGGCTGCCGACCGTGGCGAGTACGTCGCCGGCACGCAGTTGCTGGCCCACCTGGACCAGGATGTCCTGCATGTGGCCGTAGACGCCGATGGTGCCGTCGTCCTGCAGCACCCGCACCCACAGACCGAACCCGGAGGCGGGGCCCGCCTCGATGACGCTGCCGTCGGTGATGGCGTGGATCGGCGCGCCGAAGCCCTCGCCGAAGTCGATACCGGCGTGCATGGCGCCCCAGCGGATGCCGAAGCCGGAGGTGAGCGGACCGGCGACCGGGCGCACGGTCTTGGGGCGGGCCTGCTCGGCGTGTAGGCCGTTGAGGAAGTCGATAACCGGCTGCGGCACCACCTGCGGCATCTGCGCCTCGCGCGGGGTGAAGGCGGTGAAGGTGCCGTCGACCTGGGCCGCGTTTGCCACGGAGTCGCCCGTGAGCTCGTGTGTGGCGTGCGGGTCGGTGGCGGCCAGCGCGGTCAGGGTGGCGCCGACGACGGCGGTGACGGCCGCGGCACGGGTCGCGACCGAGCGGTACCGGCCGGCTCCATGCAGACGAGATAACGGAACGGTTACGGGCATTGCTCGACCGTACGAGAACCCGGGTGTCGTTCAGAAGCCGAGTTGCGACCGTCACAGTGCACCAAAAGTCCAGTTCGTGTATTACGAGACGGTAACGACACGCAGGTAATTCGTGGATGACGTCGGCCTCGGGGGTTTGCCGGCGAATTGACCCCGGGAGGGCGGCACGGGCACTCTGCTTAAGTGGTCACTAATGGAGTGCGGGTGTTGAGCGCGCTCGCCGACGGTACTCGCCGAGCGGTGTTCGAAACTCTCCCGCAGGGTCCGAAATCGGTGGGTGAACTCGCTGAGGCCCTGGATGTCACCAGTTCGGCAATCTCCCAGCATCTGAAGGTGCTGCGTGAGGCGCGCCTGGTGATGATGCGGCCGCAGGGCAACCGCCGTCTCTACTCCCTGGACCCGCGCGGGCTGGCCGATGCGCGTGACTATCTCGAACAGTTCTGGCCCAGCGCCCTGGCCGCCTACTCCGCGGCGTTGTCCAGCGCGCAGACCGAACCCCCCTCCGAGTAGCGCGAACCTGCGGGCAGGCCGAACGCGGCGGGACTGGGCCGGGATCGCGGGGAGTGGACGCGAGGCTGCGGGAGCGGACCGGTGTCGGGAAACGGGCGGTAGGCAGCAGGGCCGCGTACGGCTGGTTCGCTGAGACTCCGGGCGCGGCCACGTCGATCCCGTCCCCAGCTGAATCCCCGGCCGCGGCCGGCTTCGCCGCGGCCCTGCGCGGCGGCCGGGCGTTACGGTGGCGGGGTGGGTACGTCCGTCGTTGTCGAGAGTTCGCGCCGGACAGTGTTACCCGGCTGGTCGGTGCCGCTGATCTTCATCGCGGGTGGCGTCTCGCAGTATCTCGGTGCGGCGATCGGCGTTCATCTGTTCGGCACGGTCGAACCGGCGACGGTGGCCTGGCTGCGTGCGGCGGCCGCGGGTGTCGCCCTGCTGGCGTGGCGGCGGCCGTGGCGCCGGCGCTGGTCCCGCCGCTCGATCGGGGTGGCTGCCGGGTTCGGCGTGGTGACCCTGGGCATGAATATCGTCTTCTACGAGGCGATCGCGCGGATCCCGCTCGGCACTGCGGTCGCCATCGAATTCCTGGGACCGGTCGCGGTGGCCACTCTCGGATCGCGCCGGCCCCGCGATCTCCTCGCCGTCGCCCTGGTGGTCGCCGGTGTCTTCCTGCTGGCGGGCGTCTCCCCGGATGCCCGGCCGGCCGGTGTCGCGTTCGCCTTGCTGGCGGCCGCGCTGTGGGCGGGCTACATCCTGCTGGGCAAGCGGGTCGCCGACGCGGGTTCGGGCCTGGACGCCCTGGCCGTCGGTATGGCCGCTGCCGCACTCCTGCTGGCCCCGATCCTGGTGACGCGCCAATGTGTACTCGCCCCAGCCGTTTTCGCGGACCCGGGCACCTGGCTGCTGGGTGTCGGTGTCGGCGTGCTGTCCAGTGCCGTCCCCTACGCCCTCGACCAGCTGGTCCTGCGCACGGTCGGCCGCGCCCGTTTCGCCTTGCTGCTGGCTCTGCTCCCGGCCACCGCGGCCGTCATCGGCGCGCTCGCGCTGGCCCAGCGGCCCGCTGTTCCCGAACTCGCGGGCATCGCGCTGGTGATGGCGGCGCTGACTCTCAGTGCGACACAACACAACAGCCGTCCTCGGTTGCGCGGGAACGCACGGCCGTCCGAATCGCGGGAATGACGGCGGGCGCGATCTCAGCGGGTTCGCCGGGCGAAGCCCCGCAGAGCTCCGAGGACGGGATTCACCCCACCCGCCGGAAGGTCTGCTGGGCACGGCGGTCCAATCCGGTGCCGGGCCAAGGGCGTTTGCGCAGTTGCTTGTCGACGGCGTTGACGACCTCGGGCACACCGATTTTCAGCAGCCCCGGGTCGATGTCGTCGGCGTCCGGGTCGCCGGTCTGCCCGGCCCAGAGCACGGCGTGCCGGCCGAGCAGGTGCGGGGGCGGGCCGCTGCGGCTGGGCGGGTTGGGGCCGAAGAGCAGCACGGTGCGGGTGCCGAAGGCGGTGGCCAAGTGGGCGACGCCGGTGTCGCCGCACACCACGAGGGCGGCCTCGGCGACGGTGGCGGCCAGTTCGATGAGGTTCTGCTGGCCCGCGAGGACTCGCGCCGATGAGAGTCCTGCGCGGGTGGCGACGCCGAGCGCGGTCTCGCGTTCGGATTCGTCACCGGTCACTACGACATCGCGATCCTGGACCAGCAGATGCCGGACCACGGCGGCGAACCGGTCGGCCGGCCAGCGCCGGGCGGTCGCGCCCGCGCCGATGTGCACGACCACGGCGTTGCGGTGACTGGTGCTCGCCACTGGCGGCACCAGGCCGAGGTTGCGGCGGTCTGCGGCGATGCCGTCGAATTCGAGCAGATGGCACCAGCGGTCCACGTCGTGCATCTCGGGCTGCCATTCCGGGCCGGGCAGGTCGGGGAAGGCCGGATTGCGGTAGGTGAGAATGCGTTCCGGCTTGGTGCGGGAGAGTTCCGCGATGCCTTCGGTGCCGTCGAGGTTGACGGCCAGGGCCGGTGATTCGCCGTCCCAGCGCAGTCCGACGGTGTCGTGGATGGGGACCATTTCGTCGACGGAGGCGATGAGGTCGACGATGGGTTTCAGGCGATGAGGTGCTGCCAGTGCGATGTGGTCGCCGGGCCGGGCCCGGCGCAGGGCGCGCAACGCGGGGACAGCGGTGAGGAGATCACCCAATCCGCGTGCTCGCAGCACTAGTACAACCGCCACCTGAATTCTCCTAGCCGGCCACGCTGCCCACGACGCTGCGGTCCGCCACCGGACGTGCGGGGACCATTGCGTGAGGACTACCCGGCCCGCACGGGGGTGAAACCCTGGGGACCGGTCCACACGATGGCGGAAAACCGCTGTTACTACCGGCTGTCGTTGTCGCGGGTGGATGGATTACCGTGTGCAGTCATGACGGTCGTCTACAACCTCATGGTCACGGCTCATCTGCTCGGTATGGCGGCGGTGGTCGGCGGGTATGTCGCCTCCCAGCCGCGGGTGTCGGAGCTGATGGTGTGGGGCGCGCGTGTGCAGATCCTCACCGGAGTGATCCTGCTCGGCATGGCCGAGTCGATCCATTCGCTGGGCAAGGACCCCGATATGGCGAAGATGATCACCAAACTCGTGGTGGCGGTGCTGGTTGCGGCCTTCGCCGAAATGGGTCGCGCGGATGCCAAGCGCGGCAAGGAGGTGGCGTGGATGACCCACGCGGCCGGCGGGCTGGCGATCCTGAACGTCTTCATCGCGGCGCTGTGGAAGTGAGCGGGCGCGAAACCGTGAGCGCGACAACCGCATAGCGTCTTCCTGCGTGAAAGGCGATGCCGCACAGGGTGCATGACTGCACCGTGTGCGGCATCGGGCGTTTCCGGGCCGGGCTCAGGGGTGCCGGACGAGTTCGGGCGGGAGTTCGCGGGCGGTGTGGCGGGCCAGGTTCTTGGCGATCTCGGCGGCGACCACCGCGTGCCCGGCCATGGTCAGGTGGATGAGATCGGCCGAGAGCCAGTCCGGGCGCAGTCGCGCGGGGTGGTCCCAGAATTCGGTGAGGATGGCGTCGTGGCGCTCGGCGACGCGGCGCACGGCGTCGGCGAATCCGGCGAACAGCGGGCGCAGGGGAGCCATGCGCCCGGTGAAGGAATCGGCCAGGGTGAACAGCGACAGCCGCGCGCCGGTGGCGGCCACCCGGGTGCACAGCTCGTCGAGGGCGGCCTCCACCTCGGGCAGCCGGGCATTGCGCAGGAACAGGTCGTTGCCGCCGCAGGTGACGTGCACCAGGTCCGGGCCGAATGCCTCGAGCACGGGCAGTTGCCCGGCGGTGACATCGGCGACGACCGCGCCCGGGACGCCGGTGTTGAGGTAGTCGGCGCTCGGGTGGGCGGCGAGCAGCCAGCGCGCCACCCGGTCGGCCCAGGGCACGGTGTCGTAGCCGGGCCGGGGGTCGCCGGTGCCGGCGGCGGTGGAGTCGCCGATGACGGCGAACCGCCGGATCGGCACGTCGCGCAGGATCGCGGCGGCTGCCGGATCGGACAGGGTGAACGGATCGGTGGCTTCGATATGGGCGGTCATGGCCGGGGCTCCTCGGCTCGGATCGGCAGGGCGGCGAGAACGGCTGCGGCGAAAGCGATTCCGGCGCAGACGGCGAACAGGGTGTGGAAGGCGGTGAGCGGCTGGGCCGGGTGGGCGGCGAACACCGCGGCGAGCACGGCCACCCCGAGCGCGCCGCCGGATTGGCGGGCGGTGAGGTTCATGCCGACCCCGGCCGCGAACCGATGCGGCGGCAGCGATCGCGCGGCGGCGGTGCCGAGCACGGTGATGAGCAGGCCGATGCCGCCGCCACCGAGCAGTCCGGCCGGCACCCACGCCGTCCACAGCGCCGGGGTGGCGTCCCAGCTGCCGGTGCTCATGTAGAGGGTGGACGTGGCGAACATGAGGGCGCCGAGCACGCCCAGCCACCGCTGCCACGGCACCGGCGCGCGCCCGGCCGGCACCGCGGTGACCATGGAGGCGATCGCGCCGACGGTCATGGCGGCCGCCGACTGCAGCACCGAGTAGTGCCACATGGTGTCCAGCCACAGCGGTCCGGCCAGCAGCCACGCGAACATGGTCGCGCCGAAGACGAAGGCGACGGCGTTGACCAGCGCGTAGTGGTGGCTGCGCCACAGCCCGACCGCGATGGCGGGGCGCGGATGCGTCCGCGACCGCCACAGTGCGAGGCCCAGCAGTACGAGCCCGCCGAGACCGGTGACGAGGGTTTGCCAAGCGCCCCACCCCCATTGCTGTCCCTGGGTGACCGCGGCGACGACCGCGCCGATGCCGAGTCCGGTGGCGACGGTGCCGATCGGATCGGGCAGCCCCTGCGTGTGCCGCTGATCGCCGCGCGCCAGCCGCAGCCCGGTGGCGATGAGCAGTGCCGCGATCGGCACGTTGATGACGAAGACCGAACGCCAGCCGAACCAGTCGACCAGCGCGCCGCCCACGGCGGGGCCGACGGTGGCGGCGAATCCACCGGCCGCGGTCCAGGCGGCCATGGCGACGCCGATGCGGGCGGGCGGGGTGACGCTCAGGACCAGGCCGAGTCCGGCCGGGATGAGGAAGGCCGCGGTGGCGCCCTGCAGGAAGCGGCCGGCGGTGAGCCAGTCCGCTCCCGGCGCGAGCGCGCACAGCAGCGAGGTGAGCGCGAATCCGGCCAGGGCGGTGAGGAACACGCGGCCGCGGCCGAGGGCGTCGGCCAGCCGGCCGGCGGGGGTGAGCAGGGCGGCGAAGGCGACGGCGTAACCGCTCACCACCCAGGTCAGGGTGGTGGCGGCGGTGCCGGGGTAGTCGCGGGTGATGGCGGGAAAGGCGATGTTGACCACCGACAGGTCCAGGAAGGACACGAACGCCGCGCCGGAGGCGACGAGCAGGGCGAGTCGGGCCGGGCGGTCGGAGGACGTTGTGGCCGACGGGGATCGGCCGGCGCGAGCTTCGGTGCTCGGCGGGGAGGTATCGGGTGCTGCGGGCTGACGCTGGCTGATGTCGGTCATGACGGGCTCTCCACGGAAGGGTGTCGGAGCGGGATCAAAACAGTACGCACGATCGTTCGTATTTCTGAAAAGTACGACCGATCGTGCGTAAAAGCAACAGTTGGTGCGAAGATGAAGAGGTGGATGAACCGGTGCAGCCTTCCGAGCGGGAGATTTCCGATCAGCGGCGGCTCAAGGGGGCGCGGGCCCGCGCGACCATCGCCCGTCACGCCGCCGATGTGGCCTCGGTCGAGGGATTGACCGGGCTCAGTCTGGGCCGGCTCGCCGAGGATCTGGGGGTCAGCAAGTCGGGGGTGGCGACATTGTTCGGCACCAAGGAGAACCTGCAGCTGGCCGCGGTGCAGTCGGCGCGCGAGGTGTTCATCGAGCACGTCGCCCGCCCCGCCCTGAGCGCGGATCGTGGCATGCCGCGACTGCGGGCGATCATCGACCACTGGTTCGACTACGTGGGTGAGCCGCTGCTACCCGGCGGCTGCTTCCGGGGCGCGAGCGTGCCCGAGTTCGACAGCCGCCCGGGCCCGGTGCGCGACGCCCTGGCTGCCGACCGCGACGACTGGTTCGCGGTGCTGGAGAAGGAGATCGGTCGCGCTCAGGAGCAGGGCTACCTGGCCGGGCTGGACCCGCACGCCGTCGCGTTCCAGTTGGATGCGGTTGTGGCGGCCGCGAATACGGCCGCGCGGATGGGTGACGACACGGCGCTGCCCACCGCGCGCGCGATCATCGACGGCCTGCTCGGGGCCGGCCGCTGACCATCGCCGTGACCGGCGGGAATGCGTAATCCGTTCGCGCCCGGCAATTCTGCATCGACTGCACGTCGGCGCGATCCGGCGGCGATGCGTGGCGTGCGTGAATGCGGTTCGGGCGCAGCCGGTTTCACGTGGAGCAATGCCACCGCGTGTCTGGCGCCCGCGTGTCTCACGCCGAGCGCGGTGCGTACATGATGAGCCCGACCCCGGCCAGGCACACCAGTGCGCCGATCACGTCCCAGCGGTCGGGCCGGAAGCCGTCGAGCGCCATGCCCCACAGCAGCGACCCCGCCACGAAGACGCCACCGTAGGCGGCGAGGATGCGCCCGAAGTGGGCGTCGGGCTGCAGGGTGGCGACGAACCCGTAGCAGCCGAGCGCCACCACCCCCGCCCCCAGCCACAGCCAGCCGCGGTGCTCGCGCACTCCCTGCCAGATCAGCCACGCGCCACCGATTTCGGCGACGGCGGCCAGCCCGAAGAGCACGATCGATCGCAAGACGGTCATGGCAGCTAACCCTAGAGTCCGCGGCCGGGGTCCGGTCGGACCGCCCCGTGTGCGGTCCGACCGGTCCGGATCATCGTTGGGCATCGGCGCGGTCGAACAGCTGCTGTCCGAGGTAGCCGCCCGGGCCGGGCACGCCGGGCGGAACGGCGAAGACCGCCGAGCCGACCGGCGTGGTCCATTGGTTGAGGGCGTCGAAGTCGGCCAGTCGCTGCTGCACCGGCAGATACTGGGCGTCGATGTCGCGCTGGAAGGACGCGAACAGCAGGCCCGAGTTGGAGACGTGCCCGGGGGCGGGCGCGTCGTCGTAGTTGTAGCCGCGGCGCAGGAACCGCTCCCCGTCGTGGGCGTGGTGGGCGCGGGCGATGTGGGAGGACGGCGGGATCTTCGGGATGCCGTACTGGTCCACGGCTGCGAAGTCGGGTTCGTCGAATTCCCGGGTGCCCGACAGCGGCGCCCCGTGCTCGACGGTGCGGCCGACGGTGATGGCGCGCCCGTCGGCGTCGAGTTCGTCCCAGGTCTCGAGGTTCATGGCGATGCGCCGCAACACCATCGAGGTGCCCCCGGCCAGCCACGGCCGCACCGATCCGTCCTCCCACACGAGGCGATCGAAATCGGTGGTGCCGGGCGCGATGTTGACCGTGCCGTCCACCGAGCCCATGAGATTGCGCATGGTCCGGCCGCGGGCGGCATTGCGGAACCCGCGCTGCACCCACTTCACCGTGACCAGCGATTTCACATGCTTGGACAGCACCCGGACCGCGTGCGAGACCGTGGTGGCCTCGTCGGCGCAGAGCTGCAGCAGCAGATCACCCCCGCACCAGGCGGCATCGAGCTTGTCGATGGTGAAGGGCGGCAATGGTTTCAGCCAGTGCGGCCGCTGGTCCTCGAGTCCGGCGACGGTGAACAACCGCGGCCCGAATCCGACGGTGACGGTGAGCCGGGCGGGCCGGGCGGCCAGCTCCGGTTCGGTGTCGGCGAGCGCCGGTCGGCCCTGGGTCAGGCGCGAGGCGTCGTCGGTCCAGATCTTCAACAGCCCGATGATGTCCTCGCGCTGTGCACCCGCCACCAGGTCGAAGGCGACGAAGGCCGCGTGCAGCGGCGGATCCGTCGCGATGCCCGCCTGATGCGGGCCGTGGAATGCGACCGTGTCCAGTCCGGGATCGCGATCGTGGTCGCGGTGGGTGAGTGTGGCCGCGCCCCAGCCGGCGCCGGCGGAGCCGGCAATTGTCACCGCGGCGCCCGCCACGGCGCCGCCGCCGAGTAGTCGCCGGCGGGACAGGCGGGGGTGCGGTTGCGGCCGGTCAGCCACCGTGGGCGGCGTTGTCGCCGGAGGGCTGGTAGTTCTCCTTGCCGCCCGCGAAGTCACGCACCTGCGCGGTGACGGTGGTGCTGGAGCCGTCGGAGAAGGTGAGCGTGATGGGGGTGTCCGCGCCGGTGCGCAGCGGGGCCTTCAGCCCCATGAACATGAGGTGGTCGCCGCCGGGCTCGAGGGTCGCGCTGCCGTGGGCGGGGATGACGATGCCACCGGCCTTGGGCCGCATGGTCTTCTCTCCGGCCGCGTCGGGGACGACCTCGTGGATCTCCACGGTGGCCGAGGCCGGGCTGGTGGCCGCGACCAGGTTGATCGGCTGGTCGGAGGTGTTGGAGAGGGTGCCGAAGGCGGCGGACATGCCGCTGTCGGCGGCCTTGATCCACTGATCGGTCAGGGTGATCCGGTCGGCGGCCTTGCCGGTGGCGTCCGAGGCGGTCTGCGAGGAGGAGCAGGCGACGGGCAGCAGTGCCAGGGTCGCGACGGCGGCGGCCGCGCCGACCCGGCGCGCGAATCCGCCGGTGCGCAGGCGGAAGCTGTGGCAGGAGGGCATCTGGGACATGGGAAATGGACTCCGTGTGTCAGGGGGAAGGGAGGTCACCCCGGACCGGTTCACGGCGACACCCGTTCGGCGCAGGCCTGATTCGGCCACTGCGCCGGCAGGAGGCGTCGCGGATCTATGCCGGAGCGAGGTGTGGGAACGGTGCGCGGGCCCGCGGTGGGCCACGACGCCCGATCCCCGGACTGACGAGCAGGCGACGCGCCTCGGCGCGATCGTCGGCGCGGCACGGGCGCAGGCGCGGCGCGGGCGGACGCAGGATCGGACCCAGCGCGAGGATGAACCGCCGCACGCTGGTGATGGCCCGGCGCATGCCGGCCTCGGCGGCGCGAATCACGAGCGCGCCCACCGGAATTGCGACCAGGTGGGCCAGCAGCATCGACGGCGAGGAGGAGTCGTGATGGTGGTGGCCCGGCGACATCGACAGTGCCGCATGGCCGATGGACTGACCCACCGCCAGCATGGCCATGGTTCCGGCGATCCCGTAGCGGGGGCGCAGGGTCGCCACCACGACCCCGATCAGCGTGCACGCGGCGAACAGCAGGGCGAGCGCGGAACCGTCGAGCAGGGTCGCGCCGCCGCCCAGTCCGTGCGCGAGAATCGCCACCGCGCCGGAGGATGCGCCGACGGCAGCGCCGCGCAGGCGCGCGGTGTGATCCGTCGTTGAGCGCACCGGGCCATGCTACGACGTCGTGTCGGAGTCGATGCTTCCAGGTGGTATGACCGGCGTCTCCACAGGATCTTCACAATCGATGCGAACCATCTCCACGGCGGTTGCCTAATGTCACCTGCATGGAAACCAGTGCGCGCCGGATCCTCGTCGTCGAGGACGAGCCGACCATCGCGGAATCCCTCGCCGCCCGGCTGCGCGCCGAGGGGTACGCGGTCGACATCGCCCACGACGGGCCCGCGGCCGTGGCGGCCGACGCGGCCGGGGACCCGGATCTGGTGGTGCTGGACGTGATGCTGCCCGGCTTCGACGGGCTCGAGGTCTGCCGCCGCATCCAGGCCCGCCGGCCGGTGCCGGTGCTCATGCTGACCGCCCGCACCGACGAAACCGACATGCTCGTCGGCCTCGGGGTCGGCGCGGACGACTATCTGACGAAACCGTTCTCGATGCGCGTGCTCACCGCCCGCGTGCACGCCCTGCTGCGCCGCGTGGACCGCACCGCCGCCCCGGTCGCCGCCATCGTGGTCGGTGATCTGCGTATCGACACCGATCAGCGGCGGGTGTGGCGCGGCGACGCCGAAACCCAGCTCACCCCACTGGAATTCGAGCTGCTGGTGCACCTGGCCCGCCGGCCGCGCACCGTGCTGGCCCGGGAACGACTACTCAGCGAGGTGTGGGGCTGGGCCGATGCCTCGGGCACCCGCGCCGTCGACAGTCACGTCAAGGCGTTGCGCCGCAAACTCGGCGCGGACCTGATCCGCACCGTGCACGGCGTGGGGTACGCGCTGGAGGCTCGATGAACGGCGGTGGGCGCGGAAGGGGGGAGCGGTGAGCGTGCGAGAGTGGTTGCGGGCGGCCGGGAATCGGGCGGCGGGGTGGATGCCGCGGCCGCTGGACCGGGTGCGGTCGATCAAACTGAAGCTGGCGATCCTCATGGTCGGGTCGGGGGCGGTGGCGTTCGGGTTCTTCGCCTCACGCATCGGATGGCTGCCGCCGCGCACCACCATCGCGGCCACACTGCTCGCGCTGCTCTTCTCGCAGGTGCTCGCCCACGGCATGACCCTGCCGCTGCGGGAGATGACGGCGGCCGCCAAACGCATGGCGCAGGGGGACTATTCGCGGCCGGTGCGCGCCACCTCCCGGGACGAGGTGGGTCAGCTGGCGGCGGCGTTCAATCAGATGGCCGCCGATCTGGCCGCCGCCGATCAGCAGCGGCGCGAGTTCATCGCCAATGTGTCGCACGAACTGCGCACCCCGATCACGGCGCTGGGGGCGGTGCTGGAGAACCTGGTCGACGGTGTGGCCGAACCAGATCCGGCGACCCTGCGCACCGCGCTCGCCCAGACCGAGCGGCTGAGCCTGCTGGTGTCGGAACTGCTGGCGCTGTCGAGCGTCGAGGCCGGTGCGGTGGCGCTGGACCGCGAACCCGTCGCCGTGGAGCCGCTGCTGAAAGAGGTTGTCGCCGAAGCGGAGGTGATGGCGGCCGCGGTCGACCGTCCCGTCCGCTTCACCATCGTCGCCGCTCCCGATCTCACCGTGCACGCCGATCGTGCCCGCCTGCACCAGGTCCTGCTCAACCTGCTCGACAACGCCACCCGCCACGGACCCGCCAGCGGTGAGGTCCGCATCCACGCCCACGCCGACCGCGCGGGCACCGTCATCGATGTCGCCGACGACGGCCCCGGCATCCCGATCGCCGACCGTGCCCGCGTCTTCGAACGCTTCACCCGCGGCGGCCGCGCCACCGGCGGCGGCACCGGCCTCGGCCTGGCCATCGCCCGCTGGATCGTCGACCTGCACGGCGGCACCATCGCCGTCGCCGACCCCGGCTCCCGCATCCGCATCACCCTCCCCGCTTCCTGACCTCACCGCATCCGCAACCCGCAGCGCCCCCGCGCTCCCGGGTCACTCCCGCACACCCATCGGAGGCCTCGCCATGCCCGAAAACCCTTCCGCCGCACCCTCTCCCGACGACCAGCCGCCCGCGCCCGCAGCACCTGGACTCACAGCGAGCGAACCGCCGACACCTGGTTCGGAACCGCGCGAACCCGAAGAACTCCAACCCGGGCCGGGAAGTACCGGCCCGAGCGCGTCCGAATGGGCAAGGCCTGGAGCGCCGCAGCCAGAGCGGGGAGCGCCCGAACCGTGGACAACTGCAGTGGCGACCCCTGATCCGGCGAGCCCTGCTGTGGCGACTCCGTCCAAGGCGAGCGCTGATGGGGCGACCCCTGTGATCGTGCCCCCCGGGCAGTGGTCCGCCCCCGCACTGCCGGCAGTTCCGACCGTTCCCGGCCAGCAGTGGCCCCTGCTCGCCCCGCCGACACAACCGGACGGTTCGTCCACAGTGCGCGCCGGCGTCACGAATTCTGTTCCACCCCAGCCGATTCCGCCTCGCTCGGCGCGGGTGTCCGTGCCGAACGGGTTGCTGGCCGCTACCGCCGCGGCGGGATGTGCCGGGGCGATCCTGGTGCCCGTCGACCGTCCTGGTGTCGGATGGCTGCTCGCGGGCCTGGTGATCACGGGCGCGGTGTACGCGGTCGACCGGTCGGCCCGGCGGACGGTTTCGAGCGAGCACGGTGTTGTGTCGGCGGCGCGTGACGCGGATGCAGCGGCCGCCGCTGCTTCTGGGACTGTGCCTGCCGCGCAGCCCTCGTCCGCGCCGGCCGCGCCTCCCACGTCCGGCACGACTACCCGCCGTCCCGCTGATGTCGGCTCGGTTGCTGCTCCCTCCGTCGGCGGCCGCGGAGGGCCCGAGGACGGTGCCGGGACCGGCAGTGCGGGCCAGTTGCGTCCCGGCGGGTCGGGGTGGACGGGCCGGGTGTCGTGGGATCGGATCTGGTGGTCCGGGGTGGCGCTGGCGCTGCTGGGTGTGGGTGTGTTCCGTGCTGCCCCTTGGCTTTTCGTGCTCTGCGTGCTCGGGGCAGCGATGGCCGGGTCGTTGGCGGTGGTGCGGCGGTCGGTGTACGGGCTGTGGTTCGACCTGCCCGCGGTGCCGTTCGCGGGACTGAATTCGCTGCCGTGGCTGTATCGGGCGATGACGGGGGCGCGTGGCCGGTTCGGGAAAGGTTCGCCGCGGGTGTGGTGGTCGGTGGCGGTGGCCGCCGCGCTGCTGGTGATGGTGGTGCCGTTGCTGGCAGGCGCGGACGCGGTGTTCGCCGGGCTGGTGGACGGGCTGCTGCCGCGCATCGATGTGCCTGCGGTGGTGCGGTGGGGTTTCGTGTTCGTGGTGGTCGGGTCGGGGACGGCCGGGGCGCTGTATCTGCTGGCGGGGCCGCCGCCGGTGGCCGACGATGCGGGCCCGGGCCGGGGGATGGATCCGCTGGGTTGGCTGGGGGTGCGCAGATTCTCGCCGATCGAGTGGGGAATTCCGGTGGGCGCGTTGACGATCGTGTTCGCGGCGTTCGTGGGCACGCAGGTGGTGGTGCTGTTCGGCGGCGACGGGTATGTGCAGCGCACGGCCGGGCTGACGTATGCCGAGTACGCGCGCTCCGGATTCTGGCAGCTGTCGATCGTGAGCATGCTGACCCTCGCGGTGATCGGGATGGTGCTACGGCACGCGCTGCAGGACACGGTGATCGAACGCCGCTGGTTGCGGGGCGCGGTCACGGTGGTGATCGGGTTGTCGCTGGTGATCGTGGCGTCCGCGCTGCATCGCATGTGGACCTATCAGCAGGCATACGGGTTCACGGTGATGCGGCTGCTCGTGGAGGTGTTCGAAGCCTGGATCGCGCTCGTCTACCTGCTGCTGCTGGCGAGCCTGGTGCGGTTGCGGCGCGGCTGGGTGCCGCGCGCCGCGGTGGGCGCCGCGCTCGCGACATTGCTGGCGCTGGCGGTGGCGAACCCGGAACGGTTCGTCGGCGAACGCAATGTGGAGCGCTGGCAGGCGGGCAAGTCCCTCGACACCGGGTATCTGAGCACCCTGTCGCCGGATGTGCTGCCGGTGGCCGACCGGCTCCCCGATGCCGAGCGCGCCGCCATTGCGAACGTCATTCGCGCACGCCTGTCCGGTGATTCGTGGCAGGGCTGGAACTACGCGCGCGCCACCGCCCGCCGGTGATCAGGAGCCGAAGCTGACCGGGGTCCAGGTGCGGCCCGCGTCCTGGGTGGCGAGCATCGTGGTGGCCAGGTGCTTGGACCCGGGCTGAGTCATGATCACGAAACCGGTTGTCTCGGTGACGAAATGGCCCGAGCTCTCGCGCCAGCCCTGGGCGGGTGCACGGTAGGTGGTCGTCCACGTTGCGCCGCCGTCGGTCGAGGTGAGCAGGTGGTCGTCGAGAGCGGCGACCAGATGGGTCGGGTCGGCGGGGATGAGCGCGGCAGCTGCGGACAGCGTCGGCGACAGCTGCCCGGTCTCGGTGAAGGTGGCGCCGCCGTCGGTCGACGTCATGAGCTGGGTGGTGGTGCCGCCGTCGGAGTACGGGCCGGATCGGCCACACAGGGCGATGAGCCGCTTTTCGGAGAAGGGGTGCCAAGCGGCGGGACCGTTGCCGCCGCAGGGCAGCTTCCACGGTGTCCACGTGCCGTCGACCGATCGGGCACCGTCCGCACCCCGGTTGGTGACGACCATCCAGGCCCGGCTGCCGAGAACGGTGACAGCGGCCGAGGGGTCCGGGCCGCCGCTGCCGGGTACCGGGATCTCGGTGGGACCGGTCCACGCATCACGGGTGAGGGGGCTGGTGAACAGCGCGGTTCGTTCGCCGGGCTGCACGGTGGCGATGTACACGCTGTCGTCGGAGATCGTGAACGACCAGGCGTCGACGACCGGATCGATGTCGAGATCGATCTCGCGCCAGGTCTTTCCGCCGTCGTGGGTGGCGAACAGCTTGTCGCCGGCCCGGATCCAGCCATTGCGGGCGTCGGCGAACTTCAGCCAGTCGCCCTTGGACCCGGGATCGCGCAGCGGGGCCGGGAGCGGGGCCTGCTGCCACGTCTGCCCGCCGTCGGTGGTGTGCTGCAGTGCCAGGCAGGGCTCGCTCGCGCACGGATAGGTCCGGCCCAGCACCCAGCCTTCGTCGGCGGAGATGAAGGTGATCGAATCGGGTTGGAAGCCGACCGGATCCGGCGCCGCGGCCTCGATGACGGTCGGCGTCATGGCAGGCCCGGTGGCCGGGGCCGCTGTCGCGGGGGCCGTCGTCGTGTCGGTCGTCGCCGAGTCCGGGCCGCTCTCACCGGTTTTGATAGTGAGCGCCGCGACCACCCCCGCCGCCAGGACCGGTACTCCGACTCCGACGACTCCGGCCAGCACGACCGGATTCCGCAACCCCACCGGCCCGGACTCCCTTCAGCACATCACCGGGGCCTTGTTCCGGGCGGTCACCCGGCGGCCCTGCGGCACAACGAGATCGAGTATGCCCGGTGAGTGCCCGATTTGCCCACCCGGCTCGGGTTTCGCCCAACTGGCTCGAATCGCCGGTGCGCTGGGCGGCCGGCGGGCAGCGAAATCGCCGATGAGCTGGTAGGCGACCGGCGCGTCCGGCCGTGCTGAGCGGATGGTGGCGGGCCGCTACCGGGGGCGGCGCGGATGGGTGGCGGGCCGGACCGCGCAGCCGGTTCAGCCGCGCAGCCGGCCCAGCAGCTGCAGGGCGGCGTCGAGCATGCCGTCGAGGGAGTCGGTCACATAGAGCAGATCGATGAAGAAGTCGTCGAATCCGGTATCGGCGGCCACCTTCTCGATGGTGGCGGCGACCCGTTCGAGGTCGGTGCCCGCGGCGACATTCACCCGCAGCACGGTGCCGATGTCCTTCGGATCGCGGCCCGCGGCGACCGCGGCCTCGTCGATCACGCCGCGCAGCTTCAACAGCTGCTGACCCCAGGCGGGCGGGCCCGGCACCGGCACCACGGGCAGCCAGCCGTCGGCGCGGCGGCCGATGCGGGCCAGACCGGCCGGGCTGAACGCGCCCAGATAGATCGGCGGCCGCGGCCGCTGCACCGGCTTGAGCTCACTGCGATGCTCGGGCACCGACACGTAGCGGCCGCGATACCCGGCGGGGTCGGTGGTCCAGATGGCTTCCAGCGCATCGAGGGTCTCGTCCAGCCGGGCGCCGCGATGGGCGAAGGGAACCTCGGCGGCCGCGTACTCCTCCGGCGACCACCCGATGCCGAAGCCGGGAATCAGCCGGCCGTTGCTGACCACGTCGATCGTGGTGAGCGCGCGGGCCAGCTGCGCGGGCCGATGCAGCGGCGCGATCAGCACATTCGCGCCGAGGGCGACCCGCTCGGTCACCGCGGCCGCGATCCCGAGCAGCAACAGCGGGTCGAGCACCGAGTTGAACTCGTCGGGAATGGTGTCCTTGCCGGCGTAACCGACCGTCGGATTGGTGGCGGCGATGAGCCGCTCGCCCACCCAGAGACTGTCGGCCCCCGCCTGCTCCAGCGCGGTCGCGTAATACGCCACCCGCGCGCCCTCGCGGGCCTGAGAACCATGCTGAGGAAGAGCAAAGCCGATTTTCACCCTTCCGGTGATACCAGACACGCGATCACGCCAGGCCCGGGGGATCGCGGACAGGATGGACGGGTGGGAGAACACAAGGACCGCATGCTCGCCGGAGAGCCGTACCGCGACAACGACCCCGAACTGGTCGCCGAACGTCTGCGCTGCCAGGGGTTGCTCGACCGGTTCAACGCCACCTGTGCCGGTCAGGACATCGAGCGTCGCAGCATCCTCGACGAGCTGCTCGGCGAGATCGGGGAGGGGTCCTGGATCATGCCGCGCTTCCAATGCGACTACGGGCAGCTGATCCGGTTGGGCCGCAACAGTTTCCTCAACTACGACGCCATCGTCATGGATTGTGCGCCGGTCACCATCGGCGACGACGTCTCGATCGGCCCGCGCGCCCAGCTGCTCACCGCCCTGCACCCGATGGACGATCACGCGCTGCGCCGCGACCGCTGGGAGACGGCCGCGCCCATCACCATCGGCGACAATGTGTGGCTCGGCGGCGGGGTCATCGTCTGCCCGGGCGTGAGCATCGGCGCGAACACGGTGGTCGGGGCGGGCAGCGTCGTCACCCGCGAGCTGCCCGAAAAGGTGTTCGCCGCAGGCAATCCCGCGCGGGTGATCAGGCCGCTGTGACCGATACCGGCAACATGAAAGCGGATCCGGTGTGACTTCGGCCGCGGATGCGGAAGCTGGTTCGGCGCGACCTCAGCCGGGCAGGCCCGCCAGTTCGGCGCACAACCGGTGCAGGCGGGTGGCGGCCGCGTCGTCCTGGGCGGTGGGGGAGGGCGCCTTGACACGGTTGCGCTCGAAGTAGCAGCCGGACACGGAGGAGACGTCAGGGTCGGTCGCCAGGTAGGTGAGGGCGCGCGCGGCGGTGCCGGCGTCGGTCATGAACAGGCGTTTGCCGAGCGCCAGCGCGGGCCGGGCGAACCAGGGTGCGGCATCCCAGATACCGGTGGCGACCAGCCCCGGGTGGAAGGCGTTGGCGGTCACCCGGGTTCCGTCCAGCCGCCGGGCCAGGTCGCGCGTGTACAGAATGTTGGCGAGCTTGGCGCGGCCGTAGGCGGTGGCGCCGCTGTAGCCGTGCCGCAGTTGCAGGTCCTCGAAGTCGAGGGCATTGCCGTAGTGCATGACCGACGAGGTGAACAGGATCCGCGCCGGGGCAGTGCGGCGCACCAGATCCAGCAGCAGTTCGGTGAGCAGGAATCCGGCGAGATGGTTCACCGCGAAGGTGGCCTCCAGACCGTCCCCGGTTTCGGTGCGCGACATGTGGAATGCGCCCGCATTGTTGGCCAGCACGTCGAGCCGGTCGTATCGAGCGGCGACGGTTGCGGCGAGCTGCCGCACCTCGGCCAGGGAGGAGAGGTCGCATTCGATCGCATCGACCGGCGCGGTCGCGGTTGAACGCACCAATTCGACAGCGGCACCGAGCTTTCCGGGATTGCGGCCGACCAGGATGACACGGTGCCCGGCCGCCGCGAGCTGCCCCGCCGCCGCCAACCCGATGCCCGACGTGGCCCCCGTGATCAGCATGGTCTTCATGCCCGGCCAGCCTGCCACACCCCGGGCGCACTGTCGCGGTACGCCGAACCGCGTATCCGGCGCCGAACCGCCGTCCGACTTCGCCGTTCGCGCGCTTCGAGCCCGGGCCGCCGCGGGCCCGGGCCGCCGCGGGCCCGGGCCGGTCAGACGGCCGCGGGAATCTCGCTCAGGCTCAGATAGATTCGCTTGCCCTCCGCGCGCGCCTGCGCCACCATCCGATCGGCGCCCTCGGACGGACCGCCGATGCGCAGCACCGCGTCACAGCGGGAGAGCAGCTGCTCGGCGACGGGATGGAAGATCTCGTCGTAGAGCGGGTCGCCCGGGCGCGTACTGCCGGCGGTCTCGAGCAGTGGCAGCGCCAGCGCCTCACCGGTGACCGCGAGATGCCCGGCGCGGAAGAGGATCAGGGCCGTCTCGTTCATGGCGCGCACATTCGCGGCCAGCTTGACCGGATCGTCACCGGTCCCCGAGCGGTACGGGCCTGCGACCAGGATCATCTGAGAATTCGACACGGTAGCTCCTTCGATCATCGGTTCATACGCCAATTCGGTTCACGCCGTATGGAGGACGACGCCCGCCTCACGCAGGGCATCGAGCGTCCGCGGACCGGCCGGATGAATCGCGGGATCGGACGCGGAGCGGTCGGTGACGAACTCGTGCGCCGCGCCCAGCGCGGCCACCTGGCTGAAGGCCCGCACCCCGAGCTTGGTCGCATCCGCCACCGCCAGCACCCGCGCCGACTGCGCGATCCCGGCCTGCTTGACCGCGGCATCGTCGAGACAGAACTCCGACCAGCCGTACTCGGCGTGCACCCCGCCGATCGACATCACGAACACGTCGAACGCGAGTGACTCCACCGCCCGCAAAGCCAAAGGTCCGACCAGGGATTGCTCACCGGGCCGGGAACGACCACCCGCCACCAGCAACTCGATCCCGGGACGGTCGGCCAGGCACACCGCGGTCTGCAGACTCAGCGCGGTCACCGTCAACGGACCGCGCTCGGCCAGCGCCCGGGCCACATGCACGGTCGTGGTGCCCGCGTCCAGCAGTACCCGCGACCCGGGGGCGATGAGGGCCGCGACGGCCGCGCCCAGCCGATCCTTGGTCGCGGCCGACCAGCCCGCGCGATCGGCGAACCCGCCCGCCTCGGTCCGTGCCCGGGTCGCCACCGCCCCGCCGTGCACCCGCCGCACCAGGCCGCGCTGCTCGAGCGCATCGAGGTCGCGGCGCACGGTCATCTCCGAAACACCCAGGCGCTGCGCCAATTCCGCCACCGCGGCCCGCTCCGCGCCCTGCACCAGGCGCAGCGTCACATCCAACCGTTCACCGGCATCCACCCCACATTTCTAACAGATACGTGTTCGAATGAACAGAGTAAGGTTCGTATTGCCCGAGGCCACGCGCTTACCTCCCGAGTAATGGCCTGTGGTGGTTGATCATTCGTACGATCGGCACATGGCGACTCACACGGCAGGCGACCTCCTGCGGCACTGGCGCACCACCCGGCGACTCAGCCAGCTCGAACTCGCCGGCCGCGCCGAAACCTCCACCCGCCACCTCAGCTTCATCGAAACCGGTCGCGCCACCCCCAGCCGCCAGATGCTGCTGCACCTGTCCGACGAACTCGACATCCCCCTGCGGGAACGCAACCGCATGCTCCTGGCCGCCGGATACGCACCCGTCTACGCCGAACCCGAACTCGACACCCCCGCCATGCAATCGGTCCGCGACGCCCTCCGCCGCATCCTCACCGGCCTCGAACCCCACCCCGCCCTCGCCATCGACGCGAACTGGACCATGGTCGACGCCAACGCCGGCATCGGACTGTTCCTCGACGGCATCGACCCCGCCCTGCTGGCGCCGCCCGTCAACGCCCTGCGCCTGACCCTGCACCCCGACGGTTTCGCCCCCCGCATCATCAACCTCGCCGAATGGCGCGGCCACCTCTTCGAACGCCTGCAACGCCAGATCGAAGTGACCGGATCACCCGAACTCAGCGCGCTGCTCGGCGAATTGCGCGCCTACCCCGGCGGCGAGGAATCACCCGGCCTGCCCGAACCCGAGCAGGCCGTCGTCCCCCTGCGAGTGCGCCTCGACGGCCACGAGCTCGCCTTCCTCAGCGTCACCACGGTTTTCGGCACACCCATGAACGTCACCGTCGCCGAACTCGCCATCGAAGCCTTCCTCCCCGCCGACGCCGCCACCGCCGCACACCTCCGCGACCGCCTCACCGTCCCGGGAACCTGACCCCGCAACCCGATCCGACTAGTCGGTCCGCGCGGGCCGGTCCATACCCCACAATGAGATCCCATGGACGTGCCCACGTACCTCACTCACCTCACCGGCACACCCATCACCCGCATAGACCACCTCGGCCACAGCCACGCCTGGACCCTCCATCGCGCCCACACCGCCGACGGCCGCACCCTCTTCGTCAAAGCCGTCCAGAACGGCACCCCCTCCGCCGTCCTCACCGCCGAAGCCGCCGGCCTCCGCTGGCTGGCCGCCGGCCACCCCACCCTCATCCCACCCGTCGTCGCCGCCGACCCCCACATGCTCGTCCTGCCCTGGCAGCCACCCGAACCCGCCACCCCCACCGCCGCCGAACACCTCGGCCACAACCTCGCCACCCTCCACACCGCCACCCCGCACACCTACGGCGCCCCCTGGGACGGATACATCGCCACCCTCCCCCTGAACAACACCCCCACCACCGGCGACTGGGGCCTCTGGTACGCCGAATACCGCCTGGCCCCTTACGTTTCCGCGGCCGCCCCCGAACTCGGCAGCGCCGGCACCCGCCTCCTCGACCGCGTCATCGACCGCATCGACCACCTCGCCGGCCCACCCGAACCCCCCGCCCGCATCCACGGCGACCTCTGGTCGGGCAACATCCTCTGGTCAACCGGCCACGCCCTTCTCATCGACCCCGCCGCCCACGGCGGCCACCGGGAAACCGACCTCGCCATGCTCATCCTCTTCGGCGCCCCCCACCTCGACCGCATCCTCGCCGCCTACCAAGAAACCACCCCCCTGAGTTCCGGCTGGCGTCAACGCATCCCCCTCCATCAACTCCACCCCCTCCTCGTCCACGTAATCCTCTTCGGCGGCTCCTACCGAGGTATGCTCCTCGCCGCCGCAGCCTCAGCCCTGGCGAGTTAGTTGCGCGATCACTGCTGCAACTCTGCTTGCTGGGGGTAGCCGTGGGCTAGCGTCGGGGAGTGGAGCTGCAGCGGATTCATCATGTCGCGATCATTGCGTCGGACTATGAGAAGTCGAAGGCGTTTTATACCGAGGTTCTCGGGTTGCGGGTGATTGCGGAGAACTATCGGGCCGAAAGGTGTTCGTACAAGCTGGATCTCGTGTTGCCCGATGGCGGGCAGGTGGAGTTGTTCTCGTTTCCGGAGCCGCCGGCACGGCCGTCCAGGCCCGAGGCTGCTGGGTTGCGGCATCTGGCGTTCTCGGTGGCGAATGTGGGGGAGGCGGTGGCTGAGCTGCGGGGTAGGGGAGTGGCAGTGGAGGAGGTGCGGGTCGATGAGTACACGGGGAAGCGGTTCGTGTTCTTCGCCGATCCGGATGGTCTGCCGCTGGAGCTGTACGAAGCCTGAGGTCAGGGCCTCCGTCGGAGGCTCTCCCAATGAACATCAAGAAATAGAAATATGCGCATCTATGCATGTTGCTCGATTTCGAGCACACCCCGGCACTCACGACCGCGCACACCTGCCTGACCACACCCATCACCAACCAACCTCGAAGAGGGGAGCGGCGATTCGATGCCGCTCGGTCGCTGGGTTGGGGGCTCCCATACGATGGTCGGCATGACCAAAGTGCTCCTGAAGACCTCCGCCGGGGACATCACCCTGGAACTGGACGAGGCCAAGGCACCCAAGACCGTCGCCAACTTCGTCGACTACGTCAAGGCGGGCCACTACGCGGACACCGTCTTCCACCGGGTGATCCCGAACTTCATGATCCAGGGCGGCGGCCTGACCGCCGACATGCAGCAGAAGGCTGCCAAGCAGACTGTCGAGAACGAGGCCGCCAACGGCCTCAAGAACGACAAGTACACCGTCGCCATGGCGCGCACCTCGGCCCCGCACTCGGCCAGCGCGCAGTTCTTCATCAACACCAGCAACAACGCCTTCCTGAACTACCCGGGCCAGGACGGCTTCGGCTACGCGGTGTTCGGCAAGGTCGTCGACGGCACGGCCGTCGTGGACGCCATCGAGGGTGTGCGCACCGGCAACAAGGCCGGCCACCAGGATGTGCCGGTCGAGCCGATCACCATCCTGTCCGTCGAACTGGTCTGATCAGTCCCTGCGGCAACTGAACAAACGGCCCGGAACCGAATGGTTCCGGGCCGTTGTCGTTGGCGCGTACTGGGTTTCGGGTCAGGCGTCGAGAACGCGGGCCTCGCGTTTGACAACGGGCGGGAGCACGGACCAGGGGAAGTTGATCCACTTGTCGGTGCGTTTCCACACGTATTCGCAGTCGACCTCGGAGTGCGGCTTCTGGTAGATGACCGCGCAGCGCACCTCGGCGACGTGATGGGAGCAGAAGTCGCGCACGAGTTTGAGGGTCTTGCCGGTGTCGGCGACGTCGTCGGCGACCAGGACGGTCGCGCCGGTGAGATCGACGGCGCTGGGGACGGGCGGCAGCATGACCGGCATGTCGAGGCGCTGGTCGACGCCGGTGTAGAACTCCACGTTCATGACGTGGAGGTTCTTGACGTCGAGGGCGTAGCCGAGGGCGCCGGCGACGAAGAGTCCGCCGCGAGCGATCGACAGGATGAGGTCGGGTTCGAAGCCGTCGTCGGCGATGGCTTGGGATAGTTCGCGGCTGGCGTCCCCGAACAGTTCCCAGCTCAGTTCCTCGCGATCGCTCATGCCCGACTCCGTTCTGCCCGTTGCGGTGGTCTTCGGATCATACGAGCCGGGTTGCCGGTCGTTGCCCGGTCCGGCGACTCGTTCGGCTCACGGATGGTGGGTGAGGGTGTACCAGAGCAGGGCGAGGGTGCCGAGGGCGAAGAGGGGGACCAGCACCATGGTCTCGATCTTGTTGCCGGTGCGGTCGATGATCGGGATTCGCGTGCGGATCTTGAGCGGCCACAGCAGCCGGCAGCCGCGATCGGTGAGGCAGTCGCCGATGAGGTGGGCGAGGGCGCCGAGTCCGACGGAGAAGGGCAGCCAGGCGGGTTTGTCGCTGATCCAGTGGTCGATGGCGAAGGTGCCGCAGACGGCGAGGATGACGACGGTGCCCCAGGACTTGAGTCCGTCGCCGGTGGGTGCGAGACCGAGCGCCTTGACGGCGAGGGCGAGCAGGAAGAACACCAGCGAGAGGGTGAAGTAGCGTCCGAGCAGGTGTTCGCCGGCCCAGGTGCCGTAGGTGACGGCGGCGACGAAGGCGAAGGAGTGGGTGCCGTGGCGGTGCCCGCCGGAGATCCACGAGATGAACTTGCACGCGTAGTGCGAGATCGGCCCCAGTACATGGGAAATGGTGCCGGAGGGGTGATCGGCGTCGGGCAGCAGCGCGGCGCCCGCGGTGAGGAAGGTGCCCATCACGAGATCGACGGAGCCGATGGCCCCGGATTGCACTGCGGGATAGGTCAAGACGGTGAACGGTAGCGCCGCGGCCGCCGCCGACCAGGCGAGCGCGCCGCTGGTCGCATGTGAATGTCCTAGCACCGCTTGAAGGTTAGCGGATGTAACCGACAGGTCTTTCCGGCTGCGTGATGCGGCGAGGGACCTTGCCGGGCAGCGGATTCCGGTCGGGCGAGGCAAATATGTTTCAGGACAGTCGGTTTGGTGTGGGGAGTGCGCTCCCGGTCACATTCGGGTGGCCCGTGTGCGGCCGGTCGGCGGCCTGAAATAGTCTCGGATCGATTGCGCTTTCCGCTCAGAGAGGAACGGACATGTCGGTAGCGTCCGCGGTGAAGGATCAGATCCAGACGATCGGTGGGGGATTCATGTTCTCCCGGGAAGCCCGAGCCTTCGCCGACAGCACCGGTGTCCCCGGCTTCATGCCCGGCTACACCCGCGGCCGCGCCGGCGTCCTGGGTGATGTGGATGCCGATGTGGTGACCGCGGCCTTCGGTTTCTTCCGTCCCGAGGCGATCCGGGAGGCGTGGGAGGCCACGGCCTCGATGCCGGCCGCGGCAGCCGCCCAGGGATATCTGACGGCGTGCCAGAACTTCGGCCGCCGGAAGCTGGCCTCGTTCGAGGACTCCGGGCGCCTGGCCGAGCTGCTACAGCGGGTGGTGGCGGCCGCGAATCCGGTGGGCGCGCCGCTGTTCGCGGGCTGGCGTGCCCTGCCGCAGGCCGAGGACGCGCCGGGCCTGGTGCTGCAGCTGATCCACGTACTGCGGGAATTGCGTGGCGGCCTGCACTTGATCGGCGTGCTGGGTAGTGGGCTGACCCCGTTGCAGGCGGTGCTGATCGCGGGCTCCCCGCTGAAGCCGGGTCCGGATCAGGCCCGCAATTTCGGCTGGCCGGAGCCGTTCGATGAGATCAACGCGGAGCTGAAGGGCCGCTGGATGCAGGCGGAGTCGATCACCGAGGATCTGATCGCGCCCGCGTTCGCGGTCCTCGACGACAAGGAGGGCGAGGAGCTGGTGACGCTGCTGAACGCCTGCCAGCTGGTGGTGTTCGGGGACCGCTGACCCGCTGCCCGGGTGGGCCGGTGAGCCCACCCGGGAATCCTGTTCAGCGGTGCAGGAATTCGAGGGTGACGCGTTCGAAGGCCTCCTTGGCCTCGTACATGACCCAGTGCCCGCACTTGGGGAACACGTGCAGTTCGGCGTTGGGGATCTGCCGCAGCGGGATGAGCGCCATGTCGGTGGGGCATTGGCGGTCGTCGGCGCCCCAGGTCATGAGCACCGGGCTCTTGATCTTGTGCAGCATGGACCAGTAGGGCGGGGTGGGGGAGTTCTCCAGGAATTGCTGTTGCAGCGCAAGTGCTTCGGACCCGTACATGGCCTTGAGGCTGGCCTGCGCGGCGGGTTCGGTGGCCGCGGTCCAGCGTTCCTCGATGAGGCTGTCGGTGATCATCTTGGGGTCGTAGATCATGCAGCGCAGCCAGCGCTCCAGGCCCTCGCGACTGGGTTGGTCGGCGAATTCCGACAGCAGCCGGGTGCCTTCGCTGGGGTTGGCGGCGAGCAGGCTGTGGCCGACACCGCCGATGGCGACGATCTTCTCGGCCCGCTGCGGGTGGTGCATGGCGACATTCACCGCGACGACGCCGCCCATGGAGTTGCCGATCATGGCGGCGGAGTCGATGTTCAACGCGTCCATGAACCGGACGACGGAGTCGACGGCGGTGAGGACCGGGTGCCCGGGGACCGGGTCGCTGACGCCGAAGCCCGGGAATTCCAGGACGTAGCAGTGGAAGTGGTCGGCGTAGAAGCCGAGGTTGCCGCGGAAGTTGCGCCAGCCGTTGACGCCGATTCCGGAGCCGTGCAGCAGAATCAGAGGAGGACCGTCGCCGGCCTCGTGGTAGCGCAGGACGCCTTTGTCGGTGGTGATCTCGCGTCGGGTGTTCTCGTAGGTGACATCCACGCCACTCACAGTAGAACAGGTTGCAGTTTGGAGGCCGATGGCCGAGTTCGGAATCCCGGTGGGCGAGGTGACCGTCGCCGACGGAGGCGTGGCGACCGCACTCGAAGCGCGCGGACACGATCTGTCCGACGCGTTGTGGTCGGCGCGACTGCTCGTCGACGCGCCCGACGAGATCCGAGCCGTGCACACCGCGTTCTTCCGGGCGGGCGCGGTCATCGCGACCACCGCCAGCTACCAGGCCTCGTTCGAGGGATTCGCGGCGCGTGGAATCGATCGAGAACAGACCGCCCGATTGCTGCGGCGCAGTGTCGCGCTCGCGCGTGCGGCACGAGACGAGATCGACGACGGCCGTGAGCGCTGGATCGCCGCCTCGATCGGCCCCTACGGTGCGGCCCTGGCCGACGGTTCCGAATACCGCGGCCGCCACGGGCTTTCCCTGACCGAGCTGAAGCGCTGGCACCTGCCGCGGCTGGAAGTGCTCGCCGAGGCCGGGGCGGATGTGCTTGCGCTGGAGACGATTCCGGACATCGACGAGGCGGAGGCGCTGGCCGGCCTGCTCGACGGGAGTGGCGTGCCCGCCTGGCTCAGCTACACCATCGACGGCGGCCTGACCCGGGCCGGGCAGCCGCTGCGGGAGGCGTTCGCGATCGCCGCCGCGGTTCCGGAGATCGTTGCCGTGGGGGTGAACTGCTGTGCGCCGGACGATGTCGCGGCGGCGATCGCCCTGGCCCGGGAAGTGACGGGGAAACCGGTGATCGTCTACCCGAACAGCGGGGAGAAGTGGGACGCCGGGCAACGGTGCTGGACGGGGGAGGCGCGGTTCCCGGCCGGGCTGGCGGAGGAGTGGGCGGGGCTGGGTGCGGCCATCGTCGGTGGCTGCTGCCGGGTGCTGCCCGCCGATATCGAGCGGCTCGCCGCGGTCGTCGCCGCAGGCTAGGCGACAGACGCCCAGGTCTGCCCAATGATGAATGTTCGCATGCAGACATGTGCATGTACAAACATTTTTTGATGTAGCGAACAAACACAAAAGCGGCCAGGACAGGGCGGTGCCGGCTCGCGGCGTATTCGCAGCATCCAGGACCCTGCTTCACAGCGCTCTCACAGTGCCGGTTCGCATGCTGAGGTTCGAGCCCATACCGGGAGCGCCGCGCCCCCGGGTGATCCGAGCGAACAGGAATCAGCATGCCGTCACATCCGAGTCTGCGGGCCGGGCGCACCGCGACCGCGACCCTGCTCGCGGTGACCGCGGCGGGCACGCTCACCGCGACCGCGCTGGCCTACGTCGACAACCACGGCAGTCTTCAGAGCGGCGGCAGCACAACCCAATCCGCCACCCCCGACGCCACCGCGGCCTCCGACGGCACCCCGGCGAACGTCACCACCGACCCCACCCCGGCGCTTCGCTCGGGTACCGGTCGCGTCCACGCCCGATCGAGCGGCTCGTGATCGCCGCCCCCGACCGCACGGCCTCGACCGAATGGCCGGTGTGGAGCACCACCGCGCGCGTGGTCGTCACCGACCCGGCGGCACTGCGCCCGGCCCGCACCCTGATCCGCGCCCACCTCGCCGAGGTCGATGCCGCCTGCAGCCGGTTCCGCGCGGACTCCGAGATCAGCCGCCTGGCGCGGACCGCCGGGCAACCGGTGCGCGTCAGTGCACTGCTCGCCGGACATCTGTATGCCGCCCTCGCGGCCGCCCGCGACACCGGCGGTGATCTCGACCCCACGATCGGTACCTCGCTCATTGCCCTGGGTTACGACCGTGACTTCACGTTGCTGCTCCCGGGCTCGGCTGCCCGGCCGGCCGAGGACCACCCGGATGCGGTAGCTCGGAAGTCCGACTCGCGCACCGGGATCCGTGGCCTCGAGGGCGCGGAACGGGTCACCAAGGGTGAGACCGGAGTCGATCGCCGCGGTGACGTCGGAGTCGGCGGCCGCGGCCAAGGGCCTGCCGGGCTGCGGGTACCCGTGGCGCTCACGGTGCGCCCGGACTGGACGCATGTCAGGCTGGATGGCGATCTGCTGAGTGTGCCTGCCGGGGTGCTGCTCGATCTGGGCGCGACGGCGAAAGCGCTTGCCGCCGACCATTGCGCGCAGGTGGTCGCCGATCGGCTCGGCTGTGGTGTGCTGGTGAGCCTGGGTGGTGACATCGCCACCGCGGGCCCCGCCCCGGCGAGCGGCTGGCAGGTGCTGGTCGAGGATCGCCCCGGCGAACCTCGTTCCCGCATAACCCTTCCCGCGGGCGCGGCACTGGCCACTTCGAGCACGCTGCGCCGCCGCTGGTGGCGGGGCGGCAGTCTGGTGCACCACATCGTCGACCCGCGCACCGGCCTCGCCGCGGATCCGGTGTGGCGGACGGTATCGGTCGCCGCCGGGTCCTGCCTGGCTGCCAACACCGCCGCCACGGCGGCCGTCATTCGTGGCCGTGACGCGCTGACGGGTTTGCGCGGCAAGGGTTTTCCGTCGCGGCTGGTGAGTCGCGAGGGTGAGGTCATCACCTTGTGTGGATGGCCGCAGGCCGTGTCCGGTGACGACGAGCCCGGAACTCGGGAGAACGGAACCGAATCATGAACCGACTGACCCGAATCGTGAACCGGCCGGCGCGGGCGTCCCGGGGAGGTGAATGCTGATGGGGCAGGCGGGGTTCGACGAGGCATTGTGGGCGTTCGGGCGGGGGACGGGTGTCACGGCGCTGGTGGTGCTGACGGTGGCGGTGGTGGCCGGGGTGGTCGCGCGGTCGGGGCGGGTCGTCGTGTTGCCGCGGGCGGGGATGGCGGTGTTTCATCGGGGCGCGGCGTTGACCGCGGTCGGATTGGTGGCCGTGCACGTGGCGAGTCTGCTGGCCGATCCGTGGGCGCAGTTGCGGCTGGTGGATGTGGTGGTGCCGTTCGGCGGGGTGTATCGGCCGGTGTGGGTGGGGTTCGGCACGGTGGCGGTGGATCTGCTCGCCGCGGTGACGGTGTCGGGTCTGCTGCGGCATCGGATCGGCCCGAACGCGTTTCGTGCGGTGCACTGGGCGACGTACGTGTTGTGGCCGGTGGCGCTGATCCATGCGCTCGGGGCGGGGACCGACGCGTTCCGGCCGTGGCTGGTGGCAGTGCTGTTGTTCTGTGCGGTCGCGGTGGTGGCCGCGGTCGGCTGGCGGATCAGCCGGGGATTCACCGAGATCGGTGTGACGGCCGGGCAGGTGGCCCGATGACCGGCGTCGAATCTGGGGGTCGCCGTGCGGTGGCGGTGCGCAGGCTGCTGGCCGCGCAGACGGCTGATCTGGCCGCTCACGAGGCCACGCATGGCCGGTTGCCCGCTGTCACGCGGGAGTTGATCGATGCGGTGGCGGCCGCGGGGCTGCGCGGGCGTGGCGGCGCGGGATTCCCGGTGGCGCGCAAGCTGGCGGCGGTGGCCGGTGGGCGTCGCCCGATCGTGGTCGCCAATGGTGCGGAGGGGGAGCCCGACAGTCACAAGGATGCCGTATTGCTTACTCGCGCACCGCATCTGGTGCTGGACGGCCTGGTCGCGGCGGCGGCCGCGGTCGGGAGCCGGGACTGCCGGGTCCATGCCTCGGAGGCGGTACTGGAACCGCTGCGGCGGGCACTGGTGGAACGGCGGATGGCCGGGTACCGCGAACCGGCGATCGAACTGACCGCTGCCGCCGAGACTTTCCTGGCGGGGGAGAAGTCGGCGGTCGTGAATCGTCTGTCCGGACGCGCGGCACTCCCGGCCGATCAGGTGGTCTCCACGTCCCGCTCGGGTGTGGGCGGTCGCCCGACGCTGGTTCACAATGTCGAGACGCTGGCCCAGCTGGCGTTGATCGCCCGGCACGGCCCGTCGTGGTTCCGTTCGGTCGGGGTTCGGGATGAGCCGGGCACGATTCTGATCAGCTTGTCGGGCACCAGAATCGCCGGTGTTTTCGAGGTTGCGTCCGGTGCCGGGCTGCCGGAGGTGGTCGCCGGTCTGGGCGGCACCGACCCGGCCCGGGTGCGGGCGGTGCTGGTCGGCGGCTGGCATGGCACCTGGATCTCCGGGTTGGCCCTGCCCGGAGCCGCGTTGTCGGCGCAGGGTTTGTGGCATCTGCGTGCCGTCCCGGGCGCCGGGGTGGTGCGGGTGCTGCCGCACGGTGAGTGCGGGTTGCGGGTCACCGCCGAGATCACCGCCTATCTCGCCGCCCAGAGTGCCGGGCAGTGCGGTCCGTGCCGCAATGGGTTGCCCACCCTCGCAACCCGATTCGAGCAGCTGGTCGACGGAGCCGGCGATCCCGCCGAGATCGCCCGGGTGGCCCGGCTGGTCGAGGGCAGGGGAGCCTGTCACCACCCCGACGGGACCGCTCGAATGGTGCGGTCCGCGCTGGAGGTGTTCGCCGACGAGGTGGCTCGGCATCAGCGCGGCCACTGTGTAGCGGCCGCACCGGCCCGGACAGGAGCACTGCGATGAGCGAACCGCTTCGCCTGCACATCGATTGGACCCGTTGCGACGGCCGGGGCGTGTGCAGTGAACTGCTGCCCGGCACCTTCGCCCGCGACGACTGGGGATTCCCGCTGACCCGCGATCACCGCGACCCGGTGCTGGAGCGCGCGGATCTGCCCGCCGCGCGGGATGCGGTGCGGCTGTGCCCGCGCCTCGCTTTACGGTTGCTGCCGCTGGCATGATCGGGGGTCGACAGCGTCGGAAGGGGAGAGCATGGCCACGGCGGCGATGGGCCGAATTCAGCGGCTGCGCAGTCTCATCGAGCATCCGCGCACCGGGCAGGCGGAGCGGGCGGCGGCGCAGCGCATGCTGGACCGGTTGCTGAGCAAGACCGGCGGGGGAGCGCACCGGGTCGGCGACCGCACCTACGGTGCGCGCCACGATCGTCCGGGCCGGCACGCGAGCCTGTCCCGTATCGCCGACATGATCGGTGAGGACATCGCCCTGGCCCGCATCCGCACCCTGCCCGACGGCGATGGCGACCTCGCCGCCCGCAGCGCCCTGCGCGACACCCCCGACCAGCTCACCTACACCGTCGAAACCCCTTACGACGCAGGCATTCTCATCACAGTCGGCAACATCCCGACCGGGTGGGCCACCGACTCCGACGGCTTGGACACTCCAGCGCTGCGGGCGCTGGTCGAGGAACTGACCGAGCTGATGAACGCCTACGACGACGGCACCGACATCGCCCGCCGTTTCTTCGGCCGCGTCCGCATCGAGACGTCCGCCGGCTAGCATCCCGACACGCACGATGCCCCCGAACCGGGTCGGTTCGGGGGCATCGTCCTACTGGTTCAGACGGTTGTCGTCACGCCAGGTCGAAGCGGTCGAGCTCCATGACCTTGGTCCAGGCGGCCACGAAGTCGTTGACGAACTTCTGCTTGGAGTCGTCCTCGGCGTACACCTCGGCCAGGGCCCGCAGCTGCGAGTTGGAGCCGAACACCAGGTCGACGCGCGAACCGGTCCACACGGTCTTGCCGGTGGCGCGGTCCTTGCCCTCGTAGGTGCCGTCGTCGGCGGACGACGGGCCCCACTTGGTGGACATGTCGAGCAGGTTCACGAAGAAGTCCGTGGTGAGCGCACCCGGCTTGTCGGTGAGCACGCCCAGCTGCGAACCCTGGTAGTTCGCACCCAGCACGCGCAGACCACCGACGAGCACGGTCATCTCCGGCGCCGACAGGGTCAGCAGGTTGGCCTTGTCCAGCAGCAGGTACTCCGCCGGGATGCGGGTGCCCTTGCCGACGTAGTTGCGGAAACCATCGGCGGCCGGCTCGAGCGCGGAGAAGGACTCCACGTCGGTCAGCTCCTGGGTGGCGTCGCCGCGGCCCGCACGGAACGGCACCTCGACATCGAAGCCGGCGGCCTTGGCGCCCTGCTCGACGCCGACGTTACCGGCCAGCACCACCAGGTCGGCGAAGGAGACCGGCTTGCCGAAGGACTCCTGGATGCCCTCGAGCACCCGGATGACCTGCGCCAGCTCGTCGGGCTGGTTGACCTCCCACCCGGCCTGCGGCTGCAGGCGGATGCGGCCGCCGTTGACGCCGCCGCGCATGTCCGAGCCGCGGAACGACGAGGCCGCCGCCCACGCGGTCGACACCAGCTGAGCCACGGTCAGACCCGACTCCGCGATCTTGGCCTTGAGCGCCGCGACATCGGCGGCGTCGATGAGCTCGTGCTCGACGGCCGGGATCGGGTCCTGCCACAGCAGGGTCTCGGCCGGCACCTCGGGGCCCAGGTAGCGGACCTTGGGACCCATGTCGCGGTGGATCAGCTTGTACCAGGCCTTGGCGAACTCCTCGGCCAGCTCTTCGGGGTGGTCGAGCCAGCGGCGGGTGATCTGCTCGTAGACCGGGTCGAACCGCAGCGACAGGTCGGTGGTCAGCATGGTCGGCAGGTGCTTCTTGGACCCGTCGAACGCGTCGGGGATGATCTCCTCGGCGTTCTTGGCGACATACTGGTGCGCACCGGCGGGCGACTTGGACAGCTCCCACTCGTAGCCGTAGAGGGTCTCCAGGAAGGAGTTGTCCCACTGGGTCGGGGTGGGGGTCCAGGTGACCTCGATGCCGGAGGTGATGGCGTCCTTGCCGACACCGGTACCGAAGGTGGACTTCCAGCCCAGGCCCTGCTCCTCGAGCGGGGCGGCCTCGGGCTCGGGGCCGACATTGTCGGCCGGGCCCGCACCGTGGGTCTTACCGAAGGTGTGGCCACCCACGATGAGCGCCGCGGTTTCGACGTCGTTCATGGCCATCCGGCGGAAGGTCTCGCGGATGTCGACGGCCGCGGCCAGCGGATCCGGGTTGCCGTTGGGGCCTTCGGGGTTGACGTAGATCAGACCCATCTGGACCGCGGCCAGCGGGTTCTCGAGGTCACGCTCGCCGGTGTAGCGGGCGTCGCCGAGCCACTCGGTCTCCGGACCCCAGTACACGTCCTGCTCGGGCTCCCACTGGTCGACGCGGCCGCCGCCGAAGCCGAACGTCTGGAAGCCCATGTCCTCGAGGGCGACATTGCCGGCGTAGACGATGAGGTCGGCCCACGACAGCTTCTTGCCGTACTTCTTCTTCACCGGCCACAGCAGACGCCGCGCCTTGTCGAGGGAGGCGTTGTCGGGCCACGAGTTCAGCGGAGCGAAACGCTGCATGCCGGCACCGGCTCCACCGCGGCCGTCGTTGATGCGGTAGGTGCCCGCGGCGTGCCAGGACATGCGGATGAAGAACGGGCCGTAGTGGCCGAAATCGGCCGGCCACCAGTCCTGCGAGGTGCGCATGACCTCGACGATGTCCTGCTTGACCGCGGCCAGGTCCAGAGTCTTGAACTCGGCGGCGTAGTCGTAACCCTCGTCCATGGGGTTGGCGACGGCCGGGTTCTTCTGCAGGATGCTCAGGTTCAGCTGGTTGGGCCACCACTGACGGTTGGCGTTACCGCCCTCGGCCGGGTCCTTGAGCCGGCCGTGTACGACGGGGCAGCCACCGGCGGGTTCGGTATTGGCTTCACCGATGGGCGGGTGTTCTTCAGGCACGGTGTGTCCTTTCAGTGAGTGATCATCTGAATGATCAGCTAGCTGTCGGCCACGATTGTGGCCGCTACTTGTCTTGTGTCGCAGTAATTTTCGAGCATTCGGGGCACAGGCCCCAGTAGATGACCTCGGCCTCGTCGAGCGCGAAACCGTTGTCGTCGGACGCGGTCAGGCAGGGCGCGTCGCCCACGGCGCAGTCGACATCGGCGATCACGCCGCACGACCGGCACACCACATGGTGATGGTTGTCCCCGACGCGCGTCTCGTACAGCGCCACGGACCCCATCGGCTGAATGCGGCGAATCAGCCCCGCACTGGTCAGAGCCTTCAATACGTCGTACACCGCCTGGTGTGAAACTCCACCCAGCGTCTCGCGCACGAACCCCAGGATCGAGTCCGTATCCGAGTGCGGGTGAGTGTGCACCGCGGTCAGCACCGCCAGCCGCGGTGCGGTCACACGCAAAGCGGCCCCGCGCAACATGCGCTCGAAATCCGTAGGCGTGGGCACAACCCGAAGTCTGCCCCTTTTTCTGGAATCAATCAAGTCTTTGGGCCGGATCGGCGCCCAAAAAAATGATCACCCGGCGGCAGACCGCGACACCACCACCGGCGACGCCGATCGCCACGATCACGCCCACTCGATTCCCCGGCGGCGGGAGCCGTACCCGGAATCGGGGCTGGCATACATCGGACATCCGACCCTCAGCCGTGATCGAGATCGGGGAGCAGTGTGTCCAGTCCCAGCTGCTGCCTGGAGCCAGTTGGTCGAGCCCTTGGGTGGGTGATAGCCGCCGACAGGCGATGCGGGTCGTCGGCAAAGGCAAAGTTCCCGAGGCCTGCATTGCAGCCAGGGCACAGTAGCCCGCGCACCGCGCCAGTGTGGTGGTCGTGATCGACTGCGAGAGGAATCTTTTCGAGCGCGCGCCCGTCCTTGCGTGGTCGGCCGCCGACTCGTGACATGTCGATCTCGGATTCGTGTATGGCGCAGATTGCGCACCGAAAATCCTGGCTCGCGCGCATGGAGTCGTATTCGTCGACTCGGATCCGGTACTTGGACCACAGATTTGGGCGGCGAGCGATTTCTGGACCCTGGTGTGCCCGGCGGGCACGTTGGTAACAGGCTGCGCACAGTGGAGCGCGTGGACCCGGTTGTGCCATCGCCGACCGGGGCTTCCATTCGCCACAACCCTTGCTCTGCGAACAGCGGATGAGCTCGTCGGGGGAAGGGGCTGTCATAGCAAAAGGATGTCAGTGGGCACCGACATCTACACAACTTTACATAGTGTTGATTATCGGCGCGGTTACGGCATGGTAGTTGATCTTGAAACTGCTTCTTTAACCTGCTGTTGTCCGATCCGGAAAGAGTTGCGTGTGGTCCGTCGAGGGTGCGTGCGCTCCGGATCGGGTGGATACATCCGGGAAACCTGCGTGTGCGGCGGATTATTCAATGCCTTCTGCATAATTATGCGTCGACATGTTGTGTCACTGTGACGTATGTGACTGTTGGTGCGTGTGTGACTTCGTCCGTGACGTGCAGGTCTTTCCGGATTTCGGCCGCCGCTTTGCTGTTCCGTGCGGTGTCCTGGGGTTTTGATTCTCCGTGGCGTGCAGGGCTTTTCCGGACGGTGTGTGGCGGGCTCGTGCGTGTCGGGTGGGCCGGCGCCGGGACTCGCATGTCTTTCCCGGATGGTCCGGAGTTTGGACTGCTCCCCTGGGTTCCTTTGTTTTGCAACAGTTTTCGCCGATAGTAAGTAATTATTTCAATTCGAAGTGTCGGCCCCGGCCGACGCGGCCCATGCGTCGCTTCGTGTGTCGGCCTCTTTGTGCCGGCTGTCGCGCTTGCTTGTGGATGGATGCGTACGTGAACAATTTCCCGGGCGTGCATTGTGTGTGCCGAGGCTCGCGCGTCAACGAAGCCCGATGCGGCGATGGGTGTTTGGCGTGACGGAAGGCGTCGGTCGGGGGCTGGTCCTGCCAGTTGGGCCCCTGGGGTAGCCTCGGGTGTCCCCACTCCCCCATTCCCTTACGTCACAGTGACGAACCGCCGCTGATGGGGGAACGCGCCCCGTCCCGGGGCCCAGAGCGAGGTGTACAGCCGCGGCGGCAAGTCCGACATCTTCATCCAGGCATCCGATCTCGAAACCGCAATCTGGAACTGGAAGTGGATCGCGACCAGATGTCGTACGGCGTAACCGCTTTCGCCTTCCGAGGTGCCATTTGTGCTCAGGCTGGCCGGGTTCCGTGAGCGGGGGGTTCCTTCGATTGAACGGCGCTGGCGGTGTCCGCGGACGTGTTCGGCCTGGGCGACTTCGGTGAGAGCGGCTTGCGGGACGGCGAGCTCTGACGTTACCCATTCGGGAGGTGTTGGGGCGCGTTGCTGATTGATCGATGCAGCGAGGCGGAGACGTAGGCCCTGGCTACGTAGCATTCTGGTTGCATGTCACCCGTCGGCGAGGCGCTGGATAGTGACGCTGAGCCAGGCTTCGAGGTCGGCGGGGTTGCCGAGTTCGGAGCGCAGGACCCGGCGACGGGTGGAGACGCCGAGCACGAAGGCGTCGATCGCGGCGGCTCTGCTGCGGGCTTCCGCATCGTCGAGACCGGTTTCGCGCAGATAGAGATACAGCGGTTCCAACGAGTTCGTGTCGAGGAAGGCGGCCAGCGCCTCGGCCGCCTCCGGACGCTCGCCGGACGCGCGTTGCAGCACGAGCAGTGGATCCTCCGCCGATGCAGCCGACCAACGCTGGACGATGCTTGCGGCCAGTCGTGTGCCCAACTCGGAACGGTCGCCGTCGAAGGAGTTCGAGACTGGGATCTCCACCTGGGCTGCCGCTAGGAAGAGTCCGTCCTTGCCGCCGAAGTACCGCGTGATGAGGTTGGGTGAGACCCCGGCTGCGTCGGCCACGCCTTTGACCGTGACGGCCGTGTATCCGCGCTGGGCGAACTCGCGCCGCGCGTGTTCAAGGATCCGCTGACGGGTGGCGGCCGCATCGCGCACATTCATGTGTATCAACATACACATCATGTGTATGTTGATACACATGAATGACGAGACGCGGGAACGGCTCAGGCGGACACGGCGGGTGGTGATCCCGTGGAGTGAGGACGCAAAACGCGGCCTCGGCGGCACCCGCCTCGACGATCTGCTCGAACGCTGGGCGACCGCCTACGACTGGAGCGTGCACGAGCGCCGCATAGGCGAATTCCCCTGGGAGACAGTGCAGACGGGCAGTGCCGAACTACGAGTTATCCACCAGCGATCTGCGAACCCGGACGCCCCGGTGGTCGTGCTGCTGCATGGATGGCCGGACTCTGTGCTGCGGTTCGAACGCGTCCTGCCCTTGCTTGCGGACATGCACGTGGTGGTGCCCGCGTTACCCGGTTTCCCGTTCGCTCCTCCGCTCACCACGCCCGGAATGTCGGTCAACCGGATCGCCGGGATCATCGCTGACGCCCTGGACGAACTCGGCTATTCCCGTTACACGCTGTCCGGCGGCGACGTGGGCGGCACCGTCGCGGAAGTCCTCGCGGGCGAGCACCCCGACCGCGTCGCCGCCCTGCACCTCACCAACATCGCCCCGCACCGCGCGCTCACCGCCGATCCTGCGACGCTCGCACCAGACGCGGCGGCCTACCTCACGCATGCGGCACGATGGTTCCGGACCGAGGGCGGCTATATCGCCATACAGTCGACCCGGCCGAACACCCTTGCCGTCGCCCTCTGCGACTCACCCGCCGGCCTCGCGGCGTGGATTATCGAGAAGCTGGAATCCTGGTCCGACACTTCGGCTTTCACGCCAGACGAGCTGCTCACCTGGGTCACGGCCTATTGGGTCACCGGCACGATCGGCACCTCGTTCGCCACCTACACCGAACCGGTCAGCCTGCCCCGCCGCATCGAGACGCCGACCGTGTTGTCGGTATTCCCGCACGACCTCAAACCGGAGCCGCGAACCTACGCCGAGGAATTCCTGAATATCCGCGACTACGTGAGACACCAGGCAGGTGGCCACTTCGCGGCTTGGGAACAACCTCGGTCCTACTGCACCGATCTGCGCCGCGCGGTCGAAGTCGGCAGTTGAAAACCGCTGCGCTCCGCGGCGTGTTCGGCTTCGGCGAGAGCGGCCTGCGGGCGACAAAGTTGATCGGCGGGATCCGGGGCGCGCAGAACTGCAGTCAGGACCTACGCCGGCGGCGGAGTCCGTGATCCAGCGCGGCGGGCGGCATCACGGGCTATCGCCTCGCGATGCGCTGCCCGGAACTTCCGGCCCATCAACACTACGAAGACCACCCCCACTGCCACCACGCTTACGGCACCGCTGTGGGTCACAGTGCCGACCACTCCTGCGACCACTAGCAAACCGACTGCGGCCAGATACCAGCGCACCCGCAGCCGCTGCCCCCCTTTCCGTTCGGGTGGTTCGCTGTTGCGGGCAGTGCGGACGTTCGGCCTGGGCAGGTCATCACGCGCCGTCTCGCGGGCCGTGACGTCGTTCTGACTCGCCTCCGATCGGGCCGTCTTGCAGTGTCCGAGTCCACGTGTCCGCATCTCGGTGCCCATCTCGGCCAGGGCGGCACCGTGACCCCGGGCGGGAACTTGCTGCGTTGTCCCTTCCACGGTTTCGAGTTCGATCTCACAGACGGCCGTTGTGCGGCAACACCTCACCCGTACGGTCCGCCGCCGCGCACGGCGCGGCTGGCGATGCTGCATGCGCGGGAGGTGCTGGGCACGATCCTGGTGTGGCACGGTCCCGACCGCGGCGACCCGCAGTGGGAAGTCGAGGAAGTCTCCGCGGATCCAGATGAGTGCTGGATACCGTTGCAGCACTATGTGATTCGACTCACCGGGGGACATCCGCAAGAGGTATCCGAGAACTCTGTTGATCTCGGGCCCCTGTCGACCCTGCATCAGTTCGGGGCCGTCACGGTCCGCCGGCCACTGGAAACAGATGGCCCCTACCTGCGCAGCGCCTACAGCGCACGCCTGGCCCGGGTGCCGGTCATCGGCCATTTGAACGTCGACTTCGACGTCTACGTAGACGGATTGGGCTTCAGCCGCGTCGAGACCCGCCTACCCGACCTGGACCGCTTCCTCGGGACCGGATGGGCTCTGCGACAGCTGGTGATGCCGACTCCCACGGACGCCGGAACCCTCGAGTTGCGTCTGGCCGTCAGCGTCCGCCGACCCGACCGCCGACCGGGCTGGCTGTGGAGTGCGATCGCCTACCTCATTCGGGCAGCGGTCATGGTGAGGTTCCGCGGAGAGGTGGACTCCGACCTAAAGATTTGGCGGCACAAGGCATACCTCGACCGGCCGACCCTCGCCGTCGGTGACGGGCCAAAGCGAAATCAGAGGGTCGGTAGCCGACCGGAAGGTGGCAGTGGGATCTGGATTCACGGTTGAGCACGGGCCACGTGGCTGCGGTGCCAGCGGTCGATGGCATCGGCCACGAGCTGCGGGTTGTCGGCCATCGGAAAGTGCAGCCCCCAGGGCACGGTGACCCTGGTCAGGCCCGGGAACAGTCGCCGCCAACGCCGAACGAAGAAGAAGTAGTCGCCGAGTCGCCCGAATACCGTCATCATCGGCCGGCCAGCCAGCGCGGTGACCGTGCTTTCTGCGCATGTGGCGGTGGCGCGGTCGCGGGTCGCGTCGCGAAACATTCGGTGCAAGAACCGGCGGTGGTCGCGGTCGCGCAGACCACGTCGCCACGCAGTCTTACGGGTGCGGTTCCATCGTCTGCCGACACCGAACCTTGTCGCACTCGCCCAGGCGACCAACCCAAGCCATGCGTCGACCTCCCGCATCAGCTCCGAGCCGAAGAATCGCAGTGCGAGCCACAGCATGCCACGGGGCCGCCAGCCGAAGGTGTTCATGGCCACCAGTGCGGCCACGCGGTCGATTCGATCGTGTACAGCAGCGAGTGTGGCCAGGCCCCCGAGGTCGTGTACGACCAGTGTCACGGCGTTGAGGTCGAGATGGTCGATGAATGCTGTGATCGTGTGCGCGGCCGATGCCACCGTGGCCTCGCCGGGATCGGAGAGTCCTGTTCCGGGCAGATCGAGGGTAACGCACCGGTACCGGTCCTCGAGGTGACTGATCAGATCGGCCCACAGCAGCGACCAGAGTCCGGCGTGGACCATGAGCAGGACCGGACGGTCACCGCCGGTATCGGTGTAGACGACGCGGCGCCCGTCGAAGTCGAACGCGTACAGCGGATGCGGCCAATCCTGCGTGGTGAGCCAGTCAGTCCGAGCGGGTTTGGTAGTAAGGGTCATATCTCTAAGGACGTGCCGGCGCGGTCGTATGTGACGGTCACATTTCACCAGGCTCATTCGTCGGAGGTATGTATGAGCGACATCATCGAGCAGGCTTGGCACGCACACCGGCGGCGGGTGCTCGACGTCTCCTACCGCATGCTCGGTACCCTCGTCGACGCCGAAGACGCCGTGCAAGAGACCTTCGCCAGGCTCACCCGCCGCGGCTGCGAGGGCATCGACGACGTCGAGGGCTGGCTGGTCACCGTTGCGGGCCGAGTCTGCCTCGATCGGCTGCGCGCCGACCGCACCCGGGCCCGCTACGTCGGGCCGTGGCTGCCCGAGCCGCTCGTCGAGCAGGCTGGCACCGATCTCGATCCCGCAGATCAGGTCACCCTCGATGACAGCGTGCGCCTGGCGCTTTTGGCGGCGCTGCACGCCCTCAGCCCCGCCGAACGCGTCGCGTTCGTGCTCCACGATGTCTTCGGAGTGAGCTTCGAGGAGATCGGCGGGGTGGTCGGCCGCTCACCGGCCGCGGCCCGGAAGCTGGCCAGTCGTGCGCGAGCCGCGCTGCGCGACAACCCTGAGCCGCGGTTCGAGGTCTCACCAGCACAGGCGCGCGCGGTCGCCGAGAGATTTGCACACGCCTGCACCACCGGCGACCTGGCGGCGCTGATGGAGGTACTGGCTCACGACGTGGTCGGCGAATTCGACTCCGGCGGGCGAGTCGCCGGCGCCCCCGTCGGACCATTGGTCGGCGCCGAGCTGGTCGGCGTCACGCTCGCCAGAACACTGTTCGGAGCGGGCGCCGACTTCCGGGTCGCATCGGTGAACGGCGAGCCAGGGGTGGTCGTGTCACTCGCGGGCCCCGTCATGGTCGTGATCGCGTTGGAGTCCCATGACAACCACGTGGTCGCGATCCGGGCCATCGGCAATCCCGACAAGCTCGCACGCCTCAACGCTCGCTGAAACGAGACCTTGGTGCCCCACGCCGCGACCCAAGTCGATTCCCTGATCGACAGCTTCGGCGCCAAGCAGGGTCTGTGGGCGGCTCGCCTGCAGCATCGCGTACGCGCCGAGTTCGTCAATGTGCGCCCCCAGACCGGCGAGGGCGAACCCTGCGCCGAAGCCAACCGCCTCGGCGCAGCCCTGACCAGGGCGCTAACGCCGTGATGCCCCAGGCGCCAGACCCGGGGCATCATGAGAATGGTTGTGGGTGTTGTTATTTCTTGTTCAACTCGCCGGTGAAGGACCGCCGGCCGACCGAACCTACTGCGCCCCCGGCTATTACGCCGCCAATGTCGCCGACACCGACGGCAACCGACTCGAGTTCGTCCACAAAGCCTGGAACTCCGGGCATAGGCCCTGACAGTCGCCGATCGAGGCCGGCAGGTTTGTTCGAACGGCGTGCGCAGTGACGTCTGGTCACACGGACGCCATGACAGCAAAACCATTGCGGTTCAACGGGTTCGCAGTCAAAACACCGTGCGTTTCGGCCCGGCCGGCACCGCCGAGGTGATGTTGCGCATGGGAGCCGCCGGTCATGCGGCCGACCACCCGGCATCCATCCGTGAGATATTCCTCGACTTCGCCTCGATCATTACTGCTCGGGTAATGATCGAGCAGGGATTCTGCATCGCGTTTTCGCTGGTGAAAGCCGCAAGCTGAGTTTGTTCTTTGCGGAGGGGCCGGCCCGGGATCGAGTAGTCGAGTGTGCCGTCCTGGGTGTCCACGATCGGGTCGTGTTCGTTGCCGAGTTCGTGGAACGTTTTGTCGTTGATCCACACGTTCTGGGCGAACTCGAACTGGCGAACGAGGCTGGCGAAATCCAGGCAAACTTGGATGCTGGTCTGGGTTTGATTCATGTTCCCGCATAGTCATTCACCCAAGGATGCGTCACTGTGACGTATGTGTCTGGCGTGACGTGATGTGGTGTTTTTGAGCGGCTAGTCGGCGCTCTCGGATGCGGGTGGATTTCCGGATCTGGCTCACGGTCGTCTTTCGGCGATCGACGGTCCCGTGTTCGGTGCTCTCATGTTTGTGTGGACAGGGTATTGCCGGTGTCGTCGCACGAGGGCGGTTTGGGGTCTCTCCCCCGGCCCCTCCCCTGGATTGTGTTGTGTTGCAACAGTTTTCGTCACCAATAAGCAAAGCGATTATGTCAAGTTACGGTGACGTCCGGTCGTGTCCTCGCTCATCGGCTGAATTCGGTCGGTGGATCGGCCGATGAGTACGTTCTAGACCTCGTAAACGGCGGTGCCGGTCCGCACGTCGAGGATCTCCAGCAGCACCATCCGGCACACGGCCATTTGCGACATGTGCCCGCGTAGGGTGATCACCGCGTGTGCTGCGGCTCGACGGCATTCGTGGACGAGCTCGACGAACGCCGGTGGCAGTGTGGCGCTCTGCGGTGAGGGCTCGTGGAATACCGCGCCGAGCTCGTATCCGAGCGAGCGGGCGGTATCGCGCAGCCGGTCATCACTCGAATCCGACTCGCGACCATCGAGTAGATCGTCGCGCACGTATCCGTAAGCAAGAGGCAATGGAGCGGTTGTCATGGTGTTCGGTTCCCGGTCGGCCGGCCACAGGAGATATCGGAGATAACCCCTGCGAGCCGGATGGATCTGTTATCGCAGGTCGGCGTGTGCCACCCGCCATCGTCGGTTCG
>NZ_JBSGGG010000029.1:100453-140580 GCF_053603795.1 Nocardia sp. NPDC004123
CGGTCGGCCGGCCACAGGAGATATCGGAGATAACCCCTGCGAGCCGGATGGATCTGTTATCGCAGGTCGGCGTGTGCCACCCGCCATCGTCGGTTCGGCATACACGGGTCGAGCCCGGCTGTCGCATTCGTCGCCCAGTGGCGTCTCGGTCAGGCATCCGCCGGAACTGTGACGTGGGCCACTGGTGCCATTGAGTATGGAATATAATTAGGAAAATACGCCATAGTTGTGAATGTAATTCTTTGATTTTCCGAGTTGGTCATTTGGATATTCGACGCGCTGCTCGGTGTTGTGTCGATTCCGAAGCATCTTCGGCGCTCGGGAAGTCCACCCGATTCATGGTGGCGCTGTTCCCCGCATACCCGGATGCCGGCCAACCGCGGATCTGGGCCGCGGATCTGAGTGGATTCCTCGGCATTGTTGCGGGAGCGACGTTTTCGCGCGTGGCCGGCATTCCGATCGTGAGCTACCCCGGTTCGGACGCCGGCGCCGAGCGATCCGGCTCGAGAGCTGAGCGCAGCCGGCGTGCCCGGGCATGCCGGTCGTCTCTGTACCGGCCGACGCGTGAACCGCGCGACGAGCCCTGGCGTCGATATGGGGTTCAGGGCGGCAGTGCGTCGGCGGCGATGCGCGGGCGGTAGTACCGGGCTGGTCGCTCGCCTCCTGAACATGCTTCGGTTCCGGGACCCAACCTTTCCTGTGGGATGAAGATTCAGAAAAGTTGTCCAGTATTGCAGAATTATCTGCAGTTTCGTTGGCAGCGAATTGATGAATATTCATACTTGGTGACGCCAGCGAGTGATGCGCCTCACGTCCACTGTTCGCTGCGACACCTGTCGCTCACATCCACACACGTTCAGGAGCTCTACCCGTGAGAATCGGAATCCCCTGCAAACCCGTCGCCGAGGAATACTCCCGGCTGCGCGCCGATCGGGTTCTGTTCACCTACCTGGACCTGGCCGCCTAGTCCTCCCCGGCCGCACCATCCTCGGCGACGACCCATCCGGAATGCGATCCGGGTGATGACCGCGCCGCGCCATCGGACCGCCCTCTCGACGTCGACGTCAGGGCCGCGGCCGCGATCACCGAAGGAGTGCACATGACACTGCCCGACCACCAACACCGGACGGCCACGATGGCCGGTACGAAACCCGAGCCCGCAGCCACCGAGTCGGAGGGCTACGCCCGCGGATTGAGTTCGCGGACGATTCAGATGATCGCGATCGGTGGGGCGATCGGGACCGGCCTGTTCTACGGATCGGGCGGCGCTATCGCGCAGGCGGGTCCAGCGTTGATCGTGTCGTACCTGCTCGCGGGCCTGGCGATCTTCGTGATCATGCGGGCACTGGGCGAATTGCTGACCTACCGGCCGGTCTCCGGTAGCTTCGCCGATTACGCCCACGAGTTCCTCGGCCGGTTCGCCGGGTTCGCCACCGGCTGGACCTACTGGGCGGTGTGGGTGAGCACGTGCATGGCCGAGATCACCGTCGCCGGCAAGTACATCGAGTACTGGTTCGACATCAGGCCGTGGATCACCGCCCTGGTTGTGCTGACCGTGCTGTTCGGGGCGAACCTGATCTCGGTGCGGCTGTTCGGGGAGGCCGAGTTCTGGTTCTCCGCGGTCAAGATCACCGCGATCATCGGCATGATCCTGATCGGGATCGGGGTTCTGACCATCGGATTCGGTCACGCCGCCCACCCGTCGGTGACCAACCTGTGGGCCGATGGCGGGGTGTTCCCGCACGGATTCGGCCAGTCCCTGATGACCCTGCAGATCGTGCTGTTCGCCTACGTCGGAGTCGAACTCGTCGGGGTGACGGCCGGTGAGGCGCGCGAGCCCAGGAAGACACTGCGCAAGGCGATCAACACCCTCCCGGTCCGCATCGGTCTGTTCTACATCGGTGCGCTGCTGGTGATCATGTCCGTCGCCGGGTGGCGCAACTTCCAGTCCGGAAAGAGCCCGTTCGTCGAGGTCTTCGAGCAGATCGGCATCCCGGCGGCGGCCGGCATCATCAATTTCGTGCTGCTCACCGCCGCACTGTCCTCGTGCAACTCGGGCATCTACTCCACCGGACGGATGCTGCGCAGCCTGTCGCTGCGTGGGGAGGCACCCGCCCGGGTCGGCACCCTCAGCTCCCGCTCGGTGCCGTTCACCGGAATCTGCCTCTCGGCCGGTGTCATGGTCCTCGGCGTCGTCGTCAACGCCGTCTCCCCCGACAGGGCCTTCGCCTATATCACCTCGGTCTCCACCGTCGGCATCATCTTCGTCTGGGCCGTCATCCTGGTCTGCCACAGGATCTACCGCGCCCGCGTCGCCGATGGCATCCTCCCGGCCAGCGACTACCGCCTCCCCGCCGCACGGGTCACCACCCCGCTCGCCCTCGGATTCCTCGGCCTGGTCGTGGTCCTGCTGTTCTTCACCGACAGCGGGCGCACCGCGGTGGCGGTCGGCGCCGCCTGGGCGGGGCTGGTCTGCGCCGGCTACGCCGCGATGACCCGACTCGGACGGGCACGCGGCGGCTCCGGTGGCGCCCCGGCCGCCGAACAGGCACCTGATCCGGGGACGCGCGGTGATCCCGGCCCGGCCAGCTCGCTCCGGTGTGCTGGCTGAACAACCCCGACGGCGACTACCGCGGCGCCATCGAGGCGGGCATCGAGATCGGGGTCCCCTCCACCCGGCATCTGCTCGTCGTCGCCGCGGCCGCCTCCTCGGTCGGGAAACCCGCGACGATCGCGATCAAGGTGGACAGACGAAATCGTCCGGGTCACCCGCGCGGGCACGATCCGCCTGCGCGCGATCTTCTCCCATCTCCCCCACGCCGATGAGCCGGGCAACCCGGTGGACCAGGTGGTCGTGGACCTCGGCCCGGGCGGCGGCGTCCACGAAGGCGACCACGCCGTGTTCTTCGGCAACGGCCAACACGGCGAACGCGTCGCACAGGACTGGGCCGACGCACTCGGCACCATCCACTACGAGGTGGTCACCGGACTGCGGGGCGGTTCGTGAAACGCTACGTCGGCGGCGGCGGAGAGCGTCGAGTGCCGCATCGTGGTGCGCGTCGCAGGGTCGGTCGGCAATGGACAGGGCGGCGGATCGGGGTGGGGTGAGCGTGCCGGTTCGTCCACTGTGTCGTGGGTCTCCAATGCGGCAGATTGTCTGCGGACGGACCCATCGCGCACAGGGAGTTGAACGGATGTATCGCGGAGCAGGCACCGGCACGCTGGACGAACAGCGGATCGATGCCGTCCCCCGGCTGGAATTCGAGCGGATCGCGGGTGAGCTGTCGTCGGCGCGATTGGTCTGGCATGGCGCGCCGCCGCATCTCACCACGCTGATCGAGGTCTTCTCGGCGCTGGGATTGCAGGTGATCACCCATGAGGTGAGTGGCGATGAGTTGCGTGCCGTGCATCGGTTCACCTTCCGCCCCACCGCTTTTCCGTTGCACGAGCGAACGGCCGAGCTGATCGCGGAAGCGTTCCTGGCGGCCGTGGACACCGCCGTGGAGGTCGACGGGTTGATCGGGTTGGTCGGCACGGCCGAGCTGGCCTGGCAGGACGTGGTCCTGGTGCGTGCCGCGTGCCGCTATCTACGGCAGGTGGGCCTGCGCCTGAGCGAGGTCACGGTCACCGAGATCCTTTCCGCCCATACCGAATTCGTGCGCGCGTTCGTGGAGTTGTTCCACGCCAGGTTCGATCCGGCGCGAACTGCCGGGCGGGCCGAGTCGGTGGCCGCCGCCGATGCGGCGGTGCAGCGACGGCTGGAGGCCGCGGCCACGCTGCCGGAGGATCAGCTGCTGCGCGGCCTGTACACCTTCTGCACCGCGGTGCTGCGCACCAACTGGTATCAGCCGGGTCGCGCGGTGGCCGCGTTCAAGGTCGATCCGGCCCGGCTCTCGATCTCGGCCCCGGTCACGCCCTATCGCGAGATCTTCGTGCACGCGGCCGATGTGGAGGGCAGCCACGTGCGAGGCGGCGCTATCGCCCGCGGCGGCTTGCGCTGGTCGGATCGCGGGGACGATTTCCGCACCGAGGTGCTCGGGCTGATGAAGACCCAGACGGTCAAGAACGCGGTCATCGTGCCGACCGGCGCGAAGGGTGTGTTCGTGGCCCGGCGCGGAAGCGATCCCGCCACCGTCGAATCGGCGTACTCGGCGTTCATCGGCGGCCTGCTCGATGTCACCGACAATATTGTCGACGGCGTGACGATCCCGCCCGCGCACTGTGTGGTGTACGACGACCACGATCCGTATCTGGTGGTCGCGGCGGACAAGGGCACCGCGCGCTTCTCCGATCTGGCCAATGGCATTGCGGTATCGCGGGGTTTCTGGCTCGGCGACGCGTTCGCCTCGGGCGGTTCCAGTGGCTACGACCACAAGGCGCTGGGCATTACCGCGCGTGGCGTGTGGTGCTCGATCCGGCAGCATCTGGCCGAGCTGGGCATCGACGCCGACGCGCAGCCGTTCACGGTGGCGGGCATCGGCGACATGTCGGGCGACGTCTTCGGCAACGGCATGCTCGAAACCGATCGGATTCTGCTGGTGGCGGCCTTCGACCACCGCCACATCTTCCTCGACCCGGACCCGGATCCGCTGTTGTCGTATGGCGAGCGCCGCCGCCTGGCCGGTCTGGAGCGCAGCAGCTGGGCCGATTACGACCGCGCCCTGATCTCGAAGGGCGGCGGCGTGTGGCCGCGCACCGCCAAGTCCGTCCCGCTCTCCCCCGAGGTGCGTGATCGGCTGGGTGTCACCGCGACGGAACTGCCTGCGCCCGAGGTGATCCGGGCGATTCTGAGTGCCGAGGTGGACCTGCTGTTCAATGGTGGGATCGGCACCTATGTGCGCGGCGGCGACGAGCCGGACACCGCGGTCGCCGACCCGGCCAATGACGAGGTGCGGATTGCGGCGTCGCGGCTGCGCTGCCGGGTGGTCGGCGAGGGCGGCAATCTGGGTCTCACCCAGCGGGCGCGCATCGAGTTCGCGGTGGCGGGCGGCCGGGTCAATGCCGATTTCATCGATAATGCTGCGGGCGTGGCGATTTCGGATCGCGAGGTGAATCTCAAGATCGCGCTCGCGGCCGCGGTGACCGCGGGTTCGCTGACTCCGGCCGAACGGGATCGGCTGCTGGCCGACAATGCCGGCGCGGTGGTCGCCGCTGTGCTCGCCGACTGCGATCGGCAGTCGCTGGCCATCAGCCTGGCCGAGGCGCACGCCCCCTTCCTGATCGATCGGCACGGTCGTTTGATCGAGAACCTGGAGCAGGCCACCGGCCTCGACCGCGCCGCCGAATTCCTGCCCACTCCGGCGGAGCTCACCGCCCGCCGGCGCGCGGGAACCGGCCTGGTGCGTCCGGAGATCGCGGTACTGCTGGCCATGGCCAAGAACCTGGTCCGCGATGAACTGCTGGCCGCCGGAATCCTCGACGATCCGGTGGTGGCCGGGACCGTGTTCGGCTACTTCCCCGATTCGGTGCGTACCCGGCTGGGTGAGGACGTGCTGTGCAAGCACCCGGTGGCCCGGGAGATCGTGGCCGTGGCGGTGGCGAACCAGGTGATCAACCGGGTCGGCCCGGGCATGATCCACCGCCTGGAGGAGCGTCTGGGCGCGGGCACCGCGCACATCGTGCTGGCCTGCACCGTGGTGCACAGCGTGCTCGATATCGACGGTTGGTGGCGCGATGCCCTCGCCGTGCCCGGCGTCTCGCCGCGGGTGCGCATGAGCATCCTCAACGGTATTCAGGCGGCCGTCGAACAGGCCACCGCCTGGTTGCTGACCCAGCCCGGCTCGGGCTCCTGGTCCGAGGAGATCGACCGTCACGCACCGCTGGTCGCGGAATTGATCACGGTGCTGCCGCGACCCTGCGGGAATACCGGACGCGACCTGGCGAACCTGCGTCTGCTGGCGCAGGCGCTGCCGTTGAGCGACATCGCCCGGCGCGCACAGCTTCCGGTGCCGCTGGTTGCGCAGACCTACCGTGAGCTGGGCGATCTCATCGGTTTGGATTGGCTGGCAACGGCTTTCGACGCGACGCCCGCCTCGGACCGCTGGGAGACCCTGGCTGCCGCCGTGCTGGGCGACGAATTGCAGGCGCGGTGGCACGCGCTCACGGTCGCGGTCCTCGCCGGGGCCGACCCCACCGCCTCGGCCCGCGATCTCGTGACCGCCTGGGGTGACACCGATTCCGCCGCGCGGCTGCTGGAACTGGCCGGTGGTCTGCGCCGCTCCGGTGTCGTCGATATCGCGCGCCTGTGCGTGGTCAACGCCGCATTGGCGGAGGCGGCCAAGGTCAGCGCCGGGCGATAGGTCAGCGCTGGGCGATGACGGCCAGCAGCAGCTCGGCGCGGACTCGGGCGGTGTCGAGCCGGCAGCCGAGCACGGATTCGATCTTGACGATCCGGCTGCGCAGCGTGTGCCGGTGCACGCCGAGGGCGTTGGCGGCGGCTTCCCATTGCCCGTGCGCCTCGAGGTAGGCGCGTAGCGAGTCGACCAGGTTGGTGTCGTGCCGCTCGTCATAGCCGACGAGCGGCGCGAGCATGGCCTGCGATACTGCGCCGAGCACCCGCCGCGCCTCGGGAAAGGTCAGCAGGGAGTGCCCGGCCAGCGCGGAGAGCTCCTGCGGGCTCGCCCCGGGCGGCGCCGCGGACGCGGCCAGCTCCGCGTGTTCGATGGCGGCGGCGAATCGGCGCAGGGCATGTGGCGCGCTGATCCCGGCACGCACGGTGGCACGCACGCTCGCGGGCAAGGATTGCAGCAGCTGCTCCGCCGATTCCTCGGTATCGGTTCCGGCCAGCAGAACGGCGGCCCGATCGTCGGCCAGATGGGCGAACAGCTGCCTGCTCAGCGTCGCCAGCCGGGTGTCGACGGCCTCGACGACCTGTTCGGCGGTGTCCGCCGAGGGACAGCGCAGCACCAGTGCTCGCACGCGCCCGGCCCGGTCGGCGGCCGGAGTCAGATGCCCCCACACGGTGTCGAGGGTGGTCGGTTCCTCGAGCAGCAGGGCGATGGCCTGGGTGTTCAAGCGGTTCTGCGCGATGCGCAGTCGCGCGGGTTTCTCGAAGTCCAGGGCGAGCAGTGAGCTGGCGTGCCCGAGCAGCACCTGGTCGACAGGGCTCAGCGCGGTCGTGGTCACGACGGCGAGATGCCCGTGCGTGGCGGGCCCGGCCGCGATGGCCTGCACGGCGATGAAAACGTCCGGGGCGGTGTGGATCACGCCGCTGGCCGCGCCTTCGCCGCGGGTCCCGAGAAATTCGGTGATCTTGTCGATGATCTCGGCGGGCGCCGGCCCGGGATGTGCGTCGGTCACCACGCCATCGGCTCCGACGACGATCGCGGTGGCCGACAGCGCCGCCGACAATTCCTTGATGACGGCGGGTACGCCCTGGATCGCGGCGCGGGTCATGCGCGGCTGGCTGCGCGAGGCCCGCAGCACCTTCTCGTACTCCTGTTCGGCGAGCCGCTGCATGACTTTCTTGGTGATCGCGCCGAACGGTGTCGGCAGCGGCACCTCGAACAGCGGCAGCCCGAGCTCGTCGGCGGCCTCGACCAGGTCCTCGGGCACGGCCGGGTGCGAGAGGCCGACTCCGAATCCGACGCCGACCACCCCCACCGAGTCGAGATCACGAAGGTAGCGCAGCCGATCGGGGCGACTGAGCGGCAAACCCATGCCGGTGGTGAGCACCAGTTCCCCGCCGGAGAGCCATTGCTGCGGTTCGGTGAGCTCGGAGGTGAGCGCGAGCGCGATCTCCCGGCCCAGTCCGGCACCGCCGCCTTTGAGCACCAAGCCCAGCTCAGGCTGCGACAGGATCCATCGGACCGGAATTCCCACACTCATAGCTCTCCCACAGCAACTGGACATAATGGTGAAACCCCACTCGCGGGTCACGCCGATTCGGCAGGTGACGCAGGGGTGTGTCGCGCAGCACACTCGGTGGCAATCGAACAGCACCCACACATCGCACGAGAACGGGCAGACATGACCACGGAGATACTTCGCAACTACATCGACGGCCAGTTTACGGCCGCCACCGCGGCGGAGTCGTTCGACCTGATCAGCCCGGTGGACGAGTCCGTGACCGGCCGCAGCCCGATCTCCGGGCCCGCCGATGTGGATGCCGCCGTGGCCGCCGCCGCCCGCGCCTTCCCGGCCTGGAAGGCCGCCACTCCGAGCCGCCGCCAGGCCGCTCTGCTGAAACTGGCCGACGCCATCGAAGCCAATGCGCAGGCCCTGGTCGAGGCGCAGTCCCTCGATACCGGCCAGCCCAAGCATCTGATCGCCTCCGAGGAGGTCGCCGCAGGCGCGGATCACCTGCGCTTCTTCGCCGGGGCGGCGCGGCTGCTGGAGGGCAAGTCGGCCGGTGAGTACATGGAGGGCTTCACCTCCTATGTGCGCCGCGAGCCGGTCGGCGTGATCGGCCAGGTGACGCCGTGGAACTACCCGCTCATGATGGCCATCTGGAAGATCGGCCCGGCGCTGGCGACCGGCAATACGGTCGTGCTCAAGCCCAGTGACACGACGCCCCGCAGCACCCTGGTGCTGGCCGAACTGACCCGGGACATCCTGCCCGCCGGCGTCCTGAACGTGGTGCTCGGCACCGCGGGCACCGGGGCCGCGCTGGTCGCGCATCCGGCCCTGGACATGGTGGCCATCACCGGTTCGGTGCGCGCGGGCATCGAGGTGGCCACCGCCGCCGCCCTTCAGGTGAAGCGGGCGCATCTCGAATTGGGCGGCAATGCGCCGGTCCTGGTGTTCGAGGATGCGGATCTGGCGCTCGCGGCCGATCGCATCGGCGATGCCGCCTACTTCAACGCCGGTCAGGACTGCACGGCCGCCACCCGCGTGCTGGTGCACGAGTCCGTGCACGACGCCTTCGTGGAGGCCCTGGTGAAGAAGGCGCAGACGGTGCAGCCGGGCCTGCCCGACAATCCGGATGCCGCCTACGGCCCGCTCAACAACATCCGCCACTTCGAGTCGGTGACCGGCAAGATCGCGGCGCTGCCCGCGCACACCACCATCGCCACCGGCGGTGTGCGGATCGGCGAGCGCGGCTTCTTCGTCGCGCCGACCGTGGTGACCGGTGTGCGCCAGGACGATCCGATCGTGCAGGAGGAGACCTTCGGCCCGGTGATCACCGTGCAGACCTTCGCCGACGAGTCCGAGGCCGTCCGTCTGGCCAATGACGTGGTCTACGGACTGGCCTCGAGCGTGTGGAGCCGCGATCACGGTGTGGTGCAGCGGGTTTCGGCCGCACTGGACTTCGGCGCGGTGTGGGTGAACTGCCATATTCCGCTGGTCGCCGAGATGCCGCACGGCGGTTTCAAGCGCTCGGGCCACGGCAAGGATCTGTCCGCCTACGGCGTCGAGGACTACACGCGCATCAAGCACGTCATGAGCGCACACGACTGATCCCGGTTGCACCGGCCATCGAATTCCCTTACCGCAGAAAGAGTTTCATGACAGAGATCAGCTACCGGATTCCGCAGCAGCGGGTGCTCCGGACCGCCCTGCCCGGCCCGCGCTCGCAGGAACTGGCGGTGCGCCGCAAGGGCGCCGTCGCCGCGGGCGTCGGCTCCACCGCCCCGGTCTACACCGCCGATGCCGATGGCGGCGTCATCGTCGATGTGGACGGCAATGCGCTCATCGATCTCGCCGCGGGCATCGCGGTCACCAATGTCGGGGCGTCGCATCCGAAAGTCGTTGCGGCGATCAAGGATCAGGCCGAGCGGTTCACCCACACCTGTTTCATGGTGGCCCCGTACGAGGGCTACATCGAGGTGGCCGAGCAGCTGGCCGCGCTGACTCCGGGCGATCACGAGAAGCGCAGCGTGCTCTTCAATTCCGGCGCGGAAGCGGTGGAGAACGCCATCAAGGTGGCGCGCCTGGCCACCGGCCGCCCCGCGGTGGTCGCCTTCGATCACGCCTATCACGGCCGCACCAACCTGACCATGGCGCTGACCGCGAAATCCATGCCGTACAAGCAGAATTTCGGCCCGTTCGCGCCCGAGGTCTACCGGATGCCGATGTCGTATCCGTTCCGCGACGGCGGCCAGGACGGCGCGGCGGCGGCGCGGGAGGCGATCACCCGGATCGAGAAGCAGATCGGCGCGACCTCGGTGGCGGCCATCATCATCGAGCCGATCCAGGGTGAGGGCGGATTCATCGTGCCCGCACCGGGATTCCTTCCGGCGCTGGCCGATTGGGCCCGTGCCAACGGCGTGGTGTTCATCGCCGACGAGGTGCAGACCGGTTTCGCCCGCACCGGCGACTGGTTCGCCTGCGCGCACGAGGGCGTGGTGCCCGACATCATCACCATGGCCAAGGGCATCGCGGGCGGTATGCCACTCTCGGCGATCACCGGCCGCGCCGATCTCATGGACGCGGTACACCCCGGCGGCCTGGGCGGCACCTACGGCGGCAATCCGGTCGCCTGCGCCGCCGCGCTGGCCGCCATCGACGCCATCCGCGAGCACGATCTCACCGCCCGCGCCCGCCGCATCGGCGAGATCGCCTCGACCCGCCTGCGCGCACTCGCGCAGCAGGTTCCGGCCATCGGCGAGGTGCGCGGCCGGGGCGCGATGCTGGCGCTGGAGTTCGTCCGCCCCGGCGGCACCGAACCCGATGCCGCCCTGACCGCCGCCATCGCCGCCCGCTGCCTGGAGCAGGGTGTGCTCACCCTGACCTGCGGCACCTTCGGCAATGTGATCCGGCTGCTGCCGCCGCTGGTGATCGGCGAGGACCTGCTGAACGACGCCCTGGATGTGTTGTGCACCGCCATCGCTGACCTGTCCGCGTCATCGACCGCCATCGACTGCTGAGGAAATCTGTTGTCCGAGTTCGACTTCGTGCGCGCCTTCGTTCCCACCGGTGTGTGGATCGACGGAGTCGCGGCCCCCGCGTCCGGCGGCGGCACCTTCACCGTGACCGATCCGGCCACCGGTGACCTGCTCACCGAGGTCGCCGACGCGGGCCGCGAGGACGCCCTGCGGGCCCTCGACTCGGCCTGCCGGGTGCAAGCCGAGTGGGCCGCGACCGCTCCCCGCGAACGCTCCGCGATCCTGCGGCGGGCCTGGGAACTGCTGGTGGATCGCACCGAGGAGATCGCGCTGCTGATGACCCTGGAGATGGGCAAGACCATCGCCGAGTCGCGCGGCGAGGTGGCCTACGGCGCGGAGTTCCTGCGCTGGTTCAGCGAGGAGGCGGTCCGGATCGGCGGCCGCTACACCACCGCGCCCGCGGGCACCGGCCGCATTCTGGTCACCCGGCAGCCGGTCGGCCCGGTGCTGGCCATCACACCGTGGAACTTCCCGCTGGCCATGGGCACCCGCAAGATCGGCCCGGCCCTGGCGGCCGGGTGCACCGTGATCGCGAAGCCCGCCGAGGACACCCCGCTCACCATGCTCGCGCTGGCCGCGATCTTCGCCGAGGCCGGGCTGCCCGAGGGCGTGCTGTCGGTGCTGCCGGGCAGCGACGCCGCGGCCATCACCGCGCCGCTGCTGGCGGATGCACGGCTGCGCAAGGTGACCTTCACCGGGTCCACCCGGGTGGGCGCGCTGCTGCTGCGGCAGGCCGCCGACAATGTGCTGCGCACGTCCATGGAACTGGGCGGCAATGCGCCGTTCATCGTGTTCGAGGACGCCGATCTGGACCAGGCCCTCGAGGGCGCGATGGCCGCGAAGATGCGCAACGGCGGTCAGGCGTGCACAGCGGCGAACCGTCTCTACGTGCACAATTCGCTGCGCGAGCAGTTCGCGTCCCGCTTCGCCGAGCGGCTGGCCGCGCTGCGCGTCGGCCCCGGCTACCAGCCGGACGTCGATCTCGGACCACTGATCAACGAGCGGCAGCGCGCGACGGTGACCGCACTGGTGGACGACGCGATCGCGTCCGGCGCCGTGCTGCGCACCGGCGGCAAGCCGCTCGACGGTGCGGGCTGTTTCTTCGAACCCACCGTGCTCGACGATGTGCCGCGCACCGCGCGGATGCACCGGGAAGAGATCTTCGGCCCGGTCGCCGCGATCTACGGTTTCGATACCGAAGCCGAGGTGGTGGCCGCCGCCAATGACACCGAATTCGGTTTGGCCGCTTACGTTTTCACGAAAGACCTCGATCGCGCTCTGCGCGTGAGCGACGCCCTGGAAGCCGGCATGGTCGGCATCAATCGCGGCGTCGTCTCCGATCCGGCCGCTCCCTTCGGCGGAGTCAAACAGTCCGGCCTGGGCAGCGAGGGCGGATCCGAGGGGATCCACGAATACCTCGACACCAAATACGTCGCGCTCACCCGCTGACGTCATCTCCCGGCACCCCGGCCCCTGCGCCGGATCTCGTGCCGAACCGGCCGTCCCAGGCCGGTGTCTCCACCGTGGCGCGGCGCCGGTGGGAGCGCGCTTCTCGCTCCCACCGCCGCCAGACCCTCGCAAGAGGAGCTCTCATGCTCATCCAGAATTCTCCGGGGATCGAACCCTCCGCCCCGAGCGGCAAGGGATTGGCCACCAACAAGGTCGGCGTGCTGGCCGGGGCCGTGCTCAGTATCGCCTCCATCGCGCCGGCGTATACGACGACGGCCAGTCTGGGCCTGATCGTCGCCGCAGTCGGCCTCAAGATGCCGGCGCTGCTGATCGCCGGATTTATTCCGATGTTCCTGGCGGCGTACGCCTATCGCGAGTTCAATGCCGAAACACCGGATTGCGGAGCCTCGTTCACCTGGTCGGCACGATCCCTGGGCCCCTACGTCGGCTGGATGGCCGGGTGGGGTTCGGTGATCGCCGTGGTGATCGTGCTGGCCAACATCGCGGCGGTCGGTGCGGAGTTCCTGTACCTGTTCGTGGGCAAGCTGGTGGGGTCGGAGGCCATCGCGACCCTCGGTGACAACAAGCCGATCAATATCGTGACGACGCTGGTGTTCCTGGCGGCGGCCGGGTGGGCGGCCAGCCGCGGCATCACCTCCAGTGAGCGCCTGCAGTACGTGCTGGTCGGCTTCCAGCTGACGGTGCTGCTGGTGTTCGCCGGGATGGCGCTGTGGAAGGCGCTGGCCGGGGACGCGCCGTCCGGGCTGAGCTTCGACATCGACTGGTTCGATCCGTTCACCGGACTCACCCTGGGCGCGTTCGCCATGGGCTTGATCGGGTCGGTGTTCCTGTACTGGGGCTGGGACACCGCGCTCACCCTCGGCGAGGAGTGCAAGGATCCGCAGCGCACCCCCGGGCGGGCCGGAGTGCTGTCGATCCTGACCGTGCTCGGCACCTATCTGCTGCTGGCGGTGTCGCTCATGTGGTACGCCGGAGTCGGCGAAACCGGTATCGGACTGGGTAATCCGCAGACCTCGGACAATGTGTTCGGCGCGCTGGCCCGACCGGTGCTCGGCAGCAACGGCGAGATCCTGCTCTACCTCGCGGTGCTGGTCTCCACCATCGCCAGCCTGCAGGCCACCTTCCTGCCCGCGGCGCGCGCCATGCTCGCCATGGGCACCTACCGGGCGCTGCCCGGCCGGTTCGCCTCGGTGCACCCGCGCTATCAGGTGCCGCGGTTCACCACCGCGGTCGCCGCGCTGGTGGCGGGCGGTTTCTACGCGCTGACCGCGCTGCTGTCGGAGCACGTCCTGCAGGACACGATCGCCGCGCTGGGTATCATGATCTGCTGGTACTACGGACTGACCGCGTTCGCGTGCGTCTGGTACTTCCGCAAGCGGTGGTTCGCCTCGGGCCGCGATTTCCTGTTCAAGCTGCTGTTCCCGCTGCTCGGCGGGGCCATGCTGCTGATCATCTTCGCCATCTCGGTGCGGGAGAGCCTCGATCCGGCGACCGGTAGCGGCGCGGAGATCTTCGGCATCGGGCTGGTGTTCTATCTGGGGTTCGGGATTCTGGTGCTGGGCGCGGTGCTGATGCTCGTGCAGCGCTGGCGGGATCCGGCGTACTTCCGGAGCCGGACCTTGCCGCGCGCGGTGTCGGGCGATCCGATGCCCGCCGTGCAGGCGCCCACCGTCTAGCCAATCCTGCTGCGCCGCAATCCTATTCCCACTACAGGAGGAATCATGCACGTCGTCACCTGTTTCGAACCGCCCGTCTCGCACGCCCGGGTCGATGCGCCGGTCCGCCCGCCGCTGCGGGTGGCCCTGGTACAGCACCGCTGGCAGGCCGACGCGGATGCGCTGTCTGCCGAGCTGAGCGCGGGCATCGCCCAGGCGGCCGAGCTCGGCGCCAAGGCCGTGTTCCTGCCGGAACTGACGCTGAGCAAATACCCGGCGTTCGTGCGCGGCGGCGACAACCCGTGCGCCGAGGCCGAGGATCTGACGACCGGGCCCACCGTCGCCTTCGCGGCGAAGGCGGCCATCGAGCACGGCGTGTTCGTGCACGCCTCGCTCTACGAGCGCGCCGACCAGGGCGACGGGCTGGGCTTCAATACCGCGATCCTGGTGTCCCCCAGCGGCGAACTGGTCGCTCGCACCCGCAAGCTGCACATTCCGATCAGCGCCGGCTACTACGAGGACACCTACTTCCGCGCGGGCCCGGCGTCCGAGGAGGCCTACCGCCCGCACACGCATCCGGACCTCGGTGACGTCCGCATCGGCATGCCGACCTGCTGGGACGAGTGGTTCCCCGAAGTGGCGCGGCTGTACTCGCTGGCCGGAGCGGAGGTGATCGTCTACCCGACCGCCATCGGCTCCGAACCGTCCTTCCCGGCCTTCGACACCCAGCCGCTGTGGCAGCACGTGATCGTCGGCAATGGCATCACCAGCGGCACATTCATGGTGGTGCCCAACCGTTTCGGCGACGAGGGCGAGATCACCTTCTACGGTTCGTCCTTCATTTCCGACCCCTACGGCCGCATCCTGGTGCAGGCCCCGCGCGACGAGGCGGCGGTGCTGGTCGCCGATCTGGATCTGGATCAGCGCGGCGACTGGCTGACCCTGTTCCCGTTCCTGGACACCCGCCGGCCCGACACCTATGCGCGCCTGACCGCGCCGGTGGATCACCAGCACCCCTTCGGGCGGCCCTGATGAGCTGGCACATGCCCGCCGAGCACGCACCGCATCGGCGCACCTGGATGGCGTTCCCGCCCGCCGGGTCGGAGATCACCGCCACCCCGCAGGCCGTGACCGAGGCCCGCACGGCGTGGACGGCGGTGGCCCACGCGGTCGCCGAGTTCGAACCGGTCACCATGGTCGTGGATCCGGCCGATGCGGCGGCGGCCCGGACCTGCCTGTCGAGTGCCATCGAGATCGTCGAAGCACCCCTCGACGATGCCTGGATGCGCGATATCGGGCCGACTTTCGTGCACGCCGCGGACGGGTCGGTCGCGGCCGTGGACTGGGTGTTCAACGGCTGGGGCCAGCAGGAGTGGGCCAGGTGGGACCACGATGCGAGGATCGGCCGGGCGGTCGCGGCGGCGGCCGGGACGCCGGTGGTGGATTCGGCGCTGGTCAACGAGGGCGGCGGCATCCAGGTCGACGGCTGCGGGACGGTCCTCGTCACCGAGACCGTGCAGCTGGACCCCTACCGCAATCCGGGCCTGACCAAGGCGCAGGTCGAGGCCGAGTTGCGCCGCACGATCGGCGTCGACACGGTGATCTGGCTGCCGCGCGGGCTGTGGCGGGACTCGCAGCGGTTCGGCACCCGCGGGCACGCCGACATCGTCGCCGCGCTGCCCGCGCCGGGTGTGGTCCTGGTGCACGATCAGCGTGATCCCGAGCACCCCGACCATGCGCTCAGCCGGCAGCTCATGAAGCAGCTGGCCGCCGAAACCGATTCGGCCGGAAAGCCTTTCGAGGTGGTGCCGGTGCCCGCCCCGCGAACGCTGCGCGACGAGGAGGGCTTCGTCGACTACAGCTACATCAACCACTACGTGTGCAACGGCGCGGTCATCGTGTGCGGATTCGACGACCGCACCGACGCCGAGGCCGCGGCCGTGCTGGCCGAGGTCTATCCCGGCCGCGCCATCGTGACCGTCGACGCGCGGGAGATCTTCGCGCGCGGGGGCGGCATCCACTGCATCACCCAGAACGAGCCCCTGCCCGCGCGCTGACACCTCGGCCGGCACGCCGGAATGGCGATTGAGGGGCCGGCCGATTCGCCGCAGTGGAGCGAGCGGGACCGTGAGCGCACCCACCATACTAGAAACAGCAACCCTCGGGTTATCTCCAGGAAAACTCGATGTTCAGCAAGGAGTACTCGTGCCTGTCATCACTCGCGACGTCGTGATCGTCGGCGCCGGGCCGTCCGGCCTGACCGCCGCCACCGAACTACACAAGGCCGGTCTGAGCGTGGCCGTGCTGGAGGCTCGTGATCGAGTCGGCGGACGCACCTGGACCGGCGACATCGACAACGCGATGATCGAGATCGGCGGCCAGTGGCTGTCCCCGCATCACACCGCCGCCCTCGAGCTGGTCGAGGAACTCGGCCTGAAGACCTTCTCCCGCTACCGCGACGGCGAATCGGTCTACCTCGCCGCCGACGGCACCCGCCAGCAGTTCACCGGCGACGTCTTCCCCGCGCCCGCCGACACCGCCGCCGAGATCGACCGCCTCATTCGGCTGCTCGACGGGCTGGCCGCCGAGGTCGGCGCGGAGCAGCCGTGGGCGCATCCGCTTGCGGCCGAACTGGATTCGATCCCGTTCAGCCTGTGGCTGGAGCGGCAGTCCGACAACGACTACGCCCGCGAGACGGTGGCGTTCTTCGTCTCCGGAGCCATGCTGACCAAGCCCGCGCACACCTTCTCGACACTGCAGGCACTGCACATGGCCGCCGCGCAGGGGTCCTACACCGCGCTGGCCACCGACACCTTCATGCTGGACAAGCGGGTCATCGGTGGCATGCAACAGGTTTCGCAACGCCTGGCCGCCGCCATCGGCGACGATGTGCACCTGAATTCGCCGGTGCGGAAGGTGCGATGGTCCGAGACCGGCGTCAGCGTCTTCGCCGACGGCGACCTGGAGGTGCGCGCCGACCGCGTGGTACTGGCGGTGCCCCCGAACCTGTACTCCGCCATCAGCTTCGATCCGCCCATGCCGCGCCGTCGCCAGCAGATGTACCAGCACATGTCCTTCGGTTTCGTGGTCAAGGTGCACGCGGTGTACGCGACCCCGTTCTGGCGCGCGAAAGGCCTGTCCGGCACCGGATTCAGTGATACCGACATCGTGTCGGAGGTCTACGACAACACCAACCACGACGCCACCAACGGCGCGATGGTCGGCTTCATCGCCCACGAACAGGCCGACGCCGTGTTCGAGATGAGCCCCGCCGAGCGCAAGCAGGCCGTGCTCGACTGCCTGGTCCGCTACCTCGGCCCCGAGGCCGCGAACCCGGTCGTCTACTACGAATCCGACTGGGGCGCAGAGGAATGGACCCGCGGCGCCTACGGCGTCAGCTTCGACCTGGGCGGCATGACCCGCTACGGCCGCGACCACCGCGATCCGGTCGGCCCGATCCACTTCTGCTGCTCGGACCTGGCAGGGCACGGCTTCCAGCACGTGGACGGCGCGATCCGGATGGGCCGCCGCGCGGCCGCCGCCATCGTGGCCGAACGCAGCCTCGTATAGCCACACCGTTCCTCACAACCGGTCTGTTCTCAGGTGTGCGGCGGCTCCGGGCCGACCGCCGCACGCTCACCCCTCGCCGCCTTCCAGCCTCGCTCGCACGGCTTCCATGCGGGTGGCCAGAGCAGCCTCATCGATGACATTTCTGGCGATCAACGAGTGCGCCAGCGCGACGAGCTGATTCTCCGGGAACGGCAGTGTCGCGTACACCTCGGTGGAGAGGCGGTCCTCCTCGGAACGACGCGTGAGAAGTGGCAGTACCGTTGCTTGCCGGTCGAGTGCGTCGCACATCCCGTCGAGACTCGAACGCCATGGCGGCACCGGATTCGCGACGCCGTACTTGTCGGCCATTCGCGACCACACCTGTCCGCGAGAAACGATCTGCTCCAGCGTCCGCACGCGGACATGGGTGACGTCGTCGTGGTTCGGCATTGCTCGGCCTCTCGGGGTCAGTACTTCTCGGCCGGGTGGGTGGCAGGGTGCACGGGCCGGTCCCGATTCGCTCGCACGCCGGGCTTGGGAACGGCGACGCCGATCAAGCAGTCCCGCGTCGCGATCTCTGCGAGCTGCTCCTCGGTCCAGCCCTGCGTGCCATCCGGCCGGACCGGCAGCACCATGAACCTGTGCTTGGAATTGGAGTCCTCGACTCGGATCTCGACGTCTTCCGACAGGAACAGGCCGAACTCGGCGAGAACCTGGCGCGGCCAGCGCACCAGGCGGCGGCGATAGTTCGGCGTCCGATACCACTCGGGTGAGTTTCCGAGAATCGGACGCGGATAGCACGAGCACAGGGTGCACACGATCACGTGATGCAGCGTGGGCGTGTCCTCCAGCACGTGCAATGCCGTGAAATCGCTGGGCGTCCCGAAGCCGGTCGGTCGCAACCAGTCGATTCCCACCTCCAGACAGGCGGCAATGGGATCCTCGAGCAGCAACCGCTTGAAGGCGGGATCGATCCAGGCTTTGGCGACGAGCCGGGCGCCGGGCGCCGGGCCCAGCTGTTCGACGAACTCGGTGTAGGTCCGGTGATCCTCGGCGGTGAACAAGCCCTTCTCGATCGCCAGCTCGCGCAATGCGATCTCGAGCACCTCGAAATCGGTGACCTCCTCGACCATCGGCGCCGCGTGCCGTGCAGAACCGTCGTGCCCCGTCTCGCCATTCGCCGTCATGCGGATTCCTCTCGATGATCGCGGGCTTCGATCCGGTTCGGCTGCAGCCACGTTTCCGAGATCTCCGCCTGCAGCGTGTCGTTCGGGCAGCCCGTATACGGCTCCCACACATCGGTCATCTCGAACCGCACGATGTAGAACCACTCGGGCTGCTGATCCTCGCGGTCGAACGCCTCGTCCTCCGGTACCAGGCTCTCGTAGGACACCGTGACGACCGTGCCGGGCTTGCCCCGCAGGTACTCCTGGGTGCGCGTGTAGAAGATCGTCGGCAGATCCCGCACACGCACCGCATCGCCCGCCGCGAACCGCGGGACGCCGGCGGTACCGGCGAAACACTGCGGATCGCCTTTGCCGGCCGCCTCCGTGTGATGGCGGTTACGGGCCACCGCCTCCCCGTCGCCGGTTGTGCGAGGCACCGCTTCCAGCCGAGCGCTGCCGGCGCGGGCGCAGCGTTCTCGCACCTCGCTCACCCGCTCGATCAGCTCACCGAGCGTGATGTGACGCTTGTCGACGAGGCAACGGGCAACCGCCAGCACCCAGCGTCCGTAGTACGGAAACCCGAGATATGCCATCCGCCCGACATCGACATTGCCGAGCCGCCGACGTTCCTCGGACGTCCAGATCCCCCGCCAGCCGAGAACCTCACACGTCACAAACGTGTTGAGTTCCCACTGCTCTTCCTCTTTCTCCTCGAACGTCGCCGGGGCATCCGGTTCACCGCCGACATCGTGCGGCGTCTTCATATAGGCCCTGAACAGGGCGCTGTCGATCTCATCCGGGTACGCCCAGTCCTGAAGCCGATGAAACCCGAGCCGCAGCTGACTGACCATGTCCCCCATGACTGAATTGGCCACGACCTCACCTCCGCCTGAATGGGCAGCAAAATCACAGCAATCCGACTGTAGCGCTGATGGAACCGCGCCGGAACCGATCACCACTTCGAACACCCCGGGGGGCTGGTCTAGGACCGGCTGGTCGCGGTCGAGGTGGTGTGTTCGCTGCGCCAGAGTGCGGAGTGGCCCGAAAGCCGGGGGTGCGCGGGCTGCGGGTGCTGCTGGAGTCGATCGAAGCGGTCCAGGTCGTGCATCGGTACGAGACCGGTCACCGTGAAGTCCCAGATCTGGCGGATGAGATTCCCGGCAGTACGCCGGGTTTCCGGGCGGGTCGCGTAGCGGCGAGCGATGGTCGGGAAGTCTTCGGGTTCGACGCCGGCGACATCACGGACATGAGTGGTGGGGCCGCCCACCTCCCAGGTTCCCAGCGCGGCCTCGAGCGCGTAGTAGCGCAAGCCGGACTCCAGGTACAGGTCGAAACCGAGTCGTTTCGCGTTCACCCGCACGGCCTTCATGAGCATCCGCGGGGCAACCTCGATGTGGCGTACCCGGCGGCCCAACGCCTCACCCACCGCATCGGCGATCTCTGCGCCGGTCAGCAGCGCGGGCCCGGTCGGGCGGTAGGCCCGCCCGTCATGACGGTGCGGGTCCAGGAGCGCACCCACCGCGACCCGGGCGATGTCTTCGTTGGACGGAGGCGCATTGCGCCGGCCCCCGGTCGGCGCCGGCAGCACGCCCAGCTGGGCGGCCACACCGATGAACTGCAGGTAGTTGTCGGCGAACCAGCCGGGGTCGACCGCGACGTGGGCGGTATCGGGTAGCAGCTCGAACAGCTTGTCGATCAACCAGTGCTGGCGGGTCATCAGCGAGGGATGCTCGGGGCTGGCCAGCCACTGCCCCAGCGCGACCACGGCCTCGACACCCGAGCGCCGCGCGGCCACGGCGAAGGAGACCGCACTGTCGAGGGCATGGGGGTGGTACGGGGGGTTGAAGAACAGCCGGTCGACCCCGTCCATCGCGGCCTGTACCTGCTGGATATCGAATATGTCGGCGACGACCGTTTCGGCGCCCAGGGCCCTCAGCCGTGCGCTGCGCGCATCATCGCGATGCACCAAAGCCCTTGTCGGAACACCCTTCTCCAATAATTGGGCGGCGACGGCGCCGCCGATCTTTCCGGTGGCGCCGGTTACCAGCACGCGAGTGGTTGTCATCGGAGTTCCTTTCCGGGTTGGTGTCTCGGTTCGGGGACCTTCCGTGGACCTTCCGCCGTAACAAAGTTTCCACTGGTCACATCACCCAGTGTGGGACGAGATGTGACCATTGTCAACATTCAGGTGGCGTGGCAGCCCGGCGGCCATGAGCAGCACCTATCCGTGCCTGGTCAACGCCGAGCCGCGCGAGGGCGACAGCGAGCCGCCGTGGCGGACGTCCTACCGCCGCAGCGCGCTGGGCTCGACCTTGATCGAGGTGGGCATCCCGCGCCCCGCCCTCGGTCGTTAATTCGTCACAGTGACGTGTTGATCTGGACTGGCTGGATGGTGGAATCTGTTGCTATCAGGGCGAACTCACTCCCGGATCAGCTCTTCGGTGTCGCGAGACGGGGCATTTCGTGCATCCCGACCTCGCCCTTGGGCACGCGCGGGGATGGGCCTCAGCCCGCGGGCTGGGTGCGCCGGATGCCTCGCCAGCCCAGTGGGAGTTGGACGCGCCCGGCCCGGATATCGCCGATGAGGTGGGCGTAGCCGTCACGGACTTCGCCGAGGTGGACCCACGCGGAGTGCCGAAGCTCCTCGCAGTCGCTGTGCAGCACCGTCCACCACGCCTCGGCGTAGGTCTTCGCCACATGACTGATCACCTCGCCGAAGGTGTGCGTGTGGCGACGGGCGCACCGGGTGTGGCGGGTATAGGACGCGGCCCAAGAGTTGATCTTGTCTATGACCTTCGCGATATCCGCGCACAGCGCCGCCTCGGTGACCTCCGGTGCATTCCGCCGCGGATTCAGAACCGCTGAGATCAGCGCGGCATGCAGGTCGCCGAGTTCTCTCGCCCACGTGATGAGCGGGAACGGCTCGGTGAGCCGCCCGGCGATCGCGGCCAATAGTTGATCCGGCGACAGCAGAGACACCGCATCCGTCGCCGGATTCCCGTACGCCGCTACACCCGCATTCATGGGCGACGTGGCGCTACCAGAGAAGCCGGTCGTCATGCGATGTGTTCGAAGGCTCGTCGATCGAGGACGGCCTCGGCGGGATGGGCGTGCTGATACATGGGCGGTAAGTCAACTTTTCGCGATGAATGGTTGCTGTAGAGAACGCGCCGCTGCGGCTCGGGGCATTATGCTAATGCTGACTGCGCACTCAGTCAACGACTGGTCGAGTAGTCGGTCGGTGCGAGGGTGTCCGGAAATTGTGGACGAGGAGGGGCGGGATCGGTGAATGGACGTGCGGTAGGACCGGGCAAGTCGGGCGCGATTCTCGATATTTTCACGCGCCATGTCGCCGAGAAGGGCTATGACGGAACGAGTTTCAGCGGTGTCGCGAGCGAGCTGGGCATTTCGCAGGGCTTGATCGTGCACCATTACGGCACGAAGGCGCGGCTGCTGGAAGTTCTGCATGTTTCCTATATGCGGCGCCGTATCGATGAGGCGGAGCGAATCGTGTCGACCTTCGCCACACCGCCCGAGCAGCTGGCCGGGCTGTTGCATGCGGCCATGCTGTATCAGGTGCACGACCGGTACGGGACTGTCGCATTCCAGCGCGAGGTCGCACGGCTCGCGCAGGAGGATGCGGATTCCGAGGGGCGCAAGCTGCGCAGGCATTACATCGGAATCCTGCTCGGCGTCCTCGACGCGGGTATCGCGTCCGGTGACTTCCGGCCCGTCGATACCAGCATCCGGAGCCTGCTCATTTTCGGTGCCGCGCAATGGGCGTGGACATGGTTCGAGCCGGAAGGGCGCAGATCTGCCGAACAGGTCGGCGCCGAACTGGTGGATCTCACTCTCGGATCTCTGTTGGTGGACAGGACCTCGTTGCCGCGCCTCCGCGATCCCGAAGGCCAGGTCGTCGCAACGGTGATCGGCATCATCTCCGCTGCCCCGGAAGCGTCGCCAACAGCGTTGGGGGATGACCCGGCGCCGACCTGAACCATGCCGACCTGAACCATTCGGGAGTGTGCGACAGCTCGGCAGGGCTAGTCGAGGCGGGTGGCGGCCACGGCCCACACGGGCACGTGCACCCGGTTGTTCTTCAGCAGCGGTCCGATGATCTCGAGTTGTTCCATCATCGGCTTCATTCGATCGGCCCATCCGGAGTCGTCGCTCATCTCCTTGGTCATGTAGGCGAACGTCTCCGGGCCGAAGTTGGCCTGGTAGGTGGTGGTTCCCAGGTGGTCGATGACCCACCCGGCCGCGGAAAGCACGCGCTCGAAATTCTCCGCCGGCAAACCTTCGAGCTGCAGGCCGTTGACGTTGTGGCGGCCGAATTCGAACATGAACAGTCGCGCTCCCCGTCTCGTGGCGCGATGCAGGGCCTGCGCGTACCGGATCTGGGTCTCTTCGTCGTCGAGGAACACGTGGTAGAAGGCGCTGTCGATGACGGTGTCGAACCGATCCTCCAGGCCCTCGAGTTTGGTGGCATCGGCGACCTCGAAGTTCACCATCACCCCGGCGCGCTCCGCGTTGCGCTTGGCCCGTTCGATGGCAGACGGCGACGAGTCGATACCGGTGACCGAGTAGCCCTTGGACGCGTAGTAGATCGCGTGATGTCCGGGGCCGGTTCCGGGGTCGAGCACCTCGCCCCGCACGGCGCCGTAGGCCACCAACTGCTGCACCACCGGCTGTGGGCCGCCGATGTCCCAGGGGATCAGTGCGGGAGGACCCTGTTCCGATGCCGTGTCGTGGTACAGGGCTTCGAAGTCCATCTGATCGTCGTGCTTCGGTTCGGTGCCCATGACTCCTCCTTCGATTGCGGATGGGCAACACATGAAGGGTCGTGCCGGCGATGCGACGAATTGTTCCGATGATGGGGCGTCAGTTCTCGGATCATCAGTTTAGTTGTTGCACCACCGGCGGTTGCCCGGTGCTGTTGTTCATTCCGCGCCCGGTGCCGAACATGCTGATCTGACGAATCGAGATCCTTTGGCGTATTTGGCTTTTGGTGAAAATTGTTGATTCGACCGAAATTGGCGATGACCGATGCTGGATGGTGTGGACTGTGGCCGCCGGAGCGAGTTGGTTCGGGTTGCTAACAGTTCCGCTCAGTGGGACAGGGGCCGGTTGTCGCCCCGAAGGCTGGGTTACGGTCCGGTTGGTTCGATGATCAGCATCACATTCCGGGTAGCAGGGCTATGAAACTGACGTATTTGCTGTGGGGGGCCGAATTGAAGACAAACCTGCACGATGGCGAACTGCGGCGGGCGCTGTCCTACTGCGGTGTCAGCGAACTGCAGGTGAATATCCGTGACGAGTACGTCGCCGCGGCCGAGCTGTGGATGTGCACCTACGACACGCCCGTCGACGCCGTGGTGACGCTGCGTGGGGTCGAGGATCCCGATCAGATCACCGCGCTGCTGCGGCCGCTGGCCGATCGGCTCGACGGGTTCGTCGTCGACGAGCTCACCCCGTTGCGCCCGCCGCGCACCGACAGCGGTGTCCGCGCCGACGCATTGGCGCGCATCGCGGTGATGAGGATTCCCGCGGGGATGACCCGGGCGCAGTGGCTGGAGAACTGGATCGGCGACCACACCCAGGTCGCGCTGGACAACCAGGCCAGTCTGGGCTACATCCAGAATCCGGTGCTGGGCTCGATCACCCCCGACGGGCGGGTGGACGCCGTAGTCGAGGAGCTGTTCCCGATGGCCGCGATGTCGGATCCGCACGCCTATTGGGGAAGCGGCGGTGACGACGCCGAACTCGAGCGGCGCTGCACCCGCATGCTCGACAGCATCGCCCGTTTCGGCGCCGACCGCGACCTCGACGTCATCCCGACCAGCCGCTACGTCTATTCGCTGCGCTGACCCTCCGTCGACCGCCACCCCGGCAGGCGCACAGGAGTTTCAGCCACCGGGTGGGGCGTTCGACCCGCACCGGGCGCCCAACCGTTCGAGCAGGTGGTTGTTCACGACTGCCCCTCGCGGTCGATGAGGACGCCCGGGTTGAGGATCCACGCGGGGTCGAGGGCGTGTTTGGTGGCGCGCAGGGCGGTGGCGAACGGGCCGGGTCGTTCCCGGTCGTACCAGGGCCGGTGGTCGCGACCGACGGCGTGATGGTGGGTGATGGTGCCGCCGTTGGCGGAAATGGCTTCGGAGACAGCGGTTTTGATCTCGTCCCACTGTTCGGCGGTGCTCCCCCACCGGCCGGCGGCGTACACGCCGAAGTAGGGTGCGGGGCCGTCGGGATAGACGTGGGTGAACCGGCAGGTCAGCACACCGGTGACACCGGTGGACCGGAACGCGTCGGCGGCCGCGGTCTCGATGGCGGCGCGCAGCTGGTCGAATCGGTCCCAGGTGCAGGCGGTTTCGAAGGTTTCGGTGATCATCGACTGGGCGGCGAGGGCGTCGCGCTGGTAGGGCATGCGCAGGAACGACGAGCGCCAGGTGTCGGAGGGGTCGGCCTCGGATGCGGCGGCGGGTGCCTCGTCGCGGGTGCGGCCGCCGAACCCGGCGCAGATCTCCACGGCGCGGCGCAGGGAATCGTCGACGGGGTGGTCGGCGGATTCGAATCCGAGGACCAGGACTCCCCCGGCGGCGAGGACTCCCGCGTTGAGGAACGCTTCGGCGGGGTCGAGCAGCCGGCAGTTGGCCGGGTTCAGCCCGGATTGGGCCAGGGTGCGGGTGGCGTCGACGGCGGCCCGGTAGTCGTCGAACAGGATCGAGGCCTTCGCGCGCCAGCGGGGCCGATCCTGCAGCCGCATCCACGCCTCGGTGATGACACCGAGGGCGCCCTCCGAGCCGAGGAACAGGCGGTCGGGGGCGGGCCCCGCGCCGGAGGCGGGCAGCCGCCGCGATTCGCCGACCCCGGCGGGGGTGACGACGCGCATCGATTCGAGCAGGTCGTCGATGTGGGTGTAGAGGGTGGCGTAGTGTCCGCCGGCGCGGGTGGCGAGCCAGCCGCCGAGGGTGGAGAACTCGAACGATTGCGGGAAGTGCCGCAGGGTCAGGTCGTGGGGTCGCAGCGCGGATTCCAGTGCGGGCCCGAGGATTCCGGCCTGGATGCGGGCCGCGCGGCTGGTGCGGTCGATCTCGAGGACCTGGTCGAGCGCGGTGAGATCGAGCGCGACGGCGCCGGGATAGTCGCCGCAGTCGCGGGGTTCGACGCCGCCCACGACCGAGGTGCCGCCGCCGAAGGGGATGACCGCGAGTCCCGCGCCGGCGCACCAGTCGAGGACGTCGACCACGTCCTGCTCGGTGCGCGGGCGCACGACCAGGTCGGGGACATCGCCGATGCGGCCGAGCAGGTTGCGCACGATGTCGCGGAAGGCCTGGCCGTGGCCGTGCAGCACGCGGTCGGCGGTGTCGTAGGAGGCGATCCCGGCCAGCGCGTGCGGGGCGCGGGTGCGGGGTTGCGGGATCGGGAGTGCGGTGAGCTCGGGTGGCTGGTGGATGGTGAGGTCGGCCTCGGGCAGCAGGGCCGCGATCCGCTGGGTGAGTGCGCTGCGTTCGGCGCCGGTGACGGCGTCCTCGACGGTGCCCCATCCCCACCACGATCTGGTTGCCATGGTCGTATCCTCCACTCGCCACATTAATGACTGATGGGTAAATTACTACCTGGTCAATAACGATGGCGGCAAGAGGCAACATCGCGGACACCGCTGCGCGGCCACCGGATTCGAGTCAGGCGAACGCGGCGATGAGCCGGCGGGTCCGGGCCGCCAGCTCCGGCCCCGGCACCTGCGGATGCCGCTGCCACCAGTGGATCACCGCGGTCACCGCACCGATCCACACCTCGGTGAACGCCGCCAGATCCACCGGATCGGTGATCGCACGCGCGGCCATGAACGCCGACATCCCGCGCGCGGCCTGCTCCTCGATCCGCGCGCGCGCCGCGTGCGCGGCCTCGGCGGCCGGGCCGGCGGCGGGATGGGTGCGATCCAGCAGCACGTTCCAGTCGTGCGGGCGGTGCTCGAGCGCGCCGAAGATCGCCAGCAGGGTCTGCTCGGCCATGGTCAGATCCGCGGTCCCCGACAGCACCGGCTCGACCGCCTCGGTGACGGCCCGGGCGGCCCGCTCCACGCACGCGGCATAGAGCCCGTCCCGGGTGTCGAACAAGGTGTGCACCAACGTCTTCGACACCCCGGCCTGCTTGGCGACGGCCGCCATCGACAGACCCGCGTAGCCGACCCGCGCGATCTGTGCCGCGGCGGCGTCGAGGATCTGCCCCTCGCGTTCGGCGCGCGGCACATTCCGGCTGCCCGCGGTGCGTGCCATCTCAGCCCTTCCCGGATGCGGCCGTCACGACAGAGCCGTGATCAGACGGCGGCTGCGCGCGATCATCGCCGCGGCGGACTGTTCGGGATGGCGGATCCACCACGACACCAGCGCGGTGACCGAACCCATCCAGATATCGGTGAACACCGACAGATCCTGCGGATCGCCGACCCCGCGCGCCCGCATCACCGCGCCCGCCCCGTGCGCGGCCTGCGCGGCGATCCGCCGTCGCGCCGACCGGGCGGCATCCGCGGCCGGACCGTCGGCGGGATGACTGCGATCGAAGAGCACATTCCAGTAGTACGGGCGATGCTCGAGGACCCCGAAGATCGCCGCGAGGGTGTTCGCCGCCATCTCCAGCTCGGCCGGACCGGCGATGACGGTGTCGATCGCGTCGCCGATCGCCGCGGCGGCCCGCTCCACGCATGCCGCGTACAACTGGTCCTTCGTGCCGAAGTAGGTGTACACCAACGGTTTCGACACCCCGGCCTGGGCGGCGACCTCACCGGGATTCAACCCGGCATACCCGACCGCGGCGATACGTTCGGCGGCGATCTCGAGGATCTGGTTCTCCCGCTCGGCGCGCGGCACACCCTTGGTTCCCGCCGTACCCATTCCACCGTCCTCGGTCACACACCCTGTCACCAGCAACCTACCGAACCGGAGACCACGCCCGGCCCACCCGCAGGCGACCCGGACACGAGCGAGCCCCTCCGGGCAGGTGCCGGAGGGGCTCGCACACTCCGTCTCGTCAGCGGATGGTGCCGACGCCCGGGATCAGCGGCAGATCCAGGGGGGTGACCCAGCCCGGCGGCAGGGCGTTGACCGCGGGCACGGCGTTGAGGGCGCGCATCCCGGTGGCCAGGCATCCCGCGACGGCGGGGGTCCGGCCGGAACCGTCGGTGAAACGGAACGAGGTCTCCTGCGAGATCGACGGGCTGCCGAGAATGTCGACCCGGTAGACGTCGTCCTTGGTGCCAGCGGGCCAGTCGGGGGCGGCGTCGAGGCCGATGCGGTTGACGTGTTCGAGGGTGATGACCTCGCGGCCGCGATACACGCCGTTGATGGTGAAGCGGATCGCGGCGACCGTACCGGCCTTGATGATGCCCTTGGCCGAGGGCCGGTCCTCGGGCGTCACCCACTTGTCCCAGATGGTGGTGATGGCGTCGAGCTCGATCCCGGCGGCGGTGGCGATCATGGGAACCGTTGCGCCCCAGGCCATCACGAGCATGTCGGGGTGCTCGAGCAGGGCCGTGAACTCGGGCGGGTGGCCGATGCCCATCTCGAATTCGTAGTCGCCCTCGTAGTCGGTGTAGTCGAGCAGTTCGGAGGCGCGCACGGATTCGACCTCGCCGCACAGGCCCATCAGGGTCATGGGGAACAGGTCGTTGGCGAAGCCGGGGTCGATGCCGGTGGTGAAGCACGACGCCCCGCCGGCCGCGCACGCCTCGGTGATCGGGTCACGCCAGAACGCGGGCAGCTTGTCCATGTGCGGCCACACCCACGGGGTCATCGCGGTCGAGCACACGTCGATGCCCGCGCGCAGGAACGACCCGATGACGCGCATGTTCTCCTCGGCGAACGCCGCCGTCGGCCCGTAGTGCACGACCGCGTCGGGGCGCAGCGCGATCAGCTCCTCGACCGAATCGGTCGCGAGCACACCGGTTTTCGCGGCCCCGCACAGGTCCCCGGCGTCCTTGCCGACCTTGTCGGGATTGCTGACGCCGACCCCGACCAGGTCGAAGCGCGGGTGGCGCAGGATCTCGGCCAGCACCATGGACCCGACCACGCCGGTGCCCCACAGCACGATGCGCTTGTTCACGGTTGCTCCTGTACTCATCGGTGGAACTCGCCGCAGTCGACGGTGAGCATCTGGCCGGTGACGGCGGTGGCGAGATCACTGGCCAGGAACAGGGCCGCCCGCGCGACCTCCTCGGGGCCGGCGAGGCGGCCCAGATCGGTGGGTGCGGCCTTCTGCCTATAGATGTCGTCGTGGGTGACCCCGGCCTGGCTCGCCAGCCAATCGAAATAGGCCTTGTTGATGTCCTCGTACACATACGACGGCGCGACGGAATTGACGCGGATGCCGCGCGGCCCGAGCTCGGTGGCCAGCGACGAAGCCAGGTGCGCGAGTGCGCCTTTGGACAGTTTGTAGCCCGAGTACTCCGGTTGCGAGCTGTAGGACACGCACGAGTTGAGCATGATGACCGACCCGTGCGAGCGTTCCAGCGCGTCGGCGAACAGTGCCGACAGTCGCAGCGGCGCGAACACATTCGTTTCGTTGGCGTGGCGCAGCGCCTCCACCTCGATCTGGGTGATCGGGTACATGGGCGGGATGGCGAAGGCGTTGTTGATCAGGCAGTCGACCCGGCCCATTTCGGCCAGCGTGGTCTCGACGAGCGCGGCGCGCTGGGATTCGTCGGTGATGTCGGTCTTGGCGACCACGGCGGCGCGGCCCAGGGCGCGGACCTCGTCGGCGTATTCGTGCAAGCGTTTCTCGGTGCGTCCGGCCAGCACCAGATCCGCGCCCATGCGGGCGGCTTCGATGGTGAGCGAATGGCCCAGGCCCGGTCCGACACCGGAGACCACGATGACCTTGCCGGCCAGCAGCGGCACCGGCTGGTAGGTGTCGGCGGGGGTGACCTGCGGGGCAGCTGACACGACTCCTCCTCGAGTCCTCAGCGGTTACAGAATGTAACGACTTTGATGTGACAGACTGTATCGACTCCTGCCCGCAGCGACAAGGACGGATTTCCGTGACCACCCGCCACCGGCTGGGCCCGCACCGCGACCCCGCGGTGGACGCCGCGGTCCTCGACGCCACCCGCGCCCTCGTCGTCGAACAGGGCTACGGCGCCACCTCCATCGACGCCATCGCCGCCCGCGCCGGCGTCAGCCGCCCCGCCATCTACCGGCGCTGGCCCTCCAAGGCCCACCTCATCGCCCAGGCCGTGTTCCCCGACGTCGGATCCGCGGTCGTCGCCCCCGATCTGCTCGCCGAGATCCGCAAGGTCATCCGCGGCACCATCCAGCTGTTCGGATCGGCCGAAACCCGCGCCGCCATGCCCGGACTCATGGCCGAGATGCGCCAGGACTCGGGCCTGTACGAGAAACTGTCCGCCCGCCTGGACACCCCCACCCGCGGCGAACTCGCCGACTACCTGCCCGGCGACGCCGAACGCCCGGGCCTGGACCCGAACACCGTGCTCGACACCATCGCCGGAGCCGCCCTGTTCGCCATGTGCATCCGCGACATCGACGATCTTGACGGCTTCGCCACCTCCCTCGAGGACCTGCTGCTCTACGGCATCCTGGGCACCCGCCCCGACACCGAATGACCCGGTGCGCCCTCACATCTCGGCGAGACCGACACCGGGCACCAAAGGCCGGCGAGTCGAACAACGGCACAAATTCCACCACTTCGAGATCGTGGCCGCGCTGCGGCCCGCGCGGGACTCCTGACCTGCCGCATTCGGGCCCGCGACACCCGCTCCGCCCCTTACCGTCTGAGCAGGCTTCGATGGTGAGTGGAACGAGAATTGTGATGAGCGAACCGAATACGTCCCCCGCCGCCTTCCAGGCGACCGCCGCGATCGACCCCGGCGCGGTCGCGGTCCGCGATATCGGCGGCACCCACGCCCTGACCTGGGCCGACTATGCCACCCAGGTGCGCGAGATCGCCGCCGGGCTGGCCGCGCTGGGGGTGGGGCGCGGGGACACGGTGGCGTTCATGATGGCCAACCGCATCGAGTTCTACCCCCTCGAGGTCGGCGCCCAGCACACCGGCGCCACCTCGTTCTCGGTGTACAACACGCTCTCGACCGAACAGCTGCACTACGTGTTCGGCAACGCCGGCAACCGGGTCGTGCTGTGCGAGGCCCAATACGTCGACCGCATCCGCGCCTGCGGGGTGCCCATGCAGACCATCGTGTGCATCGATGAGCCCGCCCCCGGCACACTGACCGTCGCGCAGCTCAAACAGTTGGGGCGCACCGATTTCGACTTCGACGCCACCTGGCAGGCGATCCGGCCCGACGACATCGTCACCCTCTGCTACACCTCCGGCACCACCGGCAACCCCAAGGGCGTGGAGATCTCCCACGCCAACCTCGCCTTCGAATGCCGCGCCTACGCCTCGGTCATGCCCGTCGAGTTCGGCGACCGCATCACCTCGTTCCTGCCGACCGCGCACATGGCCGACCGGGTCACCAACCTGTACCTGCACGAATACTTCGGCACCCAGATCACCGTCGTCCCCGACCGCACCCAGCTGCCCGCCGCCCTGGCCGACGTGCACCCCACCATCTGGGGCGCGGTCCCGCGCGTGTGGGAGAAACTCAAAGCGGCCGTGGAATATTCGGCCACCGCCGAAACCGACCCCACCCGTCGCGCCGCCCTCGCCTGGGGGCTCGAGGTCGCCGCCCGCAAGGCCGCCGCCCAGCTGGCCGGGCAGCCGATCGACACCGACCTGGCCGCCGAATGGGACAAGGCCGACGCCGCGGTGCTGCGGCCGCTGCGGGCCAAACTCGGCCTGGACCAACTCAAATGGGCGCTGTCGGGGGCCGCGCCCATCCCGCCGGAAACCCTCGGATTCTTCTTCGGCCTGGGCATCCCCATCTCCGAGGTGTGGGGCATGTCCGAACTGACCTGCATCGTCAGCGTCTCCCCGCCCGCCGAAGCCCGCCTGGGCACCGTCGGGCGGCTGTTGCCCGGACTGGAATCCAAGATCGCCGACGACGGCGAGTTCCTGGTCCGCGGGCCCCTGGTCATGCGCGAATACCGGCACGAACCCCAGAAGACCGCCGACGCCCTCGACCCGGACGGCTGGCTGGCCACCGGCGACATCATCACCTGCGACGCCGACGGCTACCTGCGCGTGGTCGACCGCAAGAAGGAACTCATCATCAACTCCGCCGGAAAGAACATGTCCCCGGCCAACATCGAGAACACCGTCAAAGCCGCCGCCCCGCTCATCGGGGCCCTGGCCACCATCGGCGACAACCGCGCCTACAACACCGCCCTCATCGTCCTCGACGCCGAATCCGCCGCACCCTACGCCGCCCAGCACCGGCTACCCGACGCCTCCGCGGCCGCTCTCGCCGCCGACCCGGGCGTCATCGCCGAGATCGCGCGCGGCGTCGCCGCCGGCAACGCCAAACTCTCACGCGTCGAACAGATCAAACGCTTCACCATCCTGCCCACCTTCTGGGAACCCGGCGGCGACGAGATCACCCTCACCATGAAACTGCGCCGCACACCCATCGCCCGCAAATACGCCGCCGACATCGACCGCATGTACACGCCCGCCCTCCCCGACGGCGTCCACGAACCCACCACACCCTGACCCGCACCGGCATCCGATCCGGCCGTCTCCGCACCCCGTCGCGGAGGCGGCCGGATCGTGTTCGTGCCGGGCCTGATTCGTGACCAGGGGAACCGACCCCTTCATAACAGAGCACTTGCTCTGTTATGGTCGGTGCATGCCCCGCCCCCGCACCCACGACCCCGACCTCGTGCTCGACGCCGCCGAGGCCCTGGCCGTGCGATCCGGGCCCGCCGCGGTCACCATCCGCGCGGTCGCCGCCGCCACCGGCGTCTCCAACGGAGCGCTGTACCACACCTTCGGGTCACGCGCGGAACTGGTGGGGCGCACCTGGATTCGAGCCGCCCACCGGTTTCTCGCACTCCAGGCCGCCATGGTCGCCGAGGCCGGCGACGGCGTGGCAGCGGTCATCGCCGCCGCCGAGGCGCCCGCGGAATTCGCCGCCCGCCACCCCATGTCGACCCGGCTGTTCTTCACCGTCCGCCGCGACGACCTGCTCGGCGACGACCTGCCCGAACCCGTCCGCGCCGAGCTCGCCGCCACCCAGGCCACCCTCGTCGAGCTGATGAGAACCCTCGCCCGCCGACTCTGGGACCGCGCCGACGCCGCCGCCGTCGACACCCTCACCCTGTGCCTGGTCGACCTGCCGACAGCGATCCTGCTCGACCGCGACCGCCTCGCCAATCCCCTTGCCCGCGGGCAGCTCCGGGCCGCCGTCCGCGCGGTCCTCGACCTCGGGCCCGCACCCGCACGACCGAAAACCTCCTGAGGAAGGACACCCCCATGCCCACACTCACCTACCACGACAAGATCGCCGTCCTGGACCTCGGCGGCGACGAGAACCGCTTCTCACCGGAATTCCTCGACCAGATCGGTGCGCACCTCGACACCGCCGTCGCCGACGGCGCGCACGCCCTGGTCACCACCGCCTCCGGCAAGTTCTACTCCAACGGCCTGGACCTGGACTGGCTCTCGGCCCACGGTGAACGCTCCGAATGGTATGTGGCGCAGGTGCAGTCGCTGCTGGCCCGCGTGCTCACCTTCGAGCTGCCCACCGCCGCCGCCCTGCCCGGGCACGCCTTCGGCGCCGGCGCCATGCTCGCCCTCGCCCACGACTTCCGGGTCATGCGCGCCGACCGCGGCTACTTCTGCTTGCCCGAAGTCGACATCCACATCCCCTTCACCCGCGGCATGGCCGCGCTCATCCAGGCCAAAGTCACTCCCAAGACGGCGGTCGCGTCCATGACCACCGGACGCCGCTTCGGCGGCCCCGACGCCCTCGCCTGCGACCTCGTCGACGCCACCACCGACCTCGACACCCTCACCGACACCGCGCTCGGGATGCTCACCCCGCTCGGGCCCAAGGACCCGGCCACTCTCGGCGCCATCAAGGCCACCATGTTCGCCGATGCCGTCGCCGCCCTGAACAACGCCTGACCCGGCTCACCGGGTGCGGCCGGCCACCAACATCGCCGGCCGCATCCGGTTGTCGCACGACGAGCACTCCATTCCGATGGACGACGTGCCCACGGGGACACAGGATCCGGCCCCACGGCGGCCACTGACTGATCAGGTGTGCGCGCTTATCCGGTGTGCGCGCCGGCTGCCCGTAGATGCGGCAACAGCAACTCCGCGACCGCATCCGGGCGTTCGGCCTGCAGGAAATGCCCGCAGCCGGGCAATTGCGCATGCCGGACCTGTGCATGCTCTGCCAGTACCCGCTGCAGATCCGCCGACATGCAGCCATCGCGCAGCCCGGCCAGCGCGAGCGTCGGCAGCGGAGCGGCCTCGGCCATCAGGATGTCGCTGAACTCGCGAGTCGCCCTGCGCTGCACCGTGAACAGCGACCGGTAATACCGCGTCGCCGCCCACGCCATCAGCGGATCGGTGAAAACGGCTGCCACCGGCGCGAACTCGTCGTCGGTGAACGCCCACCCCGGCGACCACCGCCGCCACAGCGCCCGCACGAACCCCGCACCCCGGCGGCTCAGCAACCTCGGCGACAGCCCCGACTGCATGACCGGGATGTACGACGACAACACCAGCTGCCGCGGCAGATACCGCCACATGCCCGGCGCCACCCCACCCCCGAACGGCGGAATCGCCAGCAGTGTCAACGACTCCCACCGCCGCGGATCCTGCTTGGCCAGGATCATCGCCACGAACGCACCCCAGTCGTGCCCCACCAGATGCGCGCGCGGCTCACCCAGCTCCGCATGCCAGGCCGCCACATCCGCACTCACCGCCATCAGGTCATAGCGCGCCGCCCGCGACGCCGACCCCGGCGTATACCCGCGCAACCACGGCGCCAGCACCTGATACCCGGCCTCGACCAGCAGCGGGATCAACCCGTCCCACGTGTGCGGGGTATCCGGAAACCCGTGCAGCAGGATCACCAAAGGCGCGTCGTCCGGACCACAATGACGAGCGGACAGTTCCAGGCCGTCACGGCGCAACGTCAGCGTGCGCGCAACAGGATGATCGAACGGCATGCACACACCCTCTCACGAGTGTCGATCGTCGAATTCCTTGACACCTGAACATATTCGGCCCCCACGGCACGAAGCCTCGACCCGGTGGCGGGTTCGCCGGCGGCCACCGGCCGAACCCGCCACCGCAGTCAGCGGCCCTGCCAGACCGGGGGACGCTTCTCCACGAACGCGCGCATACCCTCCCCGGCGTCCTGCGACGACAGGGCGGCCGCGGCGACCTGACCCTGCTTGCCGAACGCCTCGGCCACCGACCAGTCCGGGGCCTGCTCGATGATCTGCTTGCTCGCATCGATACTCAGCGGAGCGTTCACCGCGATCCGCTCGGCCAGCGCGAGCGCCGCCTCGAGCGCCTTGCCCGGTTCGGCGACCTCGTTGATCAAACCGATCTCGGCGGCCCGGGCCGCGGTGATCGGGTCACCGGTCAACGCCAGCTCCATGGCGACCGCCCGGGGTAGGCGCTGCGACAGGCGCAGCACGCCACCGCCGACGGCGACCAGGCCGCGTTTGACCTCCGGGATGCCGAACGTCGAATCGCTCGCCGCGACAATGAGATCGGCGGCCAGCGCCAGTTCGCAGCCGCCGGCCAGTGCGGGACCCTCCACGGCCGCGATGAGCGGCTTGCGCGGGGGCTGGGAGACGATACCGAGGATGCCGCGCTTCTCGGTGACCGGCACCTCGCCACGAGCGGCCGCCTTGAGATCCATCCCGGCACTGAAATATCCGCCCGCGCCGGTGAGAATCGCGATGCGCGCATTCGAGTCGCCCTCGTAGGCGTCGATCGCGCGTTCCAGGCCCAGCGCGGTGGCCAGGTTGATCGCATTGCGCACCTGGGGCCGGTTGATGGTGATGATCATGATGTGGCCGCGGCGCTCGATGAGCACCGGCGCGGGCGGCGGAGGCGGCAACGCGACCCGGGGCAGACCCGCGGTGCTCAACCCGTGACCAGGCGTCTCCGCCACCGTCGTATCCGGAGCAGTGTCGGTGGATATACCGGTATCGGTGGCGATGGCAGCGGATTCCACCGCAGCGGACTCGGAGGTCACCGGGCCGGCATCGGATTGCCCTGTGCCGGAACCGGATTCGCCGACCTGCGCGGGCTTCGGGACGATCGCGTCGCCGTCCACGGTCACCGGCAGGCCCAGCCAGTCGTCCTCGGTGAGGGCGGTGAGCAGGGCGGAATCGGTGGAGCGCACCAGGACTCGCGCACCCTGCGGGGTCAGCACGCTCACGATCGCGGCCTCGGGACGGCCGTCGCGGCCGTAGGGCAGCGTGTAGGCCTCCACCACGGCCTCGCCGGTGTAGCCGGTGCGGGCCGGGCGGGCCGGGGGATGCTCGATGACCGGGGTCAGATGCCGGTAGCCCTGGCGGGGCGGGGTCGCCGAGTACACCCCGAGGGCGTGCTTGGTCAGATACCAGCCCAGAGACGTTGCCAGACCGAAGGATTCCGGCTCGGCGCGCAACCGCTGCACCAGCGTCGCCACCGCGTGACCGCCGTAGTTGTTGCCCGGCCCGCCACCGAAGGTCAGGCCCCCGGTCACCGACAGCGGCCGCTTCGGATCCTCCGCCGGCAGCCCCAGCTCGCGGGCCGCGATCTGCACCGCCACCGGGAAACACGCATACAGATCGACATGGGCCAGCGCATCGGCGGTGATGCCCGCATGGTCGAGCACCGCCGCACCCAGCGTGCGGATCGCGGGAGACGCCGCCAAATCGCTGCGCTCACTGACGAACCACTCGTCGGTGCCCGAGGCGCCCGCGTGCAGGAACACCCACTTGTCCTGCGGAATACCCGCCGCCTCGGCGGCCGCCGCGCTGGCCACGATGATGCCCGAAGCCATGTCCACCGTCAGGTTCGCGCATTCGAGTTTGGTGTAGGGCGCGGAGATCATGCGATTGGCCTCGGTCACCGTCGCGATCTCGGGGGCCGCGAACTCCTGTGGCTGCCAGGCATTCGGATTGGCCGCCGCCACCGCCGAGAACCGCGACCACATCTCGGCCACCGCCGCCGCGTGCTCGGCCGGGGTACGGCCCAGCCGCCCCCGATTGGCCGACTCCAGCAGCGCGTACATATTGATCGGCGCCTGCAGCCCGGCCGCCGACTCGGCCGCATTGTTGGCCGCCTTGTCGATCCCCACCGTGCGCGTCGGCGCCACCGCCGGATCCTGCACCGGCCAATCCAATTCGATCCCGGCGCGCTGCGCCGCTGCCTGCGTGGCCCCGGCCTCGGCGCCGGTCACCAGGACCAGGTCGTAGTCGCCGGCCGCGATCGCCGCGGCCGCCTCGTTGAGCACCAGCTGCCCGCCGTCACCCCCGAACGGGCTCGACTGCACCGTCTCCGCGGCGCCCGCGCCCACCGCGCGCGCCACCAGCGCACCCAGATCCCGGTACTGCCACGACGTCGGCGACACCGCGAACACCGCATTCGCCTGCGCCAGCAGCGCTTCCCCCGCCCCGGCATCGGCGGCCGCCGCGCGCAACGCCCGCACCGCCAGCTGCGCGGGATCACCGTAGGACGGGTCGGGGGTGCGCTGCACCACCTGCCCGACGCCCACCAGCACCGGTGTGCCCGGCGCCAGCAGCGTCCCGGATGCCCGGTGCCGCACCGCTTTGTGTGCCGCCCGCTCCGTCGAGCTCGGTGTGGCCGCCGCCACGGCCGCGGGCAGCGCCGCCAGGGAATCGCGCAGCGCCTCACCCAGCGCTCGGGCCACCGTCGCGCCCAGCGGCCCGTCGACCGGCTGCCCCGACAGACCCGCGTCGAGGTACACGCTCGACCCGGACCCGTTGGGCGCCACCGTGATCCACAACCCCAGACCCAGCCCCTGCGGCCCGCGCCCGCGCATCGCCAGCCCGGTGTCGCCGACCTCGGTCACCGTCCACGCCACATCCGCCGGGATCCCCATGAACTTGGCCACCTGCGTGTACTCCACGCCGACCGCCGCCGCACCCGGCGCCTCCCCGCGCCAGCCCGCATGGAACACCACCCACTCCGGAAGCCGTTGCAGCTGCGCCAGATACGCCAGCGTCGCGGCCGGCCCGGTCTCGAGATCGTGCTGGGCGTGCGCGGTGCGCGGGTAGTCCGCCAGCCCCGCCGGCACCGCGTGCGCGGCCCGGACCGCCGCCTCGCCGGTACCGCCGTGCCCGGTCAACCCGGCGATCAGCTCCCGCACGATGCGCGGATCGCGGCGCACGCTGTCGACCAGCTGCCCACCCGCCCGCAACTGTTTGCGCACCGACGCACTCCGATCGAGCCCCTGCCCGACCACCGCACGCAAACGCTCGAAACCCGGCACCGCACTCACGGCCCACCTCCTCACTGAGGGTCCACACCATCCGGCCCTCACGGTATCGGCCGCCGACCGGCCGCGGGAAGGGCGACGGCGACTTCGCACCCCCGCCAACCGGATTCGCCGCCACCCCTTCCACTGCCCTGTACGTAAGCGTAGACTTACGGTTCGTGGGTACTTACCAAAGCGCCGCTCTCGACGCCCTCGGTGACCCGACCCGGCGAGCCATCTTCGAACGCCTCGGCAAAGGCCCGTGCGCGGTCGGCGAACTCGCCCAGGAGCTTCCCGTGTCCCGGCCCGCCGTCTCCCAGCACCTCAAGGTGCTCAAACAGGCCGGCCTGGTCCGCGACGAAGCCGTCGGCACCCGGCGCGTCTACCGGCTCGACCCCAGCGGCATCGACGCGCTGCGCGCGTACTTCACCCACTTCTGGTCGACCGCACTGTCGGCCTTTCGCGACGAAGTGAACCGCCAGACCCAGCAGGACCACACCCAGGAGCAGTCATGACCCAGCACACCGACACCGTCACCGTCGAAGTCACCGTCGAAGCGCCCATCGACAAGGCCTATCGCGTCTTCACCACCGGCATGGACACCTGGTGGCCGCGCGAGCATCACATCGGGTCCGGCCCGCTGGCCGAAGTCGTCGTCGAACCCCACGTCGGCGGCCGCCTCTACGGCCGCGAAGCCGACGGCACCGAATGCCCGTGGGGCCGGGTGCTGGAGTGGTCACCCGACACCCGCTTCGCCTTCTCCTGGGACATCGACCTGAGCTGGAAACCCGAATCCGACCCGGCCCGCACCAGCCGCGTCGATGTCACCTTCACCGCCCTCGACCCCGGCCGCACCGCCGTCACCCTGGTGCACTCCGGCTTCGAAAACCACGGCCCCGGCTGGGAATCCATGCGCGACGCCGTCGGCTCCCCGGACGGCTGGCCCGCACTGCGCGACAACTACGCCAAGGTCGTCGCCGCCTGAGCAGACACCCTCACAGCAGGCGGGTGAACCACACCTGATCCCGCAACCGGATCCCGTCCACCACGATCTCCTCCGCGTACCCGGCCGCGGCGGTGAACACATCGGGCACCACCCGCGTCATCCGGAACCCGCACCGCTGATAGAACCGCAGATTCCCCACATCGGCGGTGGCGGTGGCCACCTCCAGCCGGCGCACCCCGGCGTCGGTGGCCACCGCCACCACCCGATCGATCAGCCGCCTGCCCACCCCGGTGCCCCGCACCGGTTCCGCCACGGCGGTATTGACGATCTCCCAGGTCGATTCCCCGGCCCCCGGCGCGGCCTGGACATGGCCGACCACCGCCCCGGAGTCGTTGCGCGCCACCCACACCCGCCCCCGGCCGATATACCCGGCCAGCGCCTGCTCGGAATCCTCGGCCATCCGGAACGACCACGCGATCTCGGCGCGATCACCGAGGAACTCCTCGATCCGCACCCCGCCCGCCGCCTCCGGCACCACGATCAGCATCCACCCCTCCGGATCCAGCACCGCGAACGCCCCCGCTGCCACCCAATACGGATTGTCCGGAACCACCTCGGCCACACCATGATCGGCCAGCCGCGCCCGCAACCGCGCGAACCCCGACCGCAGATACAGCACCACCGCATGCTCGGGGCCCGGCGGTGCCGGTGGCGGCGCGCCCTCGCGGCGCACCAGCTCCAGCTGCGCCGACGCGTCCGGCAGCCCGAACACGAACCCGCTGTAGCCGGCATGATCCTCGAACACGAAAAGTTCGGTCAGTCCGACGATCTCCCGATAGAACGCCGCACACTCCACCAGCCGATCGGTCTCCCGCGCGAAACGCGCCGCCGCCAGCGACCACTCGCCGCGACCGGACTCCGAGGCAACCACAGGCACATCCTCCTCACAGACAACGACACTCGCACGCCGGCGTGCGCGGCCCGGCACCGAGCACTCGACCCATTTCTCTCTGACCGCCCGCCCGGCCCCGAGACACCGTCACCGAACCCCGACCGGTCGAAACACGAACGTTCGAGCAGTGAGTCGGGTAGCTCCGGCCGGGCCGGGCGAGCGCGGCACGGCCGCGAGCAACCGCCGGGTGTACTCGC
>NZ_JBSGGG010000030.1:0-134789 GCF_053603795.1 Nocardia sp. NPDC004123
GACCCGACGGGACGGCAGACTTGGCGGTGTAGAGGCGGGCAATCAGGTATCTGTTGACGTAGCCGTAGCCCCAGTGGAGTTGACACCCGCGCTGCCACGCCGCTACGAAAGTCGTTGTCCCCGTTCAGAGCTTCATCTCCACCTCTACCACGACAGTTGTATTTTGGTGTGCTGCAGCAGAGTCGCCTTTGCAGGAGGACCTGCTTCAGGTGCGCCGTTCGCGCCGAATATGACCGCGAGTTGGGGTGTGGTGCCGGATTGCAGGCGGCTTGGCCAGGCTTCGATGTTCCTGTAGTCGATCGTGGACGTGTCGACCGGGTAGTCCGAGTTCAACACCGCCGCACGGGTTTTAGGCGCAGTGAGTGCGTGCTCGGTCGCGCCTGCATCTCGAATCGACGCGTTGCGGTGCATGGCCGGGGATCACTCTCATTCGAATTCGAAGGGCTGCAGGGGATCAGAAGCCGCGTGCGATCCACTCCGACAGGTGGGGTGTCTCCACGCCGATGGTCGTGCCGTCACCGTGGCCGGTGTAGACCCGGGTGTGCTCGGGCAGGGTGAACAGGCGCTCGCGGATGGATCCGATGATGGTCGGAAAATCGGAGTACGAGCGCCCTGTGGCTCCCGGCCCTCCGGCGAACAAGGTGTCACCTGAGAACAGGGCGTCGGCCTCGGGTATGTAGAGACAAACCGATCCCGGGGAATGTCCGGGAGCGTGAATCGTGTGAATCTCCGTTCCCGCCAGGGCGATTCGCTGCCCGTCGGCCAGTGACCAGTAGGCCTGACCCGGATGCGTGAGCTGCCACAGCGGGTCATCGCCTGGATGCACCAATACGGGGGCGAACAGGTCTTCGGCAATTTCGGGCGCGAAGGTGATGTGGTCGTTGTGCGCGTGGGTGCATACCACCGCGACGACGGTGCGATCACCGATCGCTTCGATGACCGGCTTGGCATCGTGGGCGGCGTCGATCACCACAACCTGGTCGTCGTCGCCGACCACCCAGACGTTGTTGTCGACATCCCAGCTACCGCCGTCGAGCTCGAACACACCGGAAGTGACGACACGGTCGATGCGCAGTTGCCCGCTCACAGCACCACTACCGACCGCAGGACCTGGCCCTCGTGCATGGTATGGAATGCCTGCTCGACTGCGTCGAGGCCGATGCGCTCGGTGACGAACCGGTCCAGTGGCAGCCGGCCCTGCTGGTACAGGTCGACCAACATCGGGAAGTCCCGCTCGGGCAGGCAGTCGCCGTACCAGGAGGACTTGAGCGATCCACCGCGGGAGAAGAAGTCGAGCAGTGGCATGTCCAGGCGCATGTCGGGCGTGGGTACGCCGACCAGGACCACGGTCCCGGCGAGGTCGCGGGCGTAGAACGCCTGTTTCCAGGTTTCGGGACGACCCACGGCGTCGATGACGACGTCGGCACCGAACCCGCCGGTGAGGTCCTGGATGGAGGCAACGGGATCCAGGTCAGTGGCGTTCACCGTGTGGGTGGCTCCGAGTTCGCTTGCCCAGGTGAGCTTCCGGTCGTCGCGATCGACCGCGATGATTGTCGATGCGCCCGCCAGCCGGGCACCGACGATGGCAGCGTCGCCCACACCACCGCAACCGATGACGGCCACCGAGTCGCCGCGCCCGACGCCACCGGTGTTCACCGCGGCGCCGAGGCCGGCCATGACGCCACAGCCGAGCAGTCCGACGACCGCGGGATCAGCGGCGGGGTCGACCTTTGTGCACTGACCCGCGTGGACGAGGGTCTTGTCGGCGAACGCGCCGATTCCCAGTGCGGGCGTGAGTTCGGTGCCGTCGGTCAAGGTCATCTTCTGGGTGGCGTTGAACGTGTCGAAGCAGTACTGCGGTCGGCCTCGCTTACAGGCGCGGCACTGGCCGCAGACAGCGCGCCAATTGAGTACGACGAAATCTCCGACGGCGACCGAATCCACGCCTGCGCCAATGCTTTCGATGATGCCGGCTGCCTCGTGTCCGAGCAGGAACGGGAATTCGTCGTTGATCCCGCCCTCCCGATAGGTCAGGTCGGTGTGACAGACGCCGCACGCGGAGATGCTGACGACGACCTCCCCCGGGCCTGGGTCCGGAATGATGATGTCGGTCAACTCGACGGGCGATCCCGCCTTGCGGGCGATGACTCCACGGACCTGCTGTGGCATGAGTGGCTGTTCCTCCGATGAATGATCGCGTCATGCGTTCGCGCGCATGCTCAGGCAGCGACGCTAATGCCGGGTGGGTGAACTGCGGACCTGGTCGAAGGGACAGCGCTACCTGTCCTTTTTGACGGGTCCTGCGGCACCCGCGTGTGGTACACCAGTCGTGCCGTTTTTAGACTCGCTGAAATGAGCGATCGGGCCAATGATCATCCCGGGGACCAGAGGTCCGCATTGGCGGGGTTGCGCGCCGTGATCGATGGTCCGCTGCCCGATATCGCGCGCCGTCTCTCGTTCTTCCTGTCCGACCGGTGGCCCCATCGTGCGCTGGTGATCTTCACCCGCGAGTGCACCGGCCGTCCACACAAGGTCGCCGGTGCTGCCGAGATCATTGATCGGATCACCATCGCCGAACTCGAGGAGCTCAAATCGGCTGTCGAGCCCGGTGATTCATACTCCGGACCGGTTGCGCTGGCCGGCGGTAGCCTGCCCGTGTGGGCAGTTCGAGACACGACGAACACCTTGCTGGTGCTGGTTCCCCGAACATTCAGCGAGCTGCTCGCACGCTCGGAACTGTCCGCGGTGTTCGGCATCGTAGCCACCTCGATCCGACAACAGGTGGTCCAAGCCAGCCCGGAATATCTGGCCGAATCGAGAGCGGCGTCGAACGCGCGGGCCCGCGCCAACGCGGAACTGGCCGCCTCGCACGAGGCGGCGCTGGCTGCCATTCTGGTGGCCCTGCGCTCTCCCGGCCTCGACGACCGACAAGCACGGATAGTGGCCACCCAGTCCGCCTCGGATGCCCTGATCGCTCTACGATCACGGCAGGCCACGGATCGGGATCTGGCAGAGGAACCCCCGCTCACCGCCTTCGAGCAGATGCACCGCGAGATGGCCCCGATACTGAGTCATCGCCAGGTGGATGCGGAATTCGTCGCGCCGCGCGTCAGTGGGCAGCCGATCCCGGGCGAAGTCGCGTCCGGCGCGCGGGCGATGACGCAGGTCGCGGTTGTGGCGCTGGCGACCCAATCTGATCTCGATCGCCTGCGGATCGCGTGGACGTGCGAAAGCGGTGGCCTGGTTGTGGATATCCGGGATCGCGGTGCCGGACAGTTGGATCCGGTGGAACTGCGGCGCAGCCTGGAAGGCCGCGGCCGAACGCTCGGAGCCGACCTCGAGATCGAGTCGGTACCGGGGTGGGGGACCCGCGTACAGATCCACCTACCGCTCACACCACCAGCAGTCCTGGGCGAGCAGCCCGAGCTGGCGCGCCTGAACCGCCGCGAGCGTGAGGTCCTCGCATTACTCGCGGCGGGCAAACGCAACAAAGCGATCGGTGCCGAGTTGGGAGTGGCCGAGAGCACCGTCAAGTTTCACGTCGCCGCGGTGCTCAGGAAGCTGGAGGTCTCCTCGCGCGGCGAGGCAGCAGCGATCGGTATGCGCGCCGGTCTGGGCGCGCCCCTCGGCTCGACTGCTGGCTGACAGCGTTCGCAGTCGCAGTCGCCCTCCGTGGTCTCGTTCGCCGATATCGCCTGAACACCAATGGTTTTCACGGAATCTGCGCCACAGCCGAATTGTCAAAGGCCAGCCACATCCGAACTGTTCGGTACGGTGAGTTGGCTGCCGGGGGTCAGCGGTGACCGCACTGCGGTGAAGTTTGAATATTTCGATAGCCAAACTTTGGCCAAATGGTAAGCACAGGTCGAGGTGAACTGCAAGATGGAGCGACTGGGCGACGGTAGTTTTCGAATCGGATCAGTTATCGGCCGACATCCTGGCTGTTCGGTCGGCGTGGTCTGACAGGTTCCGACCAGGGCCCGCGCCCGGATTCAGGGTGAGTCCGGCGGTCAGGGCCGCGAGACCTTCGACCAGATTCACCCGCGGTTCCCCCACAGCGAGGCGTCGCAGTCCGAAACCGTCTATGAGCGCTCCCAGTAGTGGAGCGAATCGTTCGGGTTCAGCGATACCGAGTGTTCGCAACACTGCGGCGGCTAGTTCGTCATAGGCCTGGTAGCAGCGTGAGGCGACGGCACGCAGCTCGGGGCTGCGTGTGGCGTGCAGATACAACTCGAGCTGGGCGACTTGCGCGGCGCGGGTGGTGGAGGCCTCGATCGCCGCGCGGGTCCTGCGCAAGACCTCGTCGACCTCGGTTTCCGAGGTGCTGTCCAATCGCGAGGTGAGTGCGGTCAGCCGCTCTATCTCGTCGTTCACGAAGAGCTCCAGGGCCTGCCCGAGCAGGTCATCCTGAGATGCGAAGTGGTAGGTCAGCGTGCCCAGCGATACACCGGCGGTCCGTGCGATGGCCCGATTGCTGAGTCCGCCGATGCCGTGCTCGCCGATGAGATCGAGAGTGACGTCGAGGATGCGTCGTCGAACATCGGTGCTCATGCAGTCTCCGTAGTAGTCGATCGTCGGGCAGTCCAGGCTGAACGCTACAGCGATGCTGGCCCGGGGGATCCGCTGGCGGCAGAGCTCTCGCCGAGATACGAGTCGGTACCGGTTAATCGCGTGGAAATATTCCATTTCTCGTTCGTTCGAACGAACGGTATGTGATTATCTTTCTTGCACGCCTCGAGCCACTGTGCCGGGGCAGGGAGTAGGACCGGCGACGCATCAGCGGTTCGCGCGGCGGCCAAGCTCCGACTGTCGAGAATTCACGGAGGTCTACATGTCTGCCACTGACGACGGAACCCGGGCCGGACCGGACCCGGCGCGCGCGCTCACCACCAGCCGGGTGGTTTTCCTGGTCATTGCCGCCGCCGCGCCGATGGCCGCGCTGGTCGGCACCATGCCGCTGGCCCTGATTCGCAGCAACAACATCATCCTGCCCACGACTTATCTACTGGCCGGAGTCGCGTTGTTGTGTTTCTGCGCCGCCTATTCGGCGATGACCCGGCGAGTCGCCAACGATGGAGCCTTCTACCTGCTGGTGGCCCGTGCACTGGGCAAGCCATGGGGTGCCGCGTCCGCCTATGTTGCGACGCTGGGATACTGCGCCTTGGCTATCGGGCTGCCGGCGTCCTTCGGCTACTTCACTTCGCTCGTCCTGAACAGCTCCGGGGTGAATGTTCCGTGGTGGGTGTGTACCGCAGTTGCTGTCGCGCTCGTAGCGTTCCTCGGGTACCGCAACGTAGATCTGTCCGCGAAGATTCTCGGTGTCCTGATGGTGCTGGAATTCGCGGTCCTGATCGTGCTGGACCTGCTGGTTGTCGGCAGGCACGGCGCCGCAGCGTTCCCGTTGCAGGCGTTCAGCCCGCACGCGGTGGTGGCTGGTTCGCTGGGTGTGGGTGCGATGTTCGCGTTCACCAGCTTCGTCGGTTTCGAGTCCGCCGCGCTGTACGGTGAGGAGACCCGCAACCCCGAACGCAGCATCCCGCGAGCGGCTTTCACTGCCGTGTCGATCATCGCGGTGTTCTACATCGTCACTTCGCTGATCCTGATCGGCGGCGCCGGTGGTGACGCCGCGCCGGCGATGGCCCGCACCGAGGTCGGCAACTTTGTGTTCGCGCTGGCCCAGCAGTATGGCGGCACTGTGCTGTACGACGCGACGGCGGTGCTGCTGTGCACCAGCGTCCTGGCGTCGTATCTGGCATTGCACAACGCGGGATCCCGATACGTCTTCGCCCTGGGCCGGGACAGCTTCCTGCCGCGGGCGCTGGGGAACTACCACCCGCGCCACCTGTCGCCGCACGCCGCGAGTGTCGCGGTGTCGGCGCTGACGGTCGTGGTCCTGGCAGTGCTGGGTCTGGCCGGTGCGGACCCCTATTTGGCGATCGCCGCTAGCCTGATCGGTCTCGGTACCTTGGGAATCGTTGCGGTGCAATCGATTACCGCGCTGGCGGTGCTGGTGTTCTTCTGGCGCCGGACCGATCGGCACTGGTTCTCCGGTCTGGTCGCGCCGGTTCTCGGCTTCGTCGGTCTCACCACCGGGGTGACTCTGTCCACCGTCAACTATGCCGCGTTGACCGGAACGAGTAATCTCGCAGTCGATCTCGTGCCCGTGCTGCTGATCATGGTGGCGGCGGCGGGCATCGCGGTCGCGGTGCGGATGCGCCGGACCAGCCCTGCGGTCTATGCGGCCTTCGCCGCGAGCAAACTCCGCAAGCGGACCGACGCGGTGCTCACGCGTCCCGCCGTCGAGTACACGCGCAAGTACGTGATCGTCGGCGGCGGCCCGAGTTCGATGATCATGGCGCGAGCCTTGATGAAGGAGGGCGTGCCGTTCGATTGGTTCGAGCGGCACAGCGACTTCGGCGGGATCTGGGACATGGACAACCCGGGGACTCCGATGTACGAATCGGCGCACTTCATCAGTTCCAAGTACACCAGCGGCTTCTACGGAAAGCCGATGCCCGACCGCTTTCCCGACTATCCGGTGTGGTGGCAGGTCCGCGACTACATCCGGGACTTCGCCCGTGACTGGGGCCTCTACGAGAAGATCACTTTCAATACGAATGTCGAACAGGCACAACCACTTCCCGGTGACCGGTGGCGGGTCCGGCTGTCCGACGGCACGGTCCGGGAGTACGACGGGCTGATCGCCGCGCCGGGTGTGACCTGGCACCCGAATTCGCCCAGCTTCAGCGGAATGGACGCATTCGGTGGCGAGATCCGGCACTCGGTTACCTTCCGATCCGGCCAGGAGCTGCTCGGCAAGCGCGTACTGATCGTCGGCGCCGGCAACTCCGGGGTCGATATCGCCAGCGACGCTGCCCGCCATGCCGAGCGGGCCTTCTTCTCCGTCCGCCGCGGCTACCGGTACTTCCCCAAGCACATTGCGGGTCTGCCCACCGACGCGGTGGTCAACGGAATCCTCGAACCCCCACGAGGATTGGCGATTTCCGCGGACGTCAACAAGCTGATCGACGTGCTGGTGGGCGACCTCACCCGGTTCGGGCTGCCCGCGCCGGATCACGACGCGCTGTCCAGCCACCCGATCATGAACTCCCAGGTTCTGCACCATCTCGCGCACGGCGACCTGATCGCGAAACCGGATATCGATCACTTCACCGCGGACGGTGTCGTGTTCACCGACGGGACATCGGAGGATCTCGATGTAGTGCTGCTGTGTACGGGATACGAGTACCGGCTCCCGTTCCTCGACCCGGATCTGTTCACCTGGAAGGTCGGTCATCCGCAGCTGTACCTGAACGTGTTCAACCGGGAACACGACAGTCTCTATGTCCTGGGCTTCATCGAATTCGCCGACGCGGCCTACAAGCGGTTCGACGAGATGGCGCAGCTGATCGTGATGGACATCCGGGCCCGCGAAACCGGCGAACACCGTGCGGAACTGCTCGAGTGCAAGGCGAGTGATCATCCCGATCTGCGGGGCGGCATCGCCTACATCGACAGTCCCCGGCACGCCAATTATGTCGAATCGCAGGCGTACCAGAGCTATCTGGCCAAGCTGCGCGACCGCTTCGGATGGCCCGATCCGGATCACTCGTACTACGACGGCCTCCGCCTCGCGGCGGGCCGCGAGCAGTCCACCGCCACCACACCACAAGCTGAAGGAGTGCACTGATGCGATGCCTCGTCACCGGCGCCACCGGATTCGTCGGCAGCAATCTCGTCCGGACCCTGCTCACCGCGGGACACGACGTATTGGCCACCGGCGCACCGGGATCCACCACCCGCTACCTCGATGATCTGCCGGTCGACGTGAGGCTGGCGAACCTGCTCGATCCCGCCGAACTGCCGGACCTGGTGAAGGACTGCGACTGGGTATTCCACGTCGCCGGCGATACCTCCACCTGGCGCAAGTTCGCGGGCCGACGCCAGGCGGTCAACGTCGTCGCGGCCGACCGCCTTGCTGCGGCGTCCCTGCAGGCGGGCGTCGGCCGATTCGTGCACACCAGCACCCTCGATGTGCACGGCTACAACCGGGACGGATCGGCGCTCCCGGAGCAGCAGGGGGAGCGCAGTCTATGCGGGATCGGTTACGACTACGCCGACACCAAGGCCGCCGGTGAAGCGGCTGTGCTCGGCTACGTGGACAAAGGACTCGACGTCGTCGTGGTCTACCCTGGATTCATGATCGGCCCGTACGACCACACTCTGCAGATCGGCCGCATCATCCGCGAAATGCAGAGCGGGCAGACGACCTTCGCTCCACCGGGCACTTCGTCGTTCTGTGACGTGCGGGCGGTCGCTGACGGCATGCTGGCCGCGGCGGAGCAGGGCCGCAACGGGCAGGGATACAACCTCACCGGATTCAACCGCCCTTACGCCGACGTGTTCACCCGTATGGGCGAGATCGTCGGTGCCCGCAAACGACCGATCCGGCTGTCGGCCGGTGTACTACGCACTTATGCAGCCTTGGCTGATTTCGGTTCTGTCTTCACCGGGAAGACCCCCGAGATGGATCCTGGGATGGCGAAATACCTGTCGGTTCCGCAGGCATCGGACTGGAGCAAAGCAGAACGCGAACTCGGCTACCGCCCCGGCAACATCGACCAGGCGATTCGCGACGCCGCCGCTTGGTACGACACCTACATGCCGATCGGCCGGCCCAGCTGACGGCACCGGTCCCTATGCGGGCCAGCGTAAGCCGTGGACGTCTGCGGCCGGCGTCACAGGTGGCGGTCGATGTCCATGCGCTGGTGCAGGGTCGAGGCTGTACCTGCGCAGGAATTTGCCCACCAGCGTGACGCGCGGATCGTCGCGCATCCTGAACCACAACGGTGAGGTGTCCTCGCGCAGGAGCGTGACGGGGTACTTATCCGCGTCGCGGTACATGGTGCGGAACTTAAACACCCGGAACGGCTCACCGGCTAGGCCAATTCCGGGTGGTCGTCGTGGTCGCTTGGGCCGGGTCCGTCGTCGTAGGTGAATCGGCGGCGATGGGATCGGCTGTGGCAGGTCTGGCGTCCGGCGTCACGGTGTCGATCGGGACAGGCACGTCACTCGGAGTGACCGGGCTCGCTCAGCACCGGGGCGTTGGCAACCACGCCGGAATGGTTGAAACTATGGTTGCCGCAGGGAAACTCGGCGTTGACGTTGTTCTGCTCAACGCGGCCAACGCGGTCGTTGCTGTGCCCCGTGACGGCGAGCTGGCCCGCAATGAGAACGCTGCTCTCCTACACGGCGTTTACCTGAACGCAGCAGGTATTCCCGGTGACGCGATCGGCCTGGCCGCCCACCCGCTCGAGATCATCAATACCCTGCTCGGCGGCCTGACCAGGATTTCGAAGCTCCCGGTGCGGACGATCTCGAGGAAACCGGGCCCCGATGCCGCCACGTCCGCGAACACGGCGGTACTCCCCGTCGACAGTTCGCCGGTGAGTTCGGCGGCGAGCTGGTTGGGTGGCTCACCGATCCGCTTGGCCAGCGGTAGCGCGACGTTGGATTGCAAATCGGCCCGATCCGATCGGCGCACCACCGGGTCCGCTCCCGAGCATTGCGGGCGGACTCGCACGATCGCCTCCGACACAGGGGTAGCGACTTGTGCGAGCGGCGGCACGACAGTGGCAGCACTCACCTCGAGTTCCCTTCATCGACAGGAAGATCGAACAGGGATTGAAGGGTCCAGTATCTCAGTGCCCGCCAGCCGTTTTCGGTTCAGCCAGGCGCCACGGCGGGAGCCGGTGGAAGCGCTGCCCGTCGTCGACACACACCGCTCCGTCGACCGCGAGCGCGGTCATCCCGGCGTGCAGCGCCGAGCACAGGTGTGCGGTCGGCGTGTACCCCAGGAAGTCCTTGCCGTGTTCGCCGCCGGGCCCGCGGGCAGGGCTTGCACGGCCTGGTCAAGGGTCGTATCGGTCGCGAGTGACCGCATCCCCAAAACCTGCCACGCCAGCGCCTTCTCAGCACGGTCGCGGTCGCCGCGATACAGGTCGGCATCGCCGCTTAAGAAGACGTGTTCACTGGTCAGCGCATTGAGCAGCCGCACCGCGAAGCGTTGCGAGTTGAGCCAAGTCGGTTCGGCGCGGACCGGCTCAGGTGTGATCTGATCGCCCGAGCGGTCGAAACAGCCCAGGTTGACCGCGTCTTCGATGTCGGGACGGTCGGCAACCAATTTCGGGCTCGACCTCGATACCGAGGTGGATTACGAATCCAAGCTCGCCGCGAAGATGAGGTCGTCCTCGTTCTCCCGGCCCTCGTCGTCGACGACGACAACCGCCTTACCGGTGGCGATGTCGGCGACTGCGCGCTCTACGGTGTCGAACCTGGTCACGTCTGTTGTGCTCCATCTCGAAAAGCTGTGCACCTGAAACCATCTCACCGAGAAGATGAGGGATCGACATATGTGACTCGATATCAGTAATCGACCAGGAGAACTGCGTCGGACGTTGTGCAACGCAACCACCGGCGTCCCGGATCGACCAAGACCCGCCGCGGCCACCGGTCCGCGCAACCTGACCCGACCACCGGTCCGAGCGATCTCGAAAACGTGATCTATCTCATATGCGGTGAATCGGGTCTGAGCTTGATCGTTCAGCGCCGAACGTGCGTGCTACCAATAGCATTCGTCAGTTGGAGGTCAAATGCGTTCTGCTGCAGTAGACCCACTTCATCAACTGATTTCCGATCGGTCGATTTGCAGGTTGGCGGACCCTTCTGCGCGGCATTGGCCGCCTCGAGGTCGTCCAGCAAAGTGTCCTCACTGCACGGGCTGCAGCTTCGCAGATTGTTGAATTGCGGTCCCGGACCGGTGGATCCAGGTAATCTCGGCGACCCGCTCTCCCAACCGGAACGCCGTGCGCAGGTCCGAGCCAGGAGGTGCGAGTTCTGGGCCTTCATCGGCGTTGGCTTGGGCCATCGCTCCGAGCCAGCTGCCGATCCGATTGAGGTCGTCCTCGGTTCCGTTGCTGGTGGACCATCCGGCGGGTAGATCGAGTCCGACCCAGATCATGCCGTGTTGGGCCGCGAACACCGTCAGATCGACCAGAGTGTTGAACTTGTCACCGCTTTTGCCACCGCTGGTGGTGAAGCCGGCCGCGATCTTGTCCCGCCAGCGCAGGTTGTCGGCCAAGACTTTGCTCGTGCGCTCGGTGAATGCCTTGAACACCGCTGACGGGCTGCCCATGTAGGTGGGAGCGCCGAAAATGATCGCGTCCGCGGCTTCCAACGTCAGCCACAGCGCCTGATCCTCGGGATCATCGACATTCACCAGGTCCACCACAGTGCCCTGCACCGAGCCGGCGCCGGATGCCACCGCTTCCGCTTGTCGGGCAGTGTGGCCGTAGCCGCTGTGGAAGGCCACTGCGATACGCACCGATTCAATTCGGAGGTCCTGTGGTTGCGTCGATTCGGTCATGTAATCATCCTTGGGGTGTTCGAGGACTGACGGCCCGACTGGGTCGGCAGTTGCCCTTATGACGGACCGGGACGCAGAAAGGTGACCGATGGACGAGCGAGACGTGTTGGCCAAGCGTTTCGAGGTTCATCGTGGTCATCTGATGGGTGTCGCTTTCCGACTGCTCGGATCATTGAACGATGCCGAGGACGCTGTACAGGAAACGTGGATTCGGCTTGATCGCGCGGGGGCTGACGGTGTGGAGGAGCTCGCCGCCTGGCTGACCACAGTGGTCGGGCGAATCTGTCTGGACATGCTGCGGGCACGCACAACACGCCGTGAAGTCTCCGGTGACCACGACTTGGCGGCCACCGCCGCCGATGAGAGCTCGGCGGATCCCGCGCACGAGGCGATCCTGGTCGAGTCCGTCGGCCGTGCCCTGCTTGTGGTCCTGGATCGACTTGCCCCTGCAGAACGGGTCGCATTCGTCCTGCACGACATGTTCTCTGTGCCGTTCGACGAGGTCGCCGTTATCGTCAATCGGACACCTGTGGCAGCCAAGAAACTCGCTAGCCGGGCACGGCTTCGAGTCAGCGGCAGCGACACGCGGTCGATCGGAGACATCGATCCAGCACTGCACCGCCGGGTGGTCGAGTCCTTCCTCGCCGCTGCCCGTGGTCGCAACATTGCAGGCCTGCTCGAGGTGTTGGATCCCGACGTCATCCGCCGCGCGGACGCGGCCGCACTGCCGCCCGGCACACAGCTCGAGATCCACGGTGCGACAACCGTTGTCGAGGAAACACTGCTCCTGACCCGCAATGCGATGGCCGCCGACATCATCCTCATCGACGGGAGAGTCGGCCTGGCCGTCGCTCCGCAAGGCCGCCTGCTGCTGGTGCTGACATTCAGCATCAAGAATGGCCTGATCACCGAGTACTCAGTCGTCGCCGACGCAGAACGTCTGCGCCATCTCGACCTGGCGATACCAAGTTCACCTATCTGAGCAACTAGCTGGACATAATCACCCTGGCCGTAGATGACCCGGTCGTCAGGTGGTCTATCCAGGTGCATGATCGGCACTTTGCATGTGGACCAGCCGCCCTGAGCGACCAAGGTGCGCACCGGAACCGATGCTCGGCGGTGCGGCACTGCCGATCAAGCTGGGAATACGCAGGAAACCCAACAACTCTGGACAAAGTGAGAACCTACAGGAGGAGGACGAGGGTCAGGTGACGATGCGGACTGCGTAGGGCATGATGCCGTCTTCGCGGACGGCGGCTACGCGGACGACGTCGCCGCTTTGCGGGGCCTCGATCATCTTGTTGTTGCCGAGGTAGAGGGCGACGTGTTCGCTGCCGCCGGGGCCCCAGAAGAGCATGTCGCCGCGGGCGCGTTCGGCGACGGGAACCCTTGTGCCCATGGTGTATTGGTAGCCGGAGTAGTGGGGTAGGGAGACGCCGATGCCGGCGAAGGCGTAGATCATCAGGCCGGAGCAGTCGAAGCCGGTCTTGTTGTAGTCGCCGTAGCTGTCGGCGGTGCCGCCGTCGCGGATGCCGAGGGTGGGGCCGTTCTCGTCGCCGCCGCCCCAGGCGTAGACGACGCCCAGCTGGGACATGGCACGGTCGACCACGGTCTCGATGAGCTGGGAGTTGGAGCCCGGTGGCCGGTTGGGCTGGATGGAGCGCTTCGGTGGCGGTGAGGTGTCCTGCACGACGTGCGGGCGGTGGCCCTGGCCAACCTGGCTGGCGCGATCGGTGGCGGCGCGGTCGGCGGCCACGCGGGCGGCGGCGGCCACCGCGGCGGCGCGGGCCGCGGCCTCCTCGGCCTTGCGCTGCTGGTCCCAGGCGACGAAGGTGTCGCGCTGGCTCTGCAGGCCCGCCACATTGGCGCGGGCCGCGTCCAGCCGCTGCTGGGCCGAATCACGCTGACCGACAATGTCGTTGCGGCGCAGGTTCTGCTGGTCGAGTTCGGCCTGAGCGGCAGTGACCGCGTTCTGGGCGTCGGTCTTCTTGGCGTCGGCGGCGGCCGCGGCGGCGTCGGCGGCCTGCTGGGCCTGTTTGGCGGCGGAGGTCTTGTTGGCCTGGTCGATCTGGGCGTGGCGCAGGCCGTCGACCACCTGCTGCTGGTTCTTGGAGGCGATGGTCAGCACCTGCGCGCGGTTGAGCGCGATCTCGGGGCTGGGCGCGGCCAGATAGCTGACCAGTGAGGTGGAGCCGGGGCGCATGTAGACCTGGGCGACGTACTTGTCGAAATTCCCGTGCGCGGTATCGACTTTCGCGCCGGCATCGGTCAGATCCTGCTGGCACTGGGTGACGGCGCGGCCGGCGGTGTCGGCGGCGTCGCGGGCCATCTGCAGATCCACCAGGGCCTTGTTGACGGCCTCACGGCGACCGGCGACCGCGTCGTCGAGTTGCTGCAGCTGCTGTTCGGCGGCGGCCACCTGATTGATGAGGGCGCCGACCTCGCCGACACCGGCGTCGACCTGGGCGCCTGCGGCATTGAGGTCGCTGTCGCTGGGGTTGGGGGGCGGCGGTGGTACCGCGTGCCCGCCGGCCATGGGCATTGCCAGCACGATGAGCGCTACGAGCAACTCCGTAGCGACCCGCGCCGGGCGTCGTAGTCGCTTCGCCGGTCGTCGCATCGCACCTCCCTGGAGTCCCATCCGGCACAAAATCCCCAACCGTGCCATCGCGAAACCGTACGGCACGTTCAGGATCCCGCCGCTCAGGCACGCCACAATCACATGCATGTAATTCGCTGGTAGCCAAGAAGTTGCAGGTAAATCCCACAATCACCACGCGTCACAACACGCGACACTCGGTGCGTTTTCGGCGTGTCGCGGACGAACCGGACTCTGCACACCCCGATCCGGGCATGAAAAAGGGGCCGGGACGAACCCGAACCCCGAACGGAGACACCGCCTCCCAGCGTGAACGCGCTACCCGACCGGCGTCGGCGCACCCGACGCACGCTGCCCGCGCCGCACCTTCACCGCGTACAACCCGCCGATCGTCGCAATCAGCACACCGAGGATGACCAGCGTGATCACCGTCCACGACACGGTCTCCGGCTGCTCGAGCCGATCCACGAAAACCCGCGCGGCGTCGGTGGTGTGCTCGGGGCCGCGGTACTTGGCCTTGTCCTCGGCCCACTCCAGGTGCCCGCGGCTGAACTGGTCGCTGTAGGTGCCCACCCAGTCGTCACTGAAGACCACCACGGTGCCGTGCTCGATCTTGCCGACCTCGTTGGCCAGATCGCGCAGGTTCGCCTCGATCCCCGGATTGCCCTGCACCACAATGATGTCGAGCTGAACGCCGTGCTCACGCGCGTCGGCGGCGATGGCGGCGAGGGCCTCCTGATCGCGTCCGGTGGGGGCGGCGACATGATCATCGGCGAGATCGGCGATGATGGCATTCAGGTCGGTGTTCGGCGGTAGTTCCGCCTTCGAGGGCGTGAAAACCGAGGAGTGCGGAGCGGTCACGAAACGCAGGGTACGGGACGGCGTGTCATATCACCTCACCGCGCCGTGCGAATCACCTCACCGATCGCGCGAAATCGTGTCTCGCGCTGGGCGGAATCCCGGGCCCGACGGCCCGATAACCCGCCCCCCGATGTGCTCACAGGACAAGCGTACTGTTAATGTCGGAAAACGGACGAGGCCCGCGCCTCGACGAGCCATCGGCACAGCCCCGCCGGTGGCCCTCCCATTCACAGACGAGTGGAGCTGAACGTGACGAGTATCGATACCTTCGGCGCCAAGGGCACCCTCGAGGTCGGAAGCAACTCTTACGAGATCTTCCGCCTCTCGGCCGTGCCCGGCACCGAGAAGCTGCCCTACGCCCTGAAGGTCCTCGCGGAGAACCTGCTTCGCACCGAGGACGGCGCGAACATCACCGCCGACCAGATCCGCGCCCTCGCGACCTGGGACCCGAACGCCGAGCCGGACACCGAGATCCAGTTCACGCCCGCCCGCGTGATCATGCAGGACTTCACCGGCGTGCCCTGCATCGTCGACCTCGCCACCATGCGTGAGGCCGTCACCACCCTCGGCGGCGACCCGAACAAGGTCAACCCGCTGTCTCCCGCCGACATGGTCATCGACCACTCGGTCATCCTCGACGTGTTCGGCACCGCCGACGCCCTCGAGCGCAACGTCGACCTGGAGTACGAGCGCAACGGCGAGCGTTACCAGTTCCTGCGCTGGGGCCAGGGCGCGTTCGACGACTTCAAGGTCGTCCCGCCGGGCGTCGGCATCGTGCACCAGGTCAACATCGAGTACCTGGCCCCCACCGTCATGGTCCGCAACGGCCAGGCCTACCCCGACACCTGTGTCGGCACCGACTCGCACACCACCATGGTCAACGGCCTGGGCGTGCTGGGCTGGGGCGTCGGCGGCATCGAGGCCGAGGCCGCCATGCTGGGCCAGCCGGTCTCCATGCTGATCCCGCGGGTCGTCGGCTTCAAGCTGACCGGTGAGATCAAGCCGGGCGTGACCGCCACCGACGTCGTGCTCACCGTCACCGACATGCTGCGCAAGCACGGTGTGGTCGGCAAGTTCGTCGAGTTCTACGGCAAGGGCGTCGCCGAGGTGCCGCTGGCCAACCGCGCCACCCTGGGCAACATGTCCCCCGAATTCGGCTCCACCGCCGCGATCTTCCCGATCGACGAGGAGACCATCAACTACCTGCGCCTGACCGGCCGCAGCGACGAGCAGCTCGCGCTCGTCGAGGCGTACGCCAAGGAGCAGGGCCTGTGGCACGACGCCGACAACGAGCCGGCCTACTCGGAGTACCTGGAGCTGGACCTGAGCACCGTGGTGCCGTCCATCGCCGGCCCGAAGCGCCCGCAGGACCGGATCCTGCTGTCGGACAGCAAGACCCAGTTCCGTCAGGACATCCGCACCTACACCAACGACCCCGTCCCGCACACCGCCCTGGACGAGGCGCTGGAAGAGTCCTTCCCGGCCAGCGACCCGGTCGCCTCCGGCACCGCCTCCGACGGTTCGGCCGTGCCGACCGCCGCCAACGGCAGCGCCGGTCGCCCGTCGAAGCCGATCAAGGTCTCCGACCCGGAGCGCGGTGAATTCGTCCTGGATCACGGCGCCGTCGTGGTCGCGGGCATCACCTCCTGCACCAACACCTCCAACCCGTCGGTCATGATCGGCGCGGCCCTGCTGGCCCGTAACGCCGTCGAGAAGGGCCTCGCGTCCAAGCCGTGGGTCAAGACCAACATGGCCCCGGGCTCGCAGGTCGTCGCCGACTACTACGAGAAGGCCGGTCTCTGGCCGTACCTGGAGAAGCTGGGCTTCTACGTGGGTGGCTTCGGCTGCACCACCTGCATCGGCAACACCGGTCCGCTGCCGGAGCAGATCTCGGCCGCGATCAACGACAACGACCTGTCGGTCACCGCGGTGCTCTCGGGCAACCGCAACTTCGAAGGCCGTATCTCCCCCGACGTCAAGATGAACTATCTGGCCTCGCCGCCGCTGGTCATCGCGTACGCGCTCGCGGGCACCATGGACTTCGACTTCGAGACCGACGCCCTGGGCAAGGACCAGAACGGCAACGACGTCTTCCTGAAGGACATCTGGCCGTCCGCGCAGGAGATCGACGACACCATCAAGTCGGCGATCAGCCGGGACATGTTCACCAAGTCCTACGCCACCGTGTTCGACGGTGACCAGCGCTGGCAGGGCCTCAACACCCCCGAGGGCGACACCTTCGCGTGGGACGACAAGTCCACCTACGTCCGCAAGGCCCCCTACTTCGACGGCATGTCGATGGAGCCGGCCCCGGTCGAGGACATCAAGGGCGCGCGCGTGCTGGCGCTGCTGGGCGACTCGGTCACCACCGACCACATCTCCCCCGCCGGTCCGATCAAGCCGGGCACCCCGGCCGCGCAGTACCTGGACGCCAATGGTGTTGCGCGCAAGGACTACAACTCGCTGGGCTCGCGTCGTGGTAACCACGAGGTGATGATCCGCGGCACCTTCGCCAACATCCGGTTGCGCAACCAGCTGCTGGACGACGTCTCGGGCGGCTACACCCGCGACTTCACCCAGGACGGCGGCCCGCAGGCCTTCATCTACGACGCCTCGCAGAACTACCAGGCCGCGGGCATCCCGCTGGTCGTGCTGGGCGGCAAGGAGTACGGCTCGGGTTCCTCGCGTGACTGGGCTGCCAAGGGCACCCGTCTGCTGGGCGTCAAGGCCGTCATCACCGAGTCGTTCGAGCGCATCCACCGCTCGAACCTGATCGGCATGGGCGTTGTGCCGCTGCAGTTCCCGGCCGGCGAGTCCGCCGCGTCGCTGGGCCTGGACGGCACCGAGGTCTTCGACATCGAGGGCATCACCAAGCTGAACGAGGGTGTGACTCCGAAGACCATGAAGGTGACCGCCACCAAGGAGAACGGCGAGAAGGTCGTCTTCGACGCGGTCGTCCGCATCGACACCCCCGGTGAGGCGGACTACTACCGCAACGGCGGCATCCTGCAGTACGTGCTGCGCAACATGATTCGCGGCTAGTCACCGCGATACCGCCTCGGTTTCGAAGGGCTGTTTCGAAGCCGAGACGTGGTGGCAGGCGGTGGATCTCGCGATTGTCGCAGGTCCGCCGCCCGCCACGCGGCCCGCTCCCGGGCCGCTTCGCTCGTCGCTCGTGCGGGTTCCCCGATTTGGTCGCAAGATCGATAAGGAGAACCCGCACAACACGTTTCGGAGGAGCCAGTGCCCAAGGTCAGTGACGACCACCTCGCCGCCCGGCGCAGCCAGATTCTCGACGGAGCCCGCCGCTGCTTCGCCGAGTACGGCTACGAGGGCGCCACCGTGCGTCGACTGGAGGAAGCGACCGGTCTGTCGCGGGGCGCGATCTTCCACCACTTCCGCGACAAGGACGCCCTGTTCCTGGCCCTCGCCCAGGAGGACGCGGGCCGCATGGCCGAGGTCGCGGCCACCCAGGGCCTGATCCAGGTCATGCGCGATATGCTGGCCCGCCCGGAGGATTTCGACTGGCTCGGCACCCGCCTGGAGATCGCCCGCCGCCTGCGCAACGACCCCGAATTCCGGGCCAACTGGGAAGAACGCTCCGAAGAGCTCACCGCCGCCACCGTCGCCCGCCTCGAACGCCGCAAGGCCGCCGGCGCCCTGCGCGACGACGTCCCCACCGAAGTCCTCCTCGGCTACCTCGACCTGGTCCTCGACGGCCTCATTGCCCGCATCGCCTCCGGCCACGCCAACGACAACCTCGAAGCCGTCCTCGACCTGGTGGAAGCCTCCGTCCGCCGCAAGCAGTGACGAACCCGTAGATCGCCGGGCGCAGAGATCATCCCTCGGTGAGTTGCGCCGCGACCCGGCGGGGCGGATTGGGCAGGCCCAGTGCCTCATTCAGGCGATAAGCGCCACCGCGGCCGTGGAAGACGGCCATCACGAACGTTCCGGCACCTATACCGAGGACGGCGGGCCAGGGGTGCGCGGGCAGCTCCGTCGCATAGATCAGCAGGCCGGTGATGATGAGTCCGAGCCAGCCGGCGAGGGCGTTCCGCAGGGGCGAGTTGCCCAGGACGTTCGGGAACTCTTCACCGACAAGACCTTTGATGAAGTGCGGGAGGGCATTCGCACCCATGACTCCGGCGAGAACGGACAGCAGCACCGTGTACCACATGGGGCACCTCTTCAGTTTCAGTCAACAGCGGTAGACCGAAACTACGCCTGGGGGTTGAATCGAGTCAACATCCGTAGACTGAACAAATGGATCCCGCCACCACTCGCGCGCAGCAACGTCGGAATACCGAGGCCCGGATCCTGACGGCCGCGGGGCGGCTGTTCGCCGAATCAGGCTACGACCGCACCACGATTCGCGCCGTGGCAGCCGAGGCCGACACCGATCCCGCGCTGGTGATGCGGTACTTCGGGTCGAAGGAGAATTTGTTCGCACAGGTCGCCGTGGTGGGGAACGTGGAGGCGATCACGGGAACGCCCGAGCAGGCCGCGGAACTACTGCTGAAAGCACTCGCAGCCAAGCTCACCGAGGAACCGGTGAACGCGCTGGCGGCGATTCGGTCCATGCTCACCCACCCGGACGCCACCGGCGAGGTGCGCGCGGCCATGGCCGCGCAACAGCGCCAGGCCGCCGGGCACCTCGCCGAGGGCGAGGCCGAGTTGCGCGCCGGGCTGCTCGGCACGCTCACCCTCGGCGTGGTGATCGGGCGCCACCTGCTGCACCTGGACGGACTCAGTGACGCGCCGCCGGAACGGATCACCGCACTGCTGCGCGCCGCGTTCCACGACATCGCCCACGGCCGCGCCCAGCCCGATCCCCTCGCCTGACCAGTCGCTCGCGGCACGCGTCCGGAACCCGGCCCGGTCAGATCACGCCATGCAGTGGTGGAGGTTGAGTTCGGCTGCGGTACTGCGGGTTCCGCCGACCTCGAACACCGCCGCGGAGACCTCGTCGGCGGCGCGGTCGGCGCGCACCTTCACGCCGGGCGTGTCCGCCGGCCGCACCGTGCGCCCGGGTCAGCCCTCGCGTTCGAGCTCGGTCAGCAGGCGCCGGGTGAGGCGATCGAGGGAGGCGCGCTCCTGGTCGGAAAGCACGGAGAGGATCCGGGTCTCGTTCTCGAAATGCTCGGTGACGACGATGTCGATGAGGTGCAGGCCGCGATCGGTGAGCGCGACCTTGATCGCGCGCCGGTCACCCGGGTCGGCGATCCGCCGGACCAGTCCCGCCTTCTCGAGCCGATCCAAGCGGCCGGTCATGCCGGCTCGCGACATCATGAGGGTGTCCGCGAGGCCGGAGGGGTTGAGCTCGTAGGGCTCGCCCGAACGTCGCAGTGTCGCAAGCACATCGAACTCGCCGCGCTGCAATCCGTGTGCCGTGAACACGGATTCGATCCGCTCGGTCGCCACCACGGTGAGCCGACCCAGCCGCCCGATGATGGCCATGGCCGCGCCGTCCAGGTCCGGTCGCTCCCGCCGCCACTGCTCCTGGATCACGTCCACGGCGTCGGTCTTCTTCTCACCCATGGACAACACTCTATTCGATGCCATATAGTTCGGTAGCGAATTATCTCCCACCGAATCACATGGAGTTCGACATGACCACCGCTTCCCGCCCCGCCGCCATCCGCCAGCCGCAGGACGCCGAGATCATCGGCGGCGAGCCCGTCTCGGTACGGCTGCTCATCGACTCCAATGAGGCGGGCGGGTCGGTGAGCACCGTCGAGGTCACCATGACCCGCGGCGCCGACGGCGCGGCGCCGCACTACCACACCCTGTCCGACGAGCTGTTCTACGTGGCCGACGGCGAACTCCAGGTCATGGCCGGGGACAAGATCGTCACCGTCGGCGCGGGCGGCGCCATCGTCGTCCCCAAGTTCATGCCGCACGCCTTCGGCGCGGCCCCCGACAGCCCGGCCCGCATCCTCATCGCCCTCATGCCCGGCGTCGAACGCCACGGCTACTTCCGCTTCCTCGAGCGGCTCGCCCATGGCGAGACCACCCCGGCCGATATCCAGGCCGCCCAGCAGGAATACGACAACTACTTCATCGACGCACCGCAGTGGTGGGCCGAGCGCAACGGCAACCGCGCCTGACCCCGCGCACCACCCGCGCGGATCCGCGAAAACAGCACTGCCGCAGGCGAATCCGGCGAACCGAATCGGTGATCACGCGATTCCCACGACGGGCCGTGCGGCACACCGGCTACACCGGCCGGTTCCCGTTGCACCGCCACGATCCCGAGCGCGCAATCCAGGGCACGATGACCGATCCGCGGGTCACGCACCGGCACCGAGAGCGGCACGGCAACCCGCCGCTATACGCGAGAACGCCGTCCTGACTCCCCAGTAGCCCGGCGGTCGCCGGCGGAGGTGTGCCACAGACCACCGAAAACGCGGAATGATCATTGCCGCGAGCCGGGTTGGTACGTTCATGGCATTCTCTGTCCCCATCACCGTCCGCGGGTACGAGCTCGATATCAATGGGCACCTGAATCAGGCCGTCTATCTGCAGTACGCCGAGCACGCGCGCTGGGAGCTACTACGGGCGGGCGGGCTGCCGGGCGAGAAGATGGTGGCCGCGGGAATCGGGCCGGTGGTGCTGGAACAGACCGTCAAATACCTGCGCGAACTGCATCTGGGTGACGAGGTCGCGGTGAGCTGCGAATTCGAATGGACCGGCGGCAAGATCTTCCGGATGCGCCAGCAGATTGTGAAACTCGACGGCACGGTGTCGGCGCAGATCGATGTCGTCTCCGGCATTCTCGATCTCGCCGCCCGCAAACTGGTTGCGGATCCCGGTGCGGCCCTGCGGGCGGTGGCCGACTCGCCGGACATCCTCGGCCTCTGATCGCACGCCGACCACACCGGCCGGTCCGGGTTTTTCTGCGAAAATCTTTCGGCGGGAGCGGTTTCCGAAAACCGGTCAGAGTTTGCCGGAGTAGCTGAAATCTTTCGTTGCGGACCGAATTCGGTGCCCAGCGGGATATGATTCAGATCACGCTCGGCCCCGCAGCAAATCCCGAGCAGATCGGAGTTCAGCATGACCGGCGCCCTGCACCGAACGGGATCGGCGATCCTTGCCAGCACCTCGCCATCGCTACCGGGCTATCTTGTCGCAGCGACCGAGCGAAGTATCAGCGTGCGTGTCGGCGACGGCACCACCTGGACCTTCCATCGGACCGATGTCCTCGACATCACCCGGTGGGATGCTGCGACGGCGCAGGGCAGCTGTGACGGCCGCCCGGTGCTGGTGCGCGTACGGTCCGGCGCCACTGCCGATTTCACGCGGCGCCGTCGTGTCGAGGTCACCGATCGTCCCCTCACCCTGTCGCCGGACCACAGTCCCGCACGGGGCGACGACGAACTGCGCGCGCTCACCGAAATCTGGGCCCGCGGACTGGATCTCACCACTCGTCCCGGTGCCGGCGGGGCCACCATGACCTGCTGCCAGACCCGGTCGCACCTCGGCAGCGACGACGGCATCGCCTGCGACAGCCTGGACTGACGGAAGCGCGCATGGCCGCCCGCACCATGGGATCGGTGCTCATCGTCACCGAGGCCGAGGACCTCCACGGCGACGCCCTCGCCGCCACCCTGCGCAAACACCACGGGCACAACCCGATTCGCCTCGATATGCGCGACTTCCCACGCGAGAACGGCACTTTCCGACTCGGCGGGGACGGCTCCTACCGCAGCCTGTCGCACATCTTCGGGCTCGACGACGTCACCTCCGTGTGGTGGCGTCGGCCTCACCCCTGCGCTGTACCGGCCGGTCTGTCCGAGGAGGACGACACCTACCGCCGCGCCGAATGCGACGGCTTCCTCCAGGGACTGCTGTGGTCGATCCCGGCCCTGTGGGTCAACGACCCCGGGGCCGACCGCACCGCGAGCCGCAAGGTCGTGCAGCTGGAGACGGCCCACCGCGCCGGCTTCGCCGTCCCGGAGACCCTCGTCACCAATGATCCCGACGAGGCGCGCGCCTTCATCGAATCCCGGCCCGGGTCAGTGGTTTACAAGCGCACCGGCACCGGGCGCGGCGCGTTCACCGAGACCCGGCTGTTCGCCCCGGCCGATTTCGACCGGCTGGCCACGATCCGCAACTCCCCCACCATCTTTCAGAACTACATCCAGGCCGAGAGCGATCTGCGCATCGTCTGGGTGGACGGCATCGAGTGGGTGGTGCGTATCGACTCGCAATCCGGTGTGGGACGGGTGGATTCGCGCCTGGACACGTCGGTGGCCTTCACCGCCGATCGCCTGCCCGCCTCGGTGAGCAAATCGCTGACCACGCTGATGGGCGCGCTGGGACTGGCTTTCGGCGTGCTCGACCTGCGGGTGGGTCTCGACGGCGAGTTCTACTTCCTGGAGGTGAACCCCCAGGGGCAGTTCGCCTATCTCGAAATCAAGACCGGTCTGCCGATCTTCCAGAGCCTCGCAAACCTACTGGTTCTCGGCGACGGGACCGTGATGCCCTAGCGGCCGCACGCCATCGCGAATCGCCGAACATCGCACCGTATCGTCCGAATTCGCGGCTGGTCGTCCTGAATCGCAAGTCGTCGACCGGCTTTCGCCGGTCGAGAACCCGCAATCCACTCCCGGAAAAGGGAAAGACGCTACTTGCCGGCCTTGGCGGCCTTACGGCGGTTCGCACCGCCCCGGCTGCGGAGTTGCACATGCGACTCCACGAGCACGTTGTGGATGAAGCCGTACGACCGCCCGGTCTCCCGGGCCAGGGACCGGATGCTGGCTCCGGCCTCGTACTGCTTCTTCAACTGGGATTGCAGGCGATCGCGGGATTTCCCGGTGACGCGCGTGCCTTTACCCAATACGGCTTTACCCTGTGCGGGCCTGTCACTCATGGCTTCCTCCGAGTCGCCGTGGGCGCCTCATTCCAGGTTAGAGACTCGGATGCCTATGATCAACGAAACGCTGTGATGTGAGTCACCGACTTTTGGCGACCACGCGTTTTTCCGTGTGGGAGGCGCATTCTCACGCCAGCTGGATCAGTTCCAGGTAGTCCTGCGACCAGTGATCCTCGGTGCCGTCGGGGAGCATGATGACCCGCTCGGGGTTGAGCGCCTCGGCCGCACCCGGGTCGTGGGTCACCAGGACGACCGCGCCCGCGTAACTGCGCAGCGCGTCGAGCACCTGTTCACGCGAGACGGGGTCCAGGTTGTTCGTAGGTTCGTCCAGCAGAAGGACATTCGCGGCCGAGGAGACCAGACCGGCCAGTGCCAGACGGGTCTTCTCACCACCGGACAGGGTGCCGGCGGGCTGCTCCAGCTGCGGGCCGGAGAACATGAACGCGCCGAGCAGACCGCGCAGATCCTGTTCGCCCGCATCGGGTGCGGCGTGGCGGATGTTCTCCCAGACCGTGGCCTGATCGTCCAGAGTGTCGTGCTCCTGGGCGAAATATCCGACCTTCAAGCCGCGTCCGGGCTCGATCTGCCCCGCGGTCAGGGTCTCCACCCCGGCCAGCAGCCGGAGCATGGTGGTCTTGCCCGCACCGTTGAGGCCGAGGATCACGACCCGGCTGCCCTTGTCGATGGCCAGGTTCACGCCGGTGAAGATCTCCAGCGACCCGTAGAGCTTGGTCAGGTTCGTGGCCATCAGCGGCGTCTTGCCGCAGGGGGCCGGCTCGGGGAACTTGATGCGCGCGACCTTGTCGGCCACCCGGATCTCGTCGGCCTCGGCCAGCATGCGCTCGGCGCGCTTGACCATCTGGTGTGCCGCAGCGGCTTTCGTGGCCTTCGCGCCGAGCTTGGCGGCCTGCTGCTTGAGCGCGGACGCCTTCTTCTCGGCATTCGCACGCTCGCGGACACGGCGCTGCTCGTCGGTGGCGCGGGCGTCGAGGTACTTCTTCCAGCCCATGTTGTAGATGTCGGCCTCGCCGCGCACGGCGTCGAGGAACCACACCTTGTTCACCACGTCGCCGAGCAGGTCGACATCGTGGGAGATGACGATGAGGCCGCCGTCGTGGTTCTGCAGGAAGCTGCGCAGCCAGGTGATGGAGTCGGCGTCGAGGTGGTTGGTGGGCTCGTCCAGCAGCAGCGTGGTGTCGGACTTGCCGCCACTGCCGTCGGAGGCGCTGAACAGGATGCGCGCCAATTCGATTCGGCGGCGCTGACCGCCGGAGAGGGTGCGCAGCTGCTGGTTCAGCACCCGATCGGGCAGGCCCAGGCTGTGGCAGATGCGGGCGGCTTCGCTCTCGGCCACGTAGCCGCCGAGGGCGGAGAAACGCTCCTCGAGCCGGCCGTACTTGCGGATGGCCTTCTCGCGTTCGGCGTCGTCGGCGACCTCGGCCATGAGCGCCTGCTGCTTCTCCATATCGCGCAGCAGGGCGTCGAGCCCGCGCGCCGACAGCACGCGATCCTTGGCGAGCACATCGAGATTGCCCTCGCGCGGATCCTGGGGCAGATAGCCGATTTCTCCGGAACGGATGACCTTGCCCGCGTAAGGTTCACCCTCACCGGCGAGAATGCGCAGGGTGGTGGTCTTCCCGGCACCATTGCGCCCCACCAGCCCGATCCGATCCCCGGCCTGCACCCGCAGCGCCGACCCCGGCGCTGTCAGCAGGGTGCGGACTCCGGCCCGGACCTCCAGGTCGGTCGCGGTGATCACAAGCGTCTCCTCGGGTACAGCGGGTGCTGGTAGTTAACTGAACGAGTGTGGGCCATCGCGGCACACAAGAACCACCGATTTTACCGGGGCCACCTCCCTGGGACCGAATCGAGCACATCCCTCGCTACCGCAGACCGGGAACCGGGTAACGGCGGTCACACTCCCGGAGCCGGTCGGCGCGCGGCGGACAACCCCGGCTAGGGCCGCTGGTAAGGCGCATCGCCGGTGGTCGGCGGGGTGCGTGAACAACGCCGTGGCGAATAGGGAACGACATGCATTCCAATCGACGATGAACTGGGATGATGGCGGGCCGGAGTGCCGCGTCGGCACCTATACTCACCCCGGCAAATGTTGGATTCGACACGGGCTTGGTAGCGCAGCTATCGACTCTATTCGATTCAGCTCATGTGGGTCTCTCCAGACTCGGGAAGTGTGAACGTCAGCGTCGCATTCGAATTGGTGAGTCGCGTAATCGAACCGGACGGATCGTAATTTCTACGCAGCGCGCACACCCGAATTCCACTCTGGTCGACAGGGTCCACAATGAACGACTTTCCGCAGGGTGCCGGGCCGCGGCAGGGACCCGATGGCACCTGGCATCCACGCCAGTCCACGCGTCCTCGACGTCGGAGCTCTCACCACCGAACAACAGTTCCTGCGCGATGCCGCGGCCGCCGAGGTCATTTCGAACGACCCGAATGTGAAGGCGGACGTGAATCTCCAGGCGGGATCCGAATCGACCGCCGCCATTTACTCCCTGGCGACCGGCGTCTGCACCGGCCTGAACAATGGCGCGAACAAGTCCGAACGAAGCCGATGGTCGTTATCAGCAAGCGCTGGACGAATCCACCACCACCGAAATTCACCTCTCGCACGATGATGCGGACAAATTGGTCGGCCTCGCAATAAAGGACGTCTGCCCGACAGCAGGAAGATAGTCCGGACGCACCGACCGGTTCTTGAATACTGCGATCTCAGTAGCTGAACCTGACGGCCGGATCGTCACCGATCCACTGCCACATCGGGATGGTGCCCTGGAGTTCGGCATTGCCGGCGAGAGCGGCGGCGTCGAGTTGCTGGGCGTCGAACCAGATCGAATACACGCAATAGCGGCCGCCCGCCGCCTCGTACCGCTTGCACAGCTCGGCCAGCAGCGGAAAGCCGTCGCAGGCGACGCCGACCGCGGTACCGGACCCATGGGGCGAAGGCAGGCGCGGTCCGGCGACGTGTCATCGGGTGTTCGCCCGACGAATCCAGACCGATCCCGGCACTGGCAATTCTGGCTTACATGTTGACATTTCACGTTGATTTGTCACACACTCGCCAGGCTCAACGGTGATGAGGAGGGGTTCGGCGATGACCGATCACGCGCGGGCCGCGCTCGAGCTGTTGCGGGACAGCAGCCAGTTCAAGTGGTACGTGATTCCGCTGCTGCTGGTCGTCATCTACGTCTATGCGACCGAGGTCGAACGGCGGAACTGGAATGTGCTGTTCGCGGGGGTGGCCCTGTGGGGCATGGACTGGTTCAACGAGATCTGGAACTCGCTGGTCTTCCACGCCACCGGGCGCGCGCCGGTGTGGGGCGCGACCGGGCCCACGGCGTATCAGATCCTCATCGGTCTCAATATCGAGATCTGCTTCATGTTCGCCATCATGGGTGTGGCCGCGGCGAAGATGCTGCCGCCCAAGGAGGTTCGCATCCTGGGCCTGCCCAACCGGCCGGTCCTTATTGCAGTGAACTCCGCGGCCGCGGTCGGCGTGGAGGTGCTGCTGAACAAGGCGGGTGTGCTGACCTGGGATTGGTCCTGGTGGCACGCGGGCTTCCCGTACCTCATCTGGCTGTTCGGATACGTGCCGTTCTTCGTCGCCTGCTTCTACGTCCACGACCTGAAGACGGTGCGGGCGAAAGCCATTGCCGTGGGCGCGATTCTGGGGATCGACGCCCTCGCCCTGATCGTCTTCGGCTCCCTCGGGTGGTTGTGATGCCCGAACCCGCAGTGCGGCGCGGCATGCTCGCCGCGGCCGCCGGACTCGCGCTCGCGGTGGCGGCGCCCCCGCAGATCGCGTCCGCCGAACCGCCCGCGTGCACGCTGCTCGGCACGGTCGGCACGCCCGAGCCGGCCGCGGACGAGACCACGGCCGGACTCGACGCATTCCCGGCCGCCACAATCCCGCTACCGGATCAGGTCTTCCTGCGAACCACCGCGGAGACGTTCAACCGCCGCTGGTCCTTCGCCGTGCGCGACGGGTCCGTCTACGTGAAACAGGCGGCCGCGCAGGGCGGTTGGCGCACGCTGCCGCTGCCCGGGTGCATGGCGGGCCGGATCGCCGGCGTCTCGGCGGACGACGACGAACTCATGGCCATCGACGTCGACGGCCGCTTCTTCACCATGGACCACATCCTGAGCGCACCCGCGGACTGGAACTGGAGCAGCCGCTACGGCACACCGCTGTGGACCGGCCCCGGCAACACCCTGCCGCCGGGCACGATCGCCTGGACCTGGTCGGTGCTGTCGCCCAACGAGGATCACCTCTGGCGCGACACCGCCGGCAATGACCACAATGTCGGCGGCGCGAAGGTGTCGCACGTCTTCGCGCTCACCGACGGCGGCCACCGTATCCACTACGTGGACCCGTGGCTGCCGCTGGACCACAGCTACGAGATGTCCACACCCGACCAGGGCCGCTTCCGCGCGGTGGCGCTGTCCACCAGCGGATCGACCACGCTGGTCGTGGATCGGTTCGGCAATCTCTACACGCGGCTCTACGATTTCGACATCTCCGGCGCGGACAAGGTGTTCTTCCGCTACTCCTACGAGGATCAGCGGGGACGGCCCGCGGCGCCCGACATGCTCGGTGAGCGGATCGACGATCACTACGCGGCGATCCAGCTACCCGCGCCGGACTGGCTGCGGCAGCCCAGGATTCCCGGCCGGATCACCGATCGGGTTTCCGTGCACAAGACCGGAACCGGTTCCGACGCACGCGAATTGCGTGTCGAAGGCGTCGACGGCGGGCGCACCGGCTATTGGGTGAAGGAACTCACCGCCGACCATTGGGATTTCGTACCCACCGACCTTCCGCTGGCAGGCCGCCTGCTGGACAATACCGGCACCGACCACTCGGCCGATGACACCGTCGCGGCATCGCCGTACACCTACGCGGGCCGGACCGCGTCGGGCGTCGCCGTGCGGATCGAGTCCTTCGATGTCGCGGTCTCCCCCACCCCGCTGCGCCTGGACTTCGCCGACGGCAGCCACCTCGACCTGGCCCTGCACACCGTGGACGGACTCCGCCAAACGGTCCAGCCGTCCGGAATCACCGATCAGTCCAGGGCTTTCGACGGCACCGTGGAGATCCCCGCGGACACCCTCGCGACACTCCCGGATCAGCCGGCACCGGTCCGCGAGTTCCTCCAGACCGCCCTCGCGGGACGCCGTTTCACCGATACACCGGTCCGCGTCACCACGAACGAGTTCAGTATCGAAGGGCTCGGACTGACACTGTCGCGCACCCGCTGAATCCCCGTGGTGTGACGGTCGACTCGCCCGCGATGACGCTGCGGGTCACAGGTAGATCCAGAAAGGCATACGGGAAGCCGTGATCGACGGCGGTCGCCTCCCTGCAGCCGGGTCGGCTGAGCCGGATCGAGTTCGACGATGACCACCCGGGGTTGTCCGCCAAGGGGCAGGACTGGGAACCGGCAGGGGTCGGTGGCCCGACTACCCCCGCGGCTCAGTGGTCGGGCAGCCAGTTGCCGTGGAAGCCGTACGGGATGCGGCGGGGCAGATGGATGGTGGCCACCGGTGCGGCCGCCAGGTCGGTGGCGTCGAGGATGACGAGGTCGCTGCGGTCCTCGGCGGAGTCGTAGACGTAGGACATGAGATAGCCTGCGCCGCCCGGGGTTTCGTCGGCGGGGGCGAAGGATGCCTCAGCGGGGAGGCGGCCGGGACCGAAGGTGTGGGCGGTGCTCGAACCGGTGCGCAGGTCGTAGCGGAGCAGGGCGCCGGCGCCGCCGTGGGAGACCGACACGTGGCCGTGGCGGGCGTTCAGGCCCGCGAGGCGGTCGTCGATGCGCGGAAATTCGGCGATGCGGTCGTCGAGTTGGTCCTCGCGGACCGCCCCGGTGGCGAGGTCGATGGTCCAGCGCCACAGGGTCGCGCCCTCGTCGAAGTCGCGGGAGTCGTTGCGCCACATGCTCCGATAACGCATGGCGTGCAGCACGATCCGGCCGTCCTCCTCGTGCGCGTTGAGGGTGTGGAAGACGTAGCAGGGTTCGATGGCGAACCAGCGCACCTCACCGTGCGGGTCGTCGCGGCGCAGTACGCCGAGGCGGGCCTGGTAGTCGTCGCTCCACCGGAACGGCATGCCGGCACCGGTCATGGCGGTCGGCAGGTCGAAAACCACCGGCAGATCCATGAATACGACGTGGTTCGCGGTGAGCGCGAAATCGTGGTGCATGGTCGCGGCCGGGACGTCGATCTGGCAGCTGAGCTCGAGCGTGCCGGCCGCGTCGGCGCGGTGATAGGTCAGGTAGGGCTCGAAGAAGTCGTAGCCGAAGAAGTGCAGCTCCCCCGTGACCGGGCAGGTCTTCGGGTGCGCGGTCATGGCGGTGGTGAGCTTGCCGTCGAAATCGTGCGGTCCCAGAGTGTCCAGATCGCAGGTCAATTCGTAGGGAAACGAGGATTCGACGAGCGCGAACGTGCGTCCGGCGTGCCGGATGACGTGCGTGTTCGCCACGCCCGCAGTGAAATCCCGCCGGCCCTGCTCGTCGATGCCCCGGGCGCCGTCGGTGAAGGTGCTGGTGCGCACCCACCGATTGCGATAGGACACCGCGCGCCCGCCTTCGATCCGCACGCCGTGCACCATGCCGTCGCCGAGGAACCAGTGTTTGGAGGCCGCCGCGTGCGGGTTGGGCCCGTTGCGCAGGTACCAGCCGGTGAGTTCCTCGGGAATCGTTCCGGTGCAGGGTAGGTCGTGGGTGGTGAGCTCGTCGGCGACGGGCGCATAGTTGCCGGTGAGGTGGGGAGGTGTGGTCATGTTCGATACCTGCCTGCCGGAGGAGCCGGGCTCCTCGACGTCGCGACATTCCAATTCTGACATGTCCAAGACTGAGCCTCCATGCTCGACATGTCAATACTGGAATGTAAAGTAGGGGGCATGAGTCTCCGGTACGCCCTGCTCGGGCTGCTGTCCGATGGTCCCGCCAGCGGCTACGACCTGCTGCGGACCTTCAAGCACTCGCTGGCCAATGTCTGGCCCGCGACACAGAGCCAGATCTACACCGAGCTCACCAAACTCGCCGACACCGGATTCATCGCCGTCAGCGACGAAGGCCCGCGCGGCCGCAAGGAATACACCATCACCGACGCCGGGCTCGACGACCTGCGCACCTGGCTCACCACCACCCACCCGAAACAGGTGACGCGCAATGACACGCTGTTGCGCGTGTTCTTCCTCGGCATCCTGCCGCCCGAGCAGGCCCGCGCCTACCTGGCCGGCATCGCGGAACGAGCCGAACGCGCCCACGCCGAACTGGGCGAACTCGAGCAGAACATCGACTGGACCGACAGCAACCTGTCGCATTACGGCCACCTGGCGCTGGAATACGGCGCCCGGGCCACCGCCATGAACCGGGACTGGGCCCGATGGGCGCTGGAACAGCTACCGCCGGAACAGGATTGACCGGCTCGCGCTACAACCCGAGCCCGCGCGCCAGCACCGGCCAGGAGGCGGGCAGCTCGTCGTCCCAGTAACCCCAGGAGTGGGTGCCGTAGGGGTGCAGTTCCACGGTGGCCGGGATGCCCAGGTCCGCGAGCCGGTCGGCCATGGCGTGCGTGCACTGGTCGACGGCGGCCTCGAGAATGCCGCCCACCAGGATCTGGTTCGCGAGACTGTCTCCGGCACCGGCGAAGTGGCGGTCCCCCGCCTTGTCGTGCGGCCCGGGCATGCCATTGCCGCTGGACAGGTACAGGTCGAGCCCACGCAGCGCCTCGGCGTGCAGGTAGGGATCGTTGGCCGCCCACATCGGATCACCGGACGGGCCGTACATATTGCCGGCGTCGCCGCCGCCGAACCCGACCGTGATCCGGACAAACATCTCGCCCACCGGATCGGCGATCCGCGCGCAGCCGCTGAAGGCCGCCACCGAGCGGTACAGGCCGGGTTTGGCGATCGGCAGCTGCAGGACCGATGTCCCCGACATCGATACCCCGACCAGACCGTTCACGCCATTGGTCCCCAGCGCGGCATCGATGAGCGGGGGCAGCTCCTCGGTGAGGTAGGTCGACCACTTCATGACGCCCAGTCGCGGATCCGGCTGCCGCCAATCGGCGTAGTAGGACGCCGCGCCGCCGATGGGCTGCACGACATTGACGTCCTTGTCGGCCAGGAAGTCGAAGGCGTTGGTGCGGCGATCCCAGGAAGCCGCGCCCTTGCCGCCGCTGCCGCCGCTGAGCATGTAGAGCACCGGGCGGGGCACGGACCGGTCGGCGGGCAACTGCACGTCCACCGGAAAGTCGAGGTTCATGGCGGCGGAGTGGACGGTGAGTTGGAGGTGCCGCTCGTCGATGCGCCGGGTGCCGACAATGGCCGAACCGTCCCGCGCCGTCGGCGCGGTCCCCGGATCGGCGGGCGTCACCACATCCGGTTGGGCGCGCGCCGCCGGATCGAAGGGTGTCGCGGACAGCGAGACGAGCCCCGCCGCAGCCATTACTGCCATGCTGCACATGATCGAGCGGTAATGCACGTCCTGGGTCCTGGTTCTCGCGTGCCGCCGGCACGCATGACCTGGCGACTGTTCTGCTCGCGACGGCGACGGCCGTCCGCGCGCCCGACGGGATGCTCATCGGGCGCGCGGCGGCAGTCTGGCAGCCGCAGTCTAACGGCAGGTTTCAGAATGTTGTCGGGCAGAAAACAGCTTGCGCACCGAAGGCTCAGCCAAGAGTGAGCAACCTCGCAGTCCCGGAGACGACGGTCTGGCTCTGATCGACCAGCGCGACCCGGACCTGCACGGGGGCGCCCGCTACCAGAGGCGTCTCCCCCGCCACCGGGGTGAGCGCGATGCTCGCGGCATGCTCGGCGCCGTCACAGGTGAACGAGTTCTGCTCGCCGGTGGCGGCCGGCCGGTCCGCGTTCGGATCACCGACCATGGCCAGGATGCCGGCGACGCCCGCGGACGCCTCGCACGTGTAGTCGATGCCGATCGACGAGGCTCCCGCCGACTCGACCGTGATGGAGTTGGCGGCCAGCGCGGGTGCCGCGGCAAGCAGCGCTCCCGAGCCCAGGGCCGCGACGACAGCGGCGGTGACGGTGGAGCGGCGATGGTTCCGAATGATGACCATGGGATTTCGTTCCTCCTGTGTGACGGATCTGGATCGCTGAACACACCTGGAAAGACGCACAGCCAGTATCGCGCCGAAGCTTCGTCGTCCAACCCCCGGCCCCCGGGAAGCGAGAGAACCGCACCACGCGGCGAGTCCCGCATCCACCCCGCAACCACGCGGCAGCCATAGAACCGGGTGTGCAGGTGCGCGACAGGGGTCGAGGATTCGGGCCGCGGGGGTCACTATGGGAGCCGAGGCAATCGCATCCGGATCATGAGGAGCGCCGGTGGATTCCGACATCTGTTACGCGTCCGCGCGGGAGCTGGCCGGCTGGCTGCGCGCCCGCCAGGTCTCGGCCGTCGAGGTGGTACGCACCCACCTGGATCGGATCGAGCGGATCAATCCCAAGGTCAATGCCATCGTCACCCTGGTCGGCGAGCAGGCGCTCGACGCCGCCCGCGCCGCCGACCAGCGAGTGGCCGCCGGGGCCGAACCGGGTCCCCTGCACGGAATTCCAATGGCGCACAAGGACACCCACGACACCGCGGGCATCCGCACCACCTACGGCAGCCCGCTGCTGGCGCAGCAGATCCCCGAGCGCGACGAGCTGCTGATCGAGCGGCTGCACGCGGCCGGGGTCATCACCGTGGGCAAGACCAATGTGCCGGAGTTCGGGGTCGGCTCGCACACCGTGAATCCGATCTTCGGCGCCACCCGCAATCCCTACGATCTCGGCAAGTCGGCGGGCGGCAGCAGCGGCGGCGCCGCGGCCGCGCTGGCGTGCGGTCTGCAGCCGCTGGCCGACGGCAGCGATATGGGCGGGTCGCTGCGCAATCCGGCATCGTTCTGCAATGTGGTGGGCTTCCGACCGTCGCCGGGCCGGGTGCCGACCTGGCCGGATCCCTACGCGTGGGGAACGCTGACGGTGCAGGGGCCGATGGCGCGCACGGTGGCCGATGCGGCGCTGCTGCTGTCGGTGCTGGCGGGCCCGGATCCGCGCAGTCCCATCGCGATCGCCGAACCGGGCTCGATCTTCACCGGATCCCTGGACCGGGATCTGCGCGGGCTGCGGGTCGCGTGGTCGCCGGATCTGGGCGGCGCGGTGCCGGTCGATCGGGCGGTGCGGGACGTGCTCGAACCCGCGGTCCGGGTGTTCTCCGAACTCGGTGCGGTCGTGACCGCGGACTGCCCGGATCTGTCGGGCGCAGAACAGGTTTTCCGGACGCTGCGCGCATGGCTGTTCGCGCTGGCGCTGGAACCGCTACTGGCGCACCGGGATCGGGTCAAGCCGTCGCTGGTGTGGAACATCGAGCAGGGGCTGGCGTTGAGCGGGAGCGACATCGCCGAGGCCGAAGTGCTGCACACGATGCTGTTCCATCGGATGCGGGAGTTCTTCGAACGCTATGACGTGCTGCTGCTACCGGTGAGCCAGGTACCGCCGTTCGATGTGGAGCTCGAGTATCCGGACACGGTGGACGGCGAGCCGATGTACACCTATCTGGATTGGATGAAGTCGGCGTATTTCATCAGTGCCACGGGATGTCCGGCTCTGTCGGTGCCCGCCGGATTCACCACCGCGTGGCTGCCGGTGGGCTTGCAGATCGTCGGACCGCATCGTGCCGACCGCCTGGTTCTGGAGGTCGGGCACGCCTTCGAGCAGGCCACCGGATTCGGCACCGTGCGGCCGCCCATCGCCGCAGGCTGATTCACTCTCGAAGCGCGGGGCCGAGACACTGTCGAGCTTTCCCGCGGAGCCGCATTCGCAGGCCGGGCGCGAACCCGGCCCGCGAACGGTGGTGACTACTCGCCGCCCAGCCGCACCGGCAAACTCGTGTGCCCGTTGGAGATGAAGCTGCCCAGCGGGGTCAATTCCGTTGCGTCCGTGGCCAGCCGGAGGTTCGGGAAGCGCTCGAACAGCGCGGGCAGCGCGATGGCGGCCTCCAGCCGGGCCAGCGGGGCGCCCAGGCAGTGGTGGGCGCCGTAGCCGAAGGCCACGTGCTGGTCCTTGGTGTCACGGTGGATGTCGAAGCTGTCGGCGGTCGCACCGTGGATCCGCGGGTCGCGGCTGGCGCCGGCATAGGAGGCCAGGATGGCCTCGCCCTTGGGGATGGTGAAGCCGTCGATCTCGATGTCCTCCACCGCGTATCGCAGCGGCAGGTGCGCCACCGGCGACTGGAACCGCAGGGTCTCCTCGATGACGTCGTTCCACGACGCCTGCTCGGCGACGACCGCGGCCAGCTGCTCCGGGTGGGTGAGCAGGGCGACGATGGCCTGGTCGAGCAGGTTCACGGTGGTCTCGTGCCCGGCATTGATGACGAGCATGAGGGTTTCGACGAGTTCCTTGTCGGCCAGCTGCGAACCGTCCTCGTCGTCACGGGCGGCGATCATGGCGCTGGTGATGTCGTCGCCCGGATTGTCACGACGGTAGGCGACGAGTTCGCCCACGCGCTCGTACATTTCGAGGAAGTTGGCCATCGACTCCTCGGCGGACAGGGACCCATCGAAGAAGCCGTCGACGCACTTGTGGATGGCGGCGTCGAGGTGCTCGGGCACCCCCATGAGGCCGCTGATCACGCGGATCGGCACCGGGTAGGCGTAGAGCGAGCGCAGGTCGGCGACCGAGCCCGCCGGGAGCGCGGCCAGCTCGTCGAGCAGCTCGGCGACGATGGCCCCGATGCGTTCGCGCATGGCGCTGGTGCGGCGGTGGGTGAAGGCCGGGGACACCAGCTTTCGCAGCCGGCGGTGGTCGGCGCCGTAGGCGGTGAACATGTTCTCCACGGCCACCCAGGGCAGCAGCGGCCAGGCCTCGGTGATCTCGCCGTTGATGAACGCGGACCAGTGCCGGCGCGGATCCTTGGAGACGCGGGCATCGGCCAGCAGGGTCTTGAGCACCGCCTGGTCGGTGACCGACCACGCCATCACGCCGCCGGGCAGCTCGACCAGCGTGACGGGGCCCTGCTCGCGAATCCGGGCGGATTCGCCCTGGATGTCGGTGCCGGTGACATCCAGCACGATCGGGCTCTGGGACATGGAGCGCTCCTTACACCGCGCGCAGCGCGGGACTGATCGGGAATTCGACCGGCAGTGCCACCATGGCTCGGTGGAACGGGCCGGGCCGCCAGGAGATGTCGTGTTTCGGGACGGCCAGCGACAGGTCCGGCACCGCGTCCAGCAACTGGTCGATGGCGGTCTGCGCGACCAGGTAGGCCACCGATCGGGCGGGGCAGGCGTGCGGGCCCGCGCTCCAGGCCAGGTGCGACCGGTTGCCCGTGCGGTCGCCGCCCGCGATGTCGGGATCGTTGTTGCAGGCCGCGAGGCTGATCAGGACCGGCTGATGGGCGGGCAGCCAGGTGGTGTCGATGAGGATGGGCTGACGCGGGTAGCTGATGGAGAAGTTGGCCATCGGCGGATCGTTGAAGAGCACCTCGTCGAGCGCGTCGCGGGTGGATAGGCTGCCGCCCAGCATGTCTCCACCGAAACGCTCGTCGGTGAGCATGAGCAGCAGGGTGTTACTGATCAGGTTCTGCATGGGCTCGAGGCCCGCGCCGTAGAAGCTGACCAGCTGGTACAGCATCTCCTCGTCGTTCAGCGCGGACGGGTGATGGGCCATGCGCGAGGTGACGTCGTCCCCGGGCTCGGCGCGGCGCATGGCGATGAGCTCCATGAGCGCCTCGGCCAGCGTCTGCATGCCCCACGCGGCATTCACGGTGTCGAACAGCGCGGCCATGCCGGTGGCCACCCGCTGGCCGATATCCGCTGGGCAGCCGACCAATTGGTTGAGCACCTCGAACACCAGCGGCAGCGCGTACTGCGACACCAGGTCCGCGCCGCCCTCGGCGGCCAGGCCCGCGATGAGCCGGGCCGCGATCTCCTCGACCGTGGAATGCACGGCGTGCAGATCGATCCCGTCGATACCGGCGGTGTAGGCCTGCCGGTAGCGGGTGTGCTCGGCGCCCGCGTTGCGCAGCGCGTTGGGGTACCACTGCATCATCGGCCGGATGGGCGAATCCTCGGGGATACCCTCCTGCCAGACCCGCGGATCGGCCGGAAAGTGCTCGGGATCATTGAGGATTCGCAGCGCTGTCCGATAGCTCACCACCAGCGTCGCGGGCACCCCGGGCGCCAGCTCGATGGGCACCATGGAGCCGTACTGGCGGCGCATCTCGCGGTACGCACGGTGCGGATCGGCCGCGAATTCGGGTGTCCCCAACAGAATCCGGCGCTCTTCCAGGCCAACCGGCGACCCTCCGCGCACCGGGCAGCCCCCAGCCCCCGAGACCCCGCTCCACGATCCTGTCGACTCCAAGTCCGAAACTCCCTACCGACGAACGACTTTCACCGGACCCACCGGGTCGTCCCCGTCGAGTCAACGCTTCGAACCCTAGCAGCCTCGCAGCACACCCACCCCTTTTGTGAAACGGCAACCGCCGGTCCTACTCCTCGACAATCGAGGTGATGAGTGTGCGGCTGCCGACGGTGCGGGTGGTGACGGTCTGGGTGAAGACGTCCTGGAGTTCGCCGGGACGCTGCTGGGCGACCTTCACCGCCCAGTGGTCGTCGTCGGCGGCGGCGATCCGGCTGACCTGCACGCAGTAGCGGGTGCCGACGGGCAGCGAGTCGATGCCGCTCTGGATCTTGGCGGCGTCCGCGACATTCGCCGCGTCCTCGGCCACGAATTCCCGTGCGACGCTACCGGAGCGGAGCACGTAGTAGGCGTACTCGAAGGCGAGGACGGCGTCGGGGCCGCTGGCGATGCCGCCCGGATCGGTGCCGGTCACCCCATCGGGGGTGCGGCGGGACTGGCAGCCGTCGGCGGCCGCGCCCGCGCCCGCGGACGTACTGATCGAGGTGGGGACGACGCTCGTGCTGCGGCGGGTGGGTACCGCCGCCGTGGAGCTGGTCGGGGCCCCGGCCGCACTGTGCGGGGTGGAGCCGGCGAGCGTGGTCAGGATTCCGACGGCGGCGGCCGCCGCTCCGGCCAGCAGCGCCACGGCCAGGAACACCAGCAGGGTGCGCGAGCGGGTCCACTGGCGCGACGATGGAATCGCCTTGTGGCTGTGTGTCTCCCGAGGCGGGGGCGCCGGTGTCCGAGGCCGCGCGCGCTCGATCGCCTCGCTCACCGCGACCGACAGCTCGGTGCAGGTGGCGAATCGGGCCCGGGGATTCTTCGCCATCGCCCGGGCCAGCACCGGATCCAGGGCGGCGGGCAGTGCCGGATTCCGTTCCCGCACCGAGGGCACCGGCGCCCGGACGTGCCGGTAGATCAGCCGCGGCAGATCCGTGTCGGCAAACGGCGGTGCACCGGTGAGCATTTCGAACAGCGTGCAGCCGAGGGAGTAGACGTCGGCGCGGCGGTCGACCCGGGCCTCGCCACTGAAACGCTCCGGCGCGGTGTACTGGAAACTGGCCACCACCTCACCGTTCTCGGTGAGGCCGCGCACCTCGTGCCGGGACTCGGCGATGCCGAAGTCGGTGAGCAGCGCCCACTCTCGCGGCTGGGCGGTCAGCAGCACATTGGCGGGCTTGACGTCGCGGTGCAGCACGCCCGCCTCGTGGGCGTAGTCCAGGGCGCGCGCCAGGTCGGCGGTGATGGCGGCGGCGCGGGCGGGCTCCAGGGGCCCGTCCAGCAGTTCGGCGGCCAGATCGGAGCCGTCGACATAGGCCATGGCCAGCCACAGCTGTCCCTGTTCCTCGCCGCGGGCGTAGATGGTGACGATGTTCGGATGCGACAGCCGGGCAATGATGTTCGCCTCCCGCAGGAAACGCTGCCGGGTCTCGTCGTCATCACTGGCCACGCGATTGAGCAGCTTCAATGCGACGAACCTGGGTAGGTCCCGATCGTGGGCCAGATACACCTCACCCATCCCACCGGCACCCAGTAGTCGCTCGACCCGATATCCGGCGAAGACCACGCCGGTTCGGAGCTGCTCAGCCAACCAAATCCTCCCGATCCACGTGCACCGCAGACAATACCGGGCACCCGGGGCCGAGTCCGCCGCCCGCCCCAACCGGTTCCGCGGCCCGGTATCCGGCACGAAACGGGGGTAAACGGGGCGTGCGGATTGGATACGCTGGAGGGGAGCGACTTCCGCGCGCAACGGGGCGAGTCGTCGGGGGTCGTCTCGGGCCGGATGGCGGGAGCCGGGCTGTGCGGTCGTGGAATTCGGCCGGCCGGAAGGACATCCGATGATGAGGACTGTACGGATGCTGGCGGGGGCGATCGCGGCCGCCGGGCTCGCGTTGGGCGTCGGCGGGTGGGGCGCGGCCCCGGCGCAGGCGGATTGGCTGCCGCAGTGGGCGCCGTTCGGCACCACGGTGTTCACCTTCGGGGACGCGAATTTCTGCGCGGGGCAGATCGCGGTGGGTCTGGAGGCCGCGCACGGCATGCCCGGCCATGTGACCGCGCACGTGACGCCGCTGGGGTATCTGGGTGGGCCGTGCGGCAATCACATCGTGCTGGGCTGGCTGGGGTCCGCGGGCGGCGGCTCGCGTGATGTCTATGTCCGTACCGGTGCTGGTCCGGGTGAGACCCAGACGGTCGACCTGTGGGTCGGGATGGGACTGGCCAAGCTGTTCGCCAACAGCTGGCCGCTGCAGGGCCCGTGGGCGGAGTGGTATCTGATCGTGCCCTGAACGAGCGCTGTGTGCCCTGGCCGCAGCGCTATTCGGGCGTCGCCGGCCGTAGGCAGGCGATCGCGGTGGCCGATTCGGACACGATCTCGCGCATGGCGGATTCGGCGCCGGGGCCGTCACCGGACTGGATCGCCGCGGCGACGGCGGCGTGCAGCTGCAGGGCCTGCGGATTGGCCTGTGTCGGCATGAGCTCGTGTTCGGTTCTGCCGGTGAGGACTTCGCGAATGATCGGGGCGAAGACCTGTAGCAGTGGATTGCCGGACGCGGCCAGCAGGGTGGCGTGGAAGGCGATGTCGTGGTCGAGATAGGCGGCGGTGTTGGCGGCGCGGGCCGTGGCCGACATACCCATGACCGCCGCGGTCAGGGTCGCGCACTGCTCCGGCGTCGCGTGCGCGGCGGCCCCGCGGGCGGCCAGTGGTTCGATGCCGGAACGGAGTTCGGCCAGCCAGGCCAGCTGGGCGAAGCGGTGGGGGCCGGCGAGCTGCCAGCGGATCAGCTTGGGGTCCAGCGCATGCCAGTGCGCGGGGTCCAGGACGGTGATGCCCGCGCGCCGCCGGATGCTGACCATGCCGAGGGATTCCAGCACCCGCACGACCTCGCGGGCGACGGTGCGGGAGACGTCGAAGCGGGTGGCGATCTCCTCGGAGGAGATGCGCGTGCCGGGCGCGATGCCGCCGGAGGCGATGTCGGCGCCGAGCCGATCCAGCACCGATTCGTGCAGGGGCAAGGACTCGGCGCGGTCGACCATGGCTTCAGTGTCACACATCTGAGGCATATCTATCGGTATCCAGCGGGTAATACGTAGTATTTATTCGCAGCACGGCTTGATATAGTCCTCCATATTGGGCTCTGTGCCCTGGATCACTCCACCTCGACTCGAAGAAGCGTCATGCCCAACCTCGAACCCCTCGCTGCCGCGAACCTGGCCGACGCGGCCACCCGGCACACCGGCAACGCCCAGCTCATCACCGCGGCCGTGCTCGGTGTCGCGCTCATCGTCGGCCTCATCACCTGGCTGAAAATGCATCCGTTCCTGGCGCTGGCCATCGGCGCGGTCGCGGTCGGGCTCGTCGCCCGGCTGGGCGCGGCCGACACCGTGGCTTCCTTCGTGAAGGGCTTCGGCTCGACCATGGGCAGCGTCGGCATCCTGATCGGCTTCGGCGCCATGTTCGGCAAGCTGCTCGCCGATTCCGGCGGCGCGGATCAGGTGGTCGACACCCTGGTGAACCGGGCCGGGCCGCGGGCGCTGCCGTGGGTGATGGGCCTGGTGGGCGCGATCATCGGCCTGCCCATGTTCTTCGAGATCGGCGTGGTGCTGCTGATGCCGGTCATCCTGCTGGTCGCCGGCCGGTCGCGACTTCCCCTGATGGCGGTGGCGATTCCGGCGCTGGCAGGCCTGTCGGCCATGCACGGGCTGGTGCCGCCGCACCCGGGTCCGCTGGTCGCGGTGGCGGCGCTCAAGGCCGATCTCGGACTGACGCTGGGTCTCGGCGTGCTGGTGGCGGTGCCGACGGTGATCATCGCGGGGCCGCTGTTCGGCAAGCTGGCCGCGCGCTGGGTGAATGTGCCGGTGCCGGAACTGTTCTCGACCGGTGAGCCCGCCGGGCGGCCGGTCGAGGAGCAGGGGCCGCGACCGAGCTTCACCGCCACCCTGGCCACCATCCTGCTGCCGGTCGTGCTGATGCTGGGCAGCGCCGTCTTCGACGTGGTCTCGCCGAAGTCCGGGTCCCAGGTGAAGAAGGTCCTGGATGTGCTCGGCACCCCGGTCGTCGCGCTGGGTATCGCGCTGATCGTGGGCATGATCGTGCTCGGCCGTGGCGGCCGCATGACGCGGGACGCCCTGGCGGACACCATGAACAGCGCGCTGCCGCCGGTCGCGGGCATACTGCTGATCGTCGGCGCGGGTGGCGGCTTCAAACAGGTGCTGGTCGACACCGGTATCGCCGGCACCATTGCCGACGCGATTCGGGACAGCAGCCTGCCGGTGCTGCTGCTGGCCTGGTTCGTGGCCGCGTTGATCCGGGTCGCCACCGGGTCGGCCACCGTCGCGACGGTGACGGCGTCGGGCATTCTCGCTCCGGTCGCGGCCGGGCTCAGCACCTCCCACGTGTCGCTCATGGTGCTGGCGATCGGCTCGGGCTCGCTGTTCCTGTCGCACGTCAACGACGCGGGGTTCTGGATGGTCAAGGAGTATCTGCGCCTGGACGTCGTGCAGACGCTGAAGTCGTGGAGCCTGATGGAATGCGTGATCTCACTGGCCGGGCTGGCGGGCGTGCTCGCCCTGAGCGCGATCGTCTAGGAGCAGCGATGGCAACCCCCGCGCGACCGCAGATCGTGGTGCTCATGGGCGTCTCCGGATCCGGGAAGTCCACGGTCGCGGGCATGCTGGTCAGCAGCCTGGGCTGGGATCTCCTGGAGGGCGACGACCTGCACCCGCCCGCCAATATCGCCAAGATGGCCGCGGGCCACGCCCTCACCGACGCCGATCGGGAGCCGTGGCTGGAGGCCATCGCGGCCTGGATGTCCGACGAGTTCACCGCGGGCCGCTCGGCCGTCGTGACCTGCTCGGCCTTGAAGCGCTCCTACCGGGACGTGCTGCGCCGCAGCCTCGCCGGGCACCCCGGCGCGGTGCTGACCTTCCTGCATCTCACGGGATCCCGGGACGAGTTGCAGCGCCGCCTCACCGCGCGCATGGACCATTTCATGCCGCCGGGCCTGCTCGATTCCCAGCTCGGCACCCTGGAGGCGCCGGGTCCCGACGAGCATATTCTCAGCATCGAAATCGGCCCTCCCCCACACGAAGTCGCCGCCGCGGCACTGGCCGCCATCCGGGCTCACAGCTGACACAAAGCTTCAGCCCAGCTTCAGGCTGCCTCTCTACGATCACTCGCGTGAACGCACCGAGATTCGCCGCAGCGATCCTGCTGTCCACCGCCTTCATGGCCGCCGGGTGCGGGCACCCGCAGGCCCGCGCCGCCGGCGATACCACCGTCACCCTCGAATACGGCGGACTGCAGCGGCAATACATCGTCCACTACCCCGCCAACCGACCCCAGGGCCTGCTGCCCGCCGTGCTCGCCTTCCACGGCGGCGGCGGCAATGCCGAGAACATGGCCGGTTCCTTCGGCTTCGACAAGGCCTCCGACGCCGACGGTTTCCTCGCCGTCTACCCGAACGGCTACGAGAAGTCCTGGAACGACGGCCGCGGCGACGACACCAATGCCAGTGCCGCGAATATCGACGACGTGGGTTTCGTTGCGGCCGTGATCGACCGGATCATCGCGAACGACTCCGTGGACCCCACCCGCGTCTACGCCACCGGCATGTCCAATGGCGGCATGTTCACCGAGGACCTCGGCTGCCGCCTGTCCGGGAAGCTGGCGGCCATCGCCCCGGTGGCGGGCCCGCTCCCCCAGGCCGACGTATCCGCTTGCACCCCAACCCATTCCCTGCCGGTGCTGGAGATCCACGGCACCTCCGACCCGATCGTCCCCTACGGCGGCGGTGTCGTGCGTGTCACTTCCGGCCACCACGGCGCGGGCTCGAGCCCGGTGCTCTCGGTCGACGCCACCCAGCAGCTGTGGCGGGAGAAGAACTCCTGCGACGCGGCCACCACGACCACGCTCCCGCAGCGCGCCGACGACGGCACCACCGTGACCGTCCAGTCCTCCGACTGCGCGAACGGCGCCAAGGTCCAGCTCTATTCGATCGCCGAGGGCGGCCACACCTGGCCGGACGGCCCGCAATACCTGCCGCAGGTGATTGTCGGCAAGGTCACCCACCAGTTCGACGCCACCGACGTGATCTGGCAATTCTTCGCACAGTTCCACGCCTAGCCGCCCGGCGAATCCGCGCACAGCCGCCAGGTGAACACAGGATGACCAGGACGTACCGGTACCGTGGACCAATGGCCGCCTCACAGTTTGCCTGTCGGTAACTCTCGTATGAAACAACCAACGCACAAGCGCCGGATGGTTCCCCGAGAGGTGGGCAGCACCTAATGCCGCAACAGCAGGCCGAGACCGAGATAGTCGCGAACCCGATGCTGCGGGCCGCCCTCGCACCGCCGGCCCGCACACTGGTCGATATTCTCGCCGCCACCGCCGCGGCGTACCCCGACGCACCCGCCCTCGACGACGGTGAGGTGGAGCTCGGATACGCGGAACTGCTCGCGGAGATCGCGCTCGAGGTCGAGCGCCTGGCCGCGGCCGGGGTGCGGGCGGGCGACCGGGTCGGGGTGCGGATGCCGTCCGGCACGCGCGGGCTGTACATCACGATCCTGGCGGTCCTGCACGCCGGAGCCGCGTACGTGCCGGTGGACGCCGATGATCCCGACGAACGCGCGCGGCTGGTGTTCGGAGAGGCCCGGGTCTCGGCCATCGTGACCGCGGCCGGGATCGAATCCACCGGAGTGGCAAGGGAATCCGGCGACCGGGTGACGTCGAGGGCCGCGCCCACGCCCGCCGACGACGCGTGGATCATCTTCACCTCCGGCTCCACCGGCACGCCGAAAGGTGTTGCGGTGACCCATCGCAATGCCGCGGCGTTCGTCGATGCCGAGGCGCGGCTGTTCCTCCAGGACGCGCCGATCGGGCCCGGGGATCGCGTGCTGGCCGGACTGTCGGTCGCCTTCGACGCCTCGTGCGAGGAGATGTGGCTGGCGTGGCGCAACGGCGCCTGCCTGGTCCCGGCGCCGCGCGCGCTGGTGCGGACCGGCGCCGATCTGGGTCCGTGGCTGGTCCGCCGGGCGATCAGCATCGTCTCGACCGTGCCCACGCTGGCGGCCACCTGGCCCGCCGAGGCGCTCGAACCCGTGCGGCTGCTCATCTTCGGCGGTGAGGCGGTGCCGCCCGAGCTGGCCGAACGCCTTGCCGGCAACCAGGATTCCGAGCGCGAGGTGTGGAACACCTACGGCCCCACCGAGGCCACCGTGGTGGCCTGCGCCGCGCTGCTGGACGGCGGCTTCCCGATCCGGATCGGGCTGCCGCTGGACGGCTGGGACCTGACCGTCGTCGACGCGGCCGGAGATCCGGTGGGCGAGGGCGAATCCGGTGAGCTGGTCATCGGCGGCGTCGGGCTGGCGCGCTATCTCGACCCGGCCAAGGACGCCGAGAAGTACGCGCCGCTGCCGTCGGTCGGCTGGGAACGCGCCTACCGCAGTGGCGATCTGGTGCGCAACGATCGCGAGGGACTGGTCTTCCTGGGGCGGGCCGACGATCAGATCAAACTGGGCGGCCGCCGCATCGAGCTCGGCGAGATCGACAACGCACTGCAGCATCTGCCGGGTGTGACGGGCGCGGCCGCCGCGATCCGGACCACCAAGGCGGGCAACAAGATCCTGGTCGGCTACCTGACCGGACCGGGCGCCGATTACGACCTCACCGCCGCGAGAACCATTCTCGCCGAACAGCTTCCGGCCCCGCTGGTGCCGCGGCTGGCCGTGGTCGGGGAACTGCCCACCCGGACCTCCGGCAAGGTCGACCGCGACGCGCTGCCCTGGCCGCTGCCCAAGGCCATCACCGCCACTCCCGAGAGCGGTCTGTCCGAGACCGAGCGGTGGGTCGCGGGACTGTGGGATTCGATTCTCGGCGCGGAGGTCACCGACCCGAACGCCGACTTCTTCGATCTGGGCGGCGGCTCGCTGGCGGCCGCCCAGCTGGTGGCGGCGCTGCGGGAACGGCAGCCGCGCATCGCCGTCGCGGACCTCTACGACCATCCGCGGCTGGGCGCCCTGGCCGCCCTGCTCGACGGCTTCGCGCCGACCGCCGCGGTCGAGGAGCGACTGGTCCGGCCGGTGCCCCGGTCGGCGCAGCTGTTCCAGCTGCTGGCGACGATTCCGCTCACCACCCTGACCGGTCTGCAATGGCTGACCTGGCTGGCGATCGTCGGCAATGTCGCCGCCTGGTCGGGTTCGCTGCCGTGGCTGCCGCACCTGTCGTGGTGGTGGATGCTGGTGGCGTTCCTGCTCTTCATCTCCCCGCCCGGCCGGATGGCGCTGTGCGTGGCCGGTTCCCGGCTGCTGCTGCGCGGCGTGCGCGCGGGCACCTACCCGCGTGGCGGGCGGGTGCACCTGCGGCTGTGGACGGCCGTGCGACTGTCCGAGGCCAGCGGCGCCGAGAACCTGTCGGGCGCACCGTGGATGGTGCCCTTCGCGCGGGCGCTGGGCGCGAAGGTGGGCCGCGGCGTCGACCTGCACACGCTGCCGCCGGTCACCGGCATGCTGGAACTGGGCGACGGCTGCAGCGTCGAACCCGAGGTGGATCTGTCCGGCTTCTGGATCGACGGCGATCTCGTGCACATCGGGCCCATCGAGATCGGGCCGGGCGCGGTGGTCGGCGCCCGCTCGATCCTGCTGCCCGGCACCAGGATCGGCCGCAATGCCGAAATCGCGCCCGGCTCCTCGGTATCGGGCAAGGTGAAGGCCGAACAGGAGTGGGCGGGCTCCCCCGCCGTGAAAGTCGGCCGGGCACAGCACCGCTGGCCCGACGAGACGCCCGCCCGGGCCGCGCACTGGGTGGCGATCTTCGGCATCACCTCGATGGCGCTGGCCTCGGTGCCGATTTTCGCGCTGGGTACCGGCGGTCTGCTCATCGCCTGGTGGATTCGCGACACCCGGACGCTCGCAGCCGGATTCGAACGCGCCTTCGCGGTCCTGCCGGTGGCCATGCTGCTGGTGCTGGGCGTGTACGCGGCGGTCACCATCGTGGCCGTGCGACTGCTCGGCATCGGGCTGACCGAGGGCCATCACCCCGTGCGCAGCCGCCAGGGCTGGCAGGCGTGGGCCACCGAACGGCTGCTGGATTCCGCGCGCACCTTCCTGTTCCCGCTCTACGCCAGCCTGCTGACTCCGATGTGGCTGCGTCTGCTGGGCGCGAAGGTCGGCAAGCGCGTGGAGGTTTCGACGGTCCTGCTGCTGCCGAAGTTCACCGTGGTGGCCGACGGGGCGTTCCTGGCCGACGACACCATGGTCGCCAGTTACGAACTCGGCGGCGGCTGGCTGCGCATCGGCGAGGCCAAGGTCGGCAAGCGCGCCTTCCTCGGCAACTCCGGCATGACCGCGCCCGGGCGGCGGGTGCCCAAGAACGGCCTGGTCGCCGTGCTGTCGGCCGCACCGTCCAAGGCGAAGGCCGGCTCGTCGTGGCTGGGCAGCCCGCCGACCCGCCTGCGCCGCGCCGCCGAATCGGGTGACACCGCACGCACCTTCGATCCGCCGTTCCGGCTGCGCGTGGCCCGCGCGGTGGTGGAGACCTGCCGGTTGATCCCGGTGTTCGTGACCTTCGCGATCGGCCTCGGCGTGCTGTTCGCCCTGGCCTGGCTGGCCCAGACCCTCGGCCACCTGCCCGCCGCACTGCTCAGCGGTGTGGTGCTGCTGGCGGCGGGCGCGGTGGCCGGCACGGCCTCGGTGCTCGCGAAATGGCTGCTGGTGGGCCGGATTCGCACCGAGGAGCATCCGCTGTGGAGTTCGTTCGTGTGGCGCAACGAGGTCGCCGACACCTTCGTGGAGCATGTCGCCGCGCCGTGGTTCGCGCGTGCTGCGACCGGTACGCCCGTGCTGAATGTCTGGTTGCGTGGACTCGGCGCCACCATCGGCCGCGGGGTATGGTGCGAATCCTATTGGCTTCCGGAGGCTGACCTGGTGACACTCGGTGACGGCGCGACCGTGGAACGCGGATGTGTGGTGCAAACCCATCTGTTCCACGACCGCATCATGGCCATGGACACCGTCACCCTCGGTGCGGGCGCCACGCTCGGACCGCACTGTGTCGCCCTGCCCGCCAGCGTGATCGGCGCGGGCGCGACCATCGGACCGGCCTCGCTGGTCATGCGCGGCGACAGCGTGCCGCCGTCCACGCGCTGGTGGGGCAACCCCATCGCGCCCTGGCCGGAGGGCGGTCGCTGATGCCCGACCGGCTCGACCAGCCCATCGACGATTACCTGCCGCAGAACGGGAATCGCGGCTACCGGGTCTCCCGCTACGAGCTGGAGCTGGAGTACAAGGTCGCCAGTAACCGGCTGGCCGGGCGGGCCGACATCACCGCGGTCACCACCGGGGTGCGAGATCGGTTCGCGCTGGACCTGTCTCAGGCGCTGGCGGTGTCCAAGGTATTCGTGAACGGGGCCAAGCCCGCCAAATTCACCCATCAGCGCGGCAAATTGGTGATCACGCCGCGACAGCGGATTCCGGCGGGCGGAGCGCTGGCGCTCACCGTGCAGTACGCGGGCCCGCCTCGGCCGCTGCGCGGCCAGTGGGGCGAGGTCGGGTGGGAGGAACTCACCGACGGCGTGCTGGTGGCCAGCCAGCCCAATGGCGCGGCCTCCTGGTTCCCGTGTGACGACCACCCGAGTTCCAAGGCCAGCTACCGGATTTCGATCACCACCGACTCGCCGTACTACGCGCAGGCCAACGGCACCCTGGTGCGCAAGCAGACCAAGGCCAGCCAGACCACCTGGGTGTACGAGCAGCCCGAGCCGATGTCCACGTACCTGGCCACCATCCAGATCGGCCACTACCGCAAGCAGCGGGTCGACGCGCCGCGCGGCGCGGTGCCCATGCAGGCCGTGCTGCCGCCGCGGCTGCGCGCCGCCTTCGAGCACGACTTCGCGCGGCAGCCTCGCATGATGGAGGTCTTCGCCGAGAAGTTCGGGCCGTACCCGTTCGAGGCCTACACGGTGGTGGTCACCGATGACGAACTCGAGATTCCCATTGAGGCGCAGGGCATTTCGGTCTTCGGGGCGAACCACTGCGACGGGCGGCGCGGCTACGAGCGGCTGGTCGCGCACGAGCTGGCCCACCAGTGGTTCGGCAACAGCCTGACCATCGCGCGGTGGCGCGACATCTGGCTGCACGAAGGCTTCGCCTGTTACGCGGAATGGATCTGGTCGGAGGCGGCCGGCGGGCCGAGCGCGGACCAGCTGGCGCGCACCGCACACCGGAATCTGGCGCGGCTGCCGCAGGACCTCCTGCTCGCCGACCCCGGACCGGACCACATGTTCGACGACCGGGTGTACAAGCGCGGCGCGCTGACCCTGCATGCATTGCGACTCACCCTCGGCGATTCCGCCTTCTTCGATCTGCTGCGCGAGTGGACCACGCGGTATCGCCACGCCTCGATCACCACCGAGGAATTCACCGACCTGGCAGGGCATTACAGCACCAGGTCACTGCGATCACTCTGGGACAGCTGGCTGCACGCACGGTCCCTACCCCAACTACCCGCGCTCCCCGCGTTCGGGGCCAATTCCGGTACCGGGTAGACTTCCAGCGAACACGTTGTTGATCATGGATGTGCCGCGCCCGGACAAACGCACGGTCACATCCGCGTCGTAGATCGCTTCGAACTTCCAAGCAGCCCCCACTGCGCGGCTTAGCTTTCCTTACGGCGATCGATTTTGCCCACTGGCAATCTCGCCACCTTGTGCCCCCGGCGCGGATCCGAGATCCGCAGCACGGCTCGGGCACACCCCGATGCCCGAAAGGCACTGCAACACCGATGACTTCTGCCCCTACCTCCTTTGCCGCGCTCGGCGTCCGCGACCCTCTGGTCCGTGCGCTCACCAACGCCGGCATCACCGAGCCCTTCCCCATCCAGGCCGACACCCTGCCCGATTCGTTGGCCGGGCGCGATGTGCTCGGGCGCGGAAGGACCGGCAGCGGAAAGACCCTGGCGTTCTCCATTCCGATGGTGGATCGCCTCGGCGAGCGCGCGCAGCGGTGTGCGCCGAATCGCCCGGCCGGGCTGGTGCTCGCGCCGACCCGGGAACTGGCGACCCAGATCGCGGCCACCCTGGAGCCGCTCGCGGCCGCCTACCGCATGTCGGTGACCACCATCTTCGGCGGCGTCTCGCAGCATCGGCAGGTGCAGGCACTGAAGCGGGGCGTGGACATCGTGATCGCCTGCCCGGGCCGCCTCGAGGATCTGATGCGGCAGGACCTGATCAGCCTGGACTCGGTCGAGATCACCATCATCGACGAGGCCGATCACATGGCCGATCTGGGCTTCCTGCCCGGCGTCACCCGCATCCTGGCCGCGACGCCCGGAGACGGTCAGCGCCTGCTGTTCTCGGCCACCCTGGACAACGGCGTCAACAAGCTGGTCCAGCGCTTCCTCCCCGATGCCGTGAAACACGCTGTGGACGAAGCGAATTCGCCGGTCGCCGCCATGACCCACCACGTGTTCGAGGTGCCGACCGCGGAGGCCAAGCGCGCGGTCGTGCACCGCCTGGCCTCCGGGTCCGAACGCCGAATCCTGTTCACCCGCACCAAACATCAGGCCCGCAAGCTGGCCCGCCAGCTCACCACCGCCGGCATCCCCGCCGTCGACCTGCACGGCAATCTCACCCAGCCGGCCCGCGATCGCAACCTCGCCGCCTTCGCCGCCGGCGCCGCCAAGGTCCTGGTCGCCACCGATGTCGCGGCCCGCGGCGTCCACGTCGACGGCGTCGAACTCGTGGTTCACGTGGATCCGCCCGCCGAGCACAAGGCCTACCTGCACCGCTCCGGCCGGACCGCCCGCGCCGGCAACCACGGCGACGTCATCACCCTGGTCCTCCCCGACCAGCGCACCGACCTCGCCGCCCTCATGCGCAAGGCCAAGATCACCGCCACCCCGCAATCGGTCACCGCCGACTCCCCGGCGGTCACGCAGCTGATCGGCGAGGTGGCCCCGCTGGTCGCCCTCCCCACGGCCGATGCCGCCGCACCGCACCGCGTGGACACGTCGGCCGCCTCGTCCACGCGGGGAGCCCGCCAGCCCAAGAAGCGGACCCGCCCGGCCGCGACCGACGCGAAGCAGACCGCACCTCGGAACCGCCGCAGGCAGGGCTCCCAGCACACCGACGATGCGCGCACCCCCGACCGCCCCGCGGCCCGCAAGCCCGACACCGCCACCGACGGCCGGCCCGCCCGCCGCGCGGGAGGCCGCGCCGGCGGCAAGCCGCGCGCCTCGGCCGCAAGCAGCTCGAACGGTCACAATCCGCGCACCGGCATCACCCGCGACGAGAACCAGGGCACCCGCGCCCGGACCGAGCGCCGCGGCACGGCCAACGCGCGGCAGGGTGCCTCCGCCGAACCGCGTACCCGCGGCACCTCCGGCCGGACCGCATCCCAGCGCACCGACGGCGCCCCGCGCCGTCGTCGCGGCAACTGACACCCCCGACGACCGACGCCGCGGCCACCTCGCCGGTGCGCCCGCGGCGCGGCGGCGCGCGGGAGAGTGCGTCCAGAATGTGACGTTTGCCCGTATCTAGCGGGCGCGGATTTTCCTACAGTTATTGAATAGCAAGCAGCTACCCGCTCTTACCTCGTGAATTCTCATCTGTCGTCCCGGACGCTTTGACAGGGGTCAGGAGAGCAAGTCATGAAGACCGACGCCCCCTTGAGTGAGCGGGTCATCGTCAAGTTCGAACGGGTCGAGAATCGCTATCGGGTCTCGGTGACGCCGATCGATCGGCTGCAGTGGCGGGTGGGGTACGCGCCGGATATGAAAGCGGCCGTGCAGCTGGCCCGGGAACTGGCCCGCTGAGCACTACAGGGCGGGTGCGCCGGGTTCCAGGAGCCGCTTGGGGTGCATGCCGTCGACCTGCCCGATGAAGGGCGGATGAATGCTGTAGCCGAGCATTCGGCGAATATCCTCGGACACCGCGCGGACCGTATCGCGGGTCATGGAGAGCGTGAACGCCTCCTGGGGGCGCAGCCACGGTTCGCAGTATTGGGCGGTGAGTGCTAGGCGGGGATCCGGGGAGCGATTCGCGCCGCCGCCATGCCACAGAGTGCCGACGAAGAATACACAGCTACCTGCCGGCATCACCACCGGTTCGCGACGGTCGGATTCCCCGGGAAGGCGGTCGCCCCACAGGTGGCTGCCCGGAATGATGTCGGTCGCGCCGTTCTCGGCGGTGAAGTCGTCGATGGCCCAGATGGTGGCCGCCCCCAACCCCTTTCGCGGCCGCGGCAGTGGGTAGAAGCCGTCGTCGGTGTGCAGCATCTGTGCCTGCTCGCCGGGCAGGATGTTGATCACCTGCAGCATGGACAGCAGGTAGTTCGGCAGGAAAAGCCGGTCCAGCAGGGCCAGTACTCGCGGGTGGTCGACGATGCGGTCGCAGGCGCGAGTCTTGTTCAGCACGCTGTAGATGCGCTGTGTCGAGTGCCCCTCGAAGTTGTTCCGGCCGATCCGATCCAGCAGTGGCACAACACTTTCCCGGATCCGGTCGAGCTCGGCCGGAGTCAGCATGTCGGGCAGGATCACGTAGCCGTCCCGCTCGACCGCGGCCAGATCGGCCTCGACCACCGCCGGATCCACGCTCGCGCCACTGCTCGCGGTGCGCCGGTAGGTTCCGGCCAGATCGCCGTCCAGATCGCGTAGCGATGTCACCTTCGCGCTCATCCCGCCATCCTTTACATAACTGAGTTCTGTTATTGTTCGACTGTGGCACGAGCACCGATCGGACGTCAACAACTTCTGGACGCCGCCCGTGACGAACTGGTCCATGCCAACGGCACCCTGGAACTGAGCGCGCTGACCCGCCGCACCGGCCTGAGCACCGGTGCGCTCTACCACCACTTCGGCTCCAAAGTCGGTCTGCTGGCGGCCATCTGGGACGACTTCTACGAGGGCCTGAGCCGGGCCATCGCCGACGACCGGCTCCCGGCCGACGGCGACTGGGCCACCCGCGAGCGCGCCCGCACCCACTGTTTCGTGGCCTTCCACTTCGAGCACCCGCTCGCGGCGCTGCTGCTCAACCGCGCGGCTCCCGATCCGGGCCTCACCGAGATCGAGGCCGTCTACATCCGCAATCTCGGCGAGGCGGCCGCCACGAACATCCGCCGCGGGCAGGCCACCGGCGAGATCCCCGCCGATCTCGACTCCGACAGCGCGGGTGCGTATGTCATCGGCGGCCTGCGTCACGGCATCGCCCAGCAGCTGCGCGTGCACCCCCGTCCGCCCGTCGACCTTGCCGCCGAACGCCTTTGGCGTTTCACCGCCGCGTCGCTGTCCCTGCCCTGATCCGCAAAACAACTGGCGATCGCGCCCGCCGCCGCGTATCACTGCGTGCTATGTCGATCTCCACGGCCGACCGGCTGGCCATTCACGAATTGCTCGCCCTGCACGGACATCTCAGCGATGCCGGCGCCTTCGACCGCTTCGGGGAGGTCTTCACCGACGACATCGCCTACGACCTGACCGCCTACGGCGCGGGCGTAGTCACCGGCCGGGATGCCCTGCGCGACATGGCGCTCCAGCTGGGCGACGGCAATCCGCTGGGGCATCACGTCACCAATATCGTGGTGTCGCCCACCACATCCGATACTGTGCGTGCCCTGTCGAAGGGCCTCGCGGTCGCGACCGACGGCACCAACGGCAGTGTCACCTACGAGGACATCGTCGTCCGCACCGCTTCCGGCTGGCGCATCAGCCATCGGCGCGTCGTCCCACGCCGGCAACCCCTCCACCCCTGACGCACCGTCAACTCCTGGGCGGGGCGCCATGGCCGTCACCGATCCCGAATCGCCTCGGGGCCGCGCTGATCGAGCAGGGTGAGGTAGGCGTCGAGTTGGGCTGCGCCGGTGAGGAGGTCGCGGCTGCGGGTGGTCAGGCGTTCTTGCCAGGCGTCGAGGAAGACGGTCAGAGCTGCTGTGCCGCCTGCGGTTCGGAGGGCGTCGAGGAATTGGGTGATCTGGGACAGCTGGTAGTTGCCGCGGCGCAGTTGGCGGGCGATCTCGGCGTCGCGAACGCAGTCCGGGCCGTAGTGGCGGTAGCCGGTGGCGCGATCGCGTTCGGGATGCAGGATGCCCTCGGTTTCCCAGGTGCGCAGGGTCGCCGGGTGCAGGTCGAGGCGGCGGGCGAGTTCGCCCACGGTCAGCGGCCTGCGCGTGGTATCCGGCGGGATCGGGGTGGACAGGCTGTGCAGGGCCCTCGCGACGTCGGCTCGGGTGGCGCGTTCGGTGTGCAGGGCGAGGTGGGTGGCGTCGATGAGCCGGTAGGCGGCTTCGGTGTCGCGGCGGTTGATAGCGCGCATGATGTCGATGGCCGGCTGATGGCTGTGACCACGCCGTAGCGCCAGGAAGGCGCGCAGGGCCTGGGCATGCAGGGGTGTGTAGAGCCGGTAGCCCGTGTCGCTGCGTTCGGTGGGCGGGAGGACGCCTGCCTCGTCGTAATTCCGGATGGCCTGCGCGGACAATCCGTGTTCCCGCGCGAGATCGATGGGTCGCAGATCGCACCTCCGTTTGAGGGTTCGAACACCTGACACGTGGTCACTCTCGGGCAAGTTTCACACGAACCTTCAACGATAGTGTCGAAGGCAGTTCCTTCTGGAAGGGGTCTCCATGTCAACTGCCACCGCAATACAGGCCATCGGCCGCCCGATCGACGACCCGGAAAACCTGGGCCGCGCCCTCGACGACCTGCTCGCCACCCGCACCGAACCGCCCGCCCTGTTCGCGCTCGGCGAGCCGACACATGGCATCGCCGCATTCCCGCTGCTGCGCAACGACGTTCTCGGTCATCTCATCGAACGGGGTTACCGGTCAGTCGTTTTGGAGAGCGACTACTTCGCCGCGTCCATTGTCGACGACTACGTGTGCGGCGCGTCCACCCAGATCGACTCCGTGCTCGCCACCGGGTTCAGCCACGGTTTCGGCGCGGTGCCCGGCAATCGCGAACTCGTCGAATGGCTCCGCGCGCACAACACCTCCCGCGCGCCGGAGGATCGGGTGCATTTCCACGGCTTCGATGCCCCGGTGGAATACGCCGGCGCCCCCGGCCCACGCCATGCCCTCGCCCGGGCCGCCGACTGCCTGCCCGACGCCCTGCGTCCCGAATCACTGAGTAAACTGGACGAATTGGCCGGTGAGGACGCCGACTGGACGAATCCGGCCGCCATGTACGACCCGGCGGCATCCATCGGCAACTCCCCCCGAGCCCAGGCCCTCCGCCTCCTCGCCGACGATCTCGCGAGCGCACTGCACCGCGCCTCCCCCGGCTTGCGCCCCGCCGACCCCGACGCCTACGACCGAGCCGTGTCCTACGCCCGCACCGCCCAGGGCCTGCTCCGCTTCCACGCCGCCATGGCCACCGACACTCCCGACCGCATCGACACCGTCCTCAGCGTCCGCGCCGACATGATGGCCGACTACCTGCTCGCCATAGTCGCCCAGGAGCAACACCGGGGCCCATCCCTGGTCTTCGCCCACAATGCCCACCTGAGCCCCGCCCATGATGACACCAAGTGCTGGGCGAACGCCGGTGCGCTGGTCCACATGACGCTCGCGGACCGCTACCTGTTCGTGGCAACCGACGCCAGCCCCGACCCCGACCCGAACACCCTCCAGCACTCACTGGCAGCAGCCACACCCCACCGCACCCTCTTCCCGGCAGCGCCCCTGCGCGCCGCGCTCTCCCCGTCCACCGGCACGAGCACACCGATTGTGCCCGGCCACATCCCACTCACCCCCGCCGACCTGTCCGGCGCGGCCGCGGTCGTCTTCATCGCCGACACCGACGGAAAGCGCCATCAGTATTGGTAGCGAGACCGCTGGCATCGAACCGATGCCTCAGCGGGAGAGCTCACCCGTGAGCAGAAACTGTTCCAGCCGAACAGAATACGGCGTCGGATCGATGCCCTGTCCCGCGAGCCAGGCCTCGCTGTAGTACTTGTCGAGGTAGCGTTCGCCCGGGTCGCAGAGGAGGGTGACGACGCTGCCCCGGTCGCCTCGGGCGAGCATGCCGGAGATGACGGCGAAGGCGGCCCAGACCCCGGTGCCGGTGGAGGCGCCGCAGCGGCGGCCGAGCAGACGCTGCAGGAGGTGGACGGTGGCGACCGAGGCGGCGTCGGGGACGCGGATCATGCGGTCGATGGCGTGCGGGAGGAAGCTGGGTTCGATGCGCTGCCGGCCGATGCCCTCGATGCGGGATCCCTTGGCGGAGGTGGTATTTCGGTCGAGGGTGCGCCAACCTTCCAGGAACGCCGAGTTTTCGGGGTCGGCGACGCAGATGCCGGTGTCACGCTGGGTGTAGTGGACGTAGCGGGCCAGGGTCGCGGAGGTGCCGCCGGTACCCGCGGTGGCGACGATCCAGCTCGGCTCGGGGTAACGCTCCTGTTCGAGCTGGCGGAAGATCGACTCGGCGATATTGTTGTTGCCCCGCCAGTCGGTGGCGCGCTCGGCGTAGGTGAACTGGTCCATGTAGTGGCCGCCCCGTTCCCGGGCGAGCCGGGCCGCGACCTCGTACACCTCGCTGGGGTCGTCGACGAGATGGCAGGCGCCACCGTGGAATTCGATGAGGTCGATCTTGGACCGCACGGTGGAGCGCGCCATGACGGCGATGAACGGCACGCCGATCAGCTTGGCGAAGTACGCCTCCGACACCGCGGTGGATCCACTGGACGCCTCCACCACCGGGCGGCCGGGCCGCAGCCAGCCGTTGCACAGCGCGTACAGGAACAGTGACCGCGCCAGCCGATGCTTGAGACTGCCGGTGGGATGGGTGGATTCGTCCTTGAGGTAGAGGTCGATGCCCCATTCCGGCGGTAGCGGGATGGTGAGCAGGTGGGTGTCGGCGGAGCGGTTGCCGTCGGCCTGCACCTTGCGTACGGCCTCGCGCAGCCAGCTCCGGTACTCCGGGTCGGAGCGGTCGATGTCGGTCTCGTCGACGAGCGCGTTGTCCTGGATCACAGCCATCTCGGTGTCCTTCTGGTTCAGGCCCGCGAAGCGGAGCAGGGCACCTTCGACGCTAGCCGGGAATCAGGGCCTCCCAGTGTGACCTGGGGCGATATTTCCCAAGCAGCTGTAATAGGGGGTGAAAGCCCCGCTAATGGCCCGGTGCGGTGACCCGTACGCCGAGGCCACCATCGGGGCTAGTGCGAGACGGCGGCCTCCACCAGCCGCGCGGACTCCCGCAGTCCGCCGATGACCGCGCGCACCGCTGGAACCGACTCGAGTTTGGGCAAGGTGACCGCCAGCACCCGCCGCTCCATGGCGGGTTCCACCGGAAGCGAGCGCACCGCCTCCGGCGCAGGCACACCGGACAGCGCGAGTTCGGTGGCGAGCGCGACACCCAGCCCCTCGGCCACCAATCCGGCGACCGCGCCCGGATTCTCGGTGGCATAGGCGATGTCCGGATGGAATCCCGCGTCCGCGCAGGCGTCGACGAGGTGTCCCCGGCACTGCGGACAGCCCGCGATCCACGTCTCCTTCGCCAGTTCCGACAGCTGCATCGGGGTGGTGCGCGCGGTCCCCGCCAGGCGGTGCCCGGCCGGCAGCAGCGCCCGCAGCCGATCGGTGAGCAGGGTGTGCGCATTCAGCTCGGAGAGGTCGGGACTGGCTGCGTCACAGGAGCTTTCGCTGTCCGGCACCTTGCCGTGCGGATAGTCGAAGACGATGGCGATCTCGCACTCCCCCGCCCGCAGCATGGCCACCGATTCCGGCGGCTCGGCCTCGATCAGGGCGACCTTCAGCCGCGGTTCCGCGGCCTGGATGCGCGCAATGGTCTTGGGCACCAGCAGATTACACGCGCTCGGAAACGCCGCCAGCCGCACCGTCCCGGCCCGCAGTTCGGTGAGCGCCCGGATCTCGGCCTCGGCCGCGTCGAGACTGCCGAGCACGGTCGCGGCATGCCGGGCCAGTGCCGCACCGGCCTCGGTGAGCTGCAGTTGATGGCCCGACCGGGTCACCAGCGGGGTGCCGAGCACGCGTTCCATGGCCTTGATCTGCTGGCTGATCGCGGGCTGGGTGTAGCCGAGCTGCCGGGCGGCGGCGGAGTAGGACCCGGTCCGCGCGACCGCCCTGAAGATCTTCAGCTGCCTGATCTCCAGCATGGTCCCCATCCTAGGCACACCAGGTCGTGAGGCCGGGAAAGGCGCAGGTCAGGCCGCCAGACCGAGATTGGCCACCAGGCGGCGAACCCGGAGTTCGATCGCGTCGCGAATGCCGCGGATCTCCTCGATGCCCCCACCCGCCGGATCGGGCAGCGGCCACTGCTCGAAGCGGTGCCCGGCGATGATCGGATCGGTGTCACCGCAGCCCATGTCGACGACCACATCGGCGGCCCGCATCAGCTCATCGGCCCACGGCTTCGGGAATTCGTCGGCGATGTCGACCCCGCGCTCGGCCATCGCAGCGACGACGAGCGGATTGACCACAGTGTTCGGCGCCGAACCGCACGACCACGCCGACGCCCGGTCGCCGGCCAGCCGGTTGAAGAATCCGAGCGCCATCTGTGAACGTCCCGCATTGTGCGTGCACACGAACAGCACCGCCGGACCGGTACGGATGGCGCGTCCCTCGGCGCGGGCCAAGGCCGTCAACCGTTCGCGCGCGAACCGCTCGGCGACCCCGGCCAGCCGGGCACGGTCGATGCCGATGGCGTCGAGGTGCGCGTAAGAGCTGTCGAGGATGCGCTCGACAGTGGCGGCGTCCACCGCCGCGCCGAATTCCTCCGTCAGCCGTTCCGAAACGTCCTCCGCGATCATCGGGTCCGAATCGGGAGCGGTGGAAGGCAGGGCGGCGCCGGATGTCTCGTTCACGATCGCTCCCTCTGCACGTTGGTCAGCCTATCCCCGTCCTCTGGTCGCCGCTGGACCGCGAAACGCCACCGGCTCGCGGTGATAGGCAACCGCTACCGGTACGCAACCATCAAACCCCGGCCCGGCACCGCTCGTCGAACGGCTTCGCGCACAGCGAACATTCGGGCACAACGGGCAAGTGTGATCACGGCCACGCACCGGACATCGACGCGAAACCGGTCACACCCGAGCACCCGGCCCGGCGTCGGCGAAGCTGTCGCCACTCAGCACGGGAACCGCTGCGCTGCTGTCGATCTCGACCGCGATCGCCACATTGTCGCCGAATCCGATGGCGGCCAGCTCCCGTCCGGAGGCGCAGTCACCGATCAGCGCGGGCACATCGGGGATGCCCGAGTAACCGGCCCGCGCGGCCATCGACTCCGGTGACAAGGGCCCGGCTCCGTGCTCCGACAGCGCCGCGATGACCGCACCGGCGCCGAGCCAGTCCTCGATCGCCGGGCGCAGCACCTCCCGACCCGGCCAGTGCTCACCGGCGGCGATCACCCCGACCGGCCGATCCACGGTGCCCCAGCCCTGCTTCACGATCCACCGGCCCACCGCCGGCGCGTTCCGCAGGCAGGCCGCCACCACCGGAATCCCCTCGACGGCAGCGGAAATGGCCGACCCGTTCGGCGACGGCAGCACCAGCCGTTCCGGCGCGGGCGCCCGGCGCAGCGCGGCCGGGGACAGCGACCACGGATTCGCGGCGCTCATCGCAGTGCGGCCGACGGCCAGCCGGGCATCCCGGGACACCGCGAAATCCACTGCCGTGGAATCGCGTGCGGGATACGGGAACACCCGCGTACCGGACTCGGCGGCGACCGACACCGCGGTCGTGAACGACAGCACATCGATCACCACGAGCACCGCACACCCCGGCCCGAGTGCCCGCGCACCGGTCAGCCCCCACTCGAATCGCACTCCGTACCCGTCCTGCCTCGACCATGCGGGCAGCTCCGACATTCCGATTCCCCTCTCCGCGTATGCCGTCCACATGGTTTCCACTGTGCGTCAACCACGATTTCTGGCCAGTAGGAGTGGGCATTGTCGCATGGCGGGGCGTTCGGGGCGCGATTAGCTTGCGGGGCATGGCAGCGGAGAGCAGTGGTCCGGGGGCGGGCCGGGGAGTCAGCCGGCGCGGGTTGTTCACGGCGACGGCCGGGGCCGCGGCGGCGGGGATCGCGGCGGGGGCGGCGGGCACGGTGGCGTTGCGTTCCGAGGGCGGGAGCGGAGCGGCCGAATTATGGCGGAAGCCAACGGATTCGGAGGCTCCCGCGGTGCGCGGGGTGCATCTGCAGTACGGCGCGGACGCGGCCCGGGAGGCGGTGGTGTCGTGGCACACGACGGTGTCGGTCACCGCACCGCGGGTGCGGCTCACCCCGGCCCCCACCGACACCGGCCACGGCCCGTACGACACCTCGAAAGGCACCGTGCACCTGGTGATCGGCGGTGGCGGCACCTCGGCCCCCAGCACCGGTATGCTCTCGCCCGACCCGCACTGCAATGTCATCACCGGCCTCGGCGAGGTCGGCCCGCTGCTGGGGAAACGCCTGCCCACCACTGTCCCCGAGCCCGCGCCCTGGTCCGCCTTCCGGGATATGACCAATCCCTACGGCTTCTGCTGCTTCGACGTCGATCCCGGCAGTCCCGGCGGCCATACGACCATCACCGCCACCTACTACGCCTTGGTGGGTCCCCGCAGCGAACCCACCCCGGTCGACACCTTCACCCCCACCCGACCCCGTCCCTGATCAGGAACCGAGATTCGAGCACAGGTGGTGACGGCTCCCCAATCCTGTTGTGGTTCAGCGCATGCGGTTGCGGGGGCCGAGCTGGTCGCGGAATTGGCCCGGGGTGAGCCCGGTTTCCTCGCGGAACGCCCGATAGAAGTGGCGGTCCGTCGCGAAACCGGACGCGGCGGCGACGGCGGCCAGGGATCGGGAGGGGTCGGCGCGGATGAGGCGGCGGGCATGGGCGATCCGGGTGCGGCGGACGATCCCGCCCGGCTCACCGAAGCCCTCGCAGACCCGGTACAGCGTGCGCCGCGAGATCAGGCAGGCATGCGCGATCTCGTCGACCGTGAGGTCCGAGTTCGTGAAGTTCTTGCGGATGTAGGCCAGCACCTGCTGCCGCGTGTAGAGCGAATCCGATGGGCCGGGCGAACTTTCGCCGTTCGCCAGCAGCAACGCCGACGCCATCATGCCGGCGGCGTCACTGCCGAAGACGGTGACCGCACGCGCGATGTCGTCGGGCGGTAGCTCGGCCAGATTGCGGAAGAAGCCGGCGACCACGCCCAGCGCCCCCGTGGCGGGAACGGCGGTGGCGGTGGGTAGCTGGTCGCGGGTGAGGCCGGAATGCTCGAGCACCAGTTGCAGCGGGGCGCGTACCAGCGTCGACAGGCAATTGTCGGTGGTGCGGCTCTCCAGCGGCACACCGCTGTCGAAGAACGAGATGGTGCCGGGCTTGCATTCGGCCGTCTGGCCGCGCTGCTCGGTCCAATTCGTTCCTTCGAGCACGATATTCACCAGTAAGAACTCACCGGTCGACTGCGCCACCATCTTTTTTGTCCGCAATGCCCGTTGCGCGCTGGCCTGCATGCGCGACACCGCGAATCCGTCGAATTGAGTCGTGGCGACTTGTCCGTGCCAGTGCCCTGTGCGCAATGGCTCGATCACCGACGGTGCGACCGCATCCGCCATCAGGGCTTCCCACTGCTCGAACGCCTGACGTGGCGAAAGGGTCGAGGACGACGAGATCTCGACAGCGCCGAAAACGGCTTGCTCCACGTCGGTAATCCTCCCACCACATATCGCGCAGCAACCACGTTTCGAACGAGTTCCGTCCGTGGTCGGTGACCAAGGTCCCGCCATGGCCTCACCGTAGCGGTGAACCACTCATGAGCAGGGCGGTCAATGTATACAGACGCTCGATTCTAAGCGGCGATCCAAGATCTTTGTAGTGCCACAATGGGGTTCGCGTCGAATCGGCCGTCGCGGCGTCATAGCAATCGGCAAGAAAAATGTGAGACCGGCGCAATGCACGGGCCACCGAACGCTCGGCCGACGGGTTCGCACAGGCGCACAGCGCGTGCACCGCGCACGCGGTCTCCTCCGCGGTGGGATGCCACACGCCCCAGGATCCGCCCGGCCGCTGGGTCGCGAGCAACCAGGCAATCGCCCGGGCCACCGCCAGCAAGGCATCGGCGGAGAACTCCGATTCGATCGCGCGAACCAGCGCCATGGCCGCGGCGGCGGTCGGCGGATACGGCGAGGCCTCCGTCCGGTCGTCCCAATGACCGTCCAGTTCTTGCGTTTCGACGAGCCGGCGCACCGCGGCGACCCGTCTGCCACGGTACGAATCGCGCCCCGCCCATCGCGCGACCGTGTCGGACACCTTCGCGAGTCGTTCCAGCAGAACCGGAATCGTGCACTCGATCGCCTCGAGACTGGGCAGTCGTTCTGGAAGAAAGACTTCCGGATCCGCGAAGAGGAACTCGCTCCCCCGGCTGCCTTCGCCGTTCTGGGTGCGCGCCAACGCATTCAGCCCCAGCCGCGCCGGCGTCGCGGACAGCACTCGGGGTGTTTGCCACAGCCGTCCGACCACGCCGGCCGTAGCGTAGGGCGACCCACTGATCATGCCGTCGGGGTCCTCGTCGACGACCCTGATCAACTGCCACAACGACATCAGCGCGTGCTTGCGGACCGCGGCGGTGGATTCCTCGTACACAATGACTCGCAGGGGTTTGCGGACTGGACGGGAACCCCTTCACCGTACCTCCGGCAGCTGTTGCGCGGCCGTCCGCGGTCCCGGCGAAATTGGTTGCCGCTCTGCGGATCTTGCGAATCCGCGAATATCGCCCGAAATGTCGGTTACGCTGATCGCCGGAGGGATCCCGCCTCCACCCGAGTGAACCCAGGTGTTACCGATGAACGAACACGACTTGCGGCACCTGGAGATCCCGCTTCCGTTCCTGCCGCAGCGGCATTCGATGAGCGACCGAGCGCAGGAAAGAGTTCAGATCTGGGCACAGCGTTTCGGATTGCTCCAGGACGAGGCGGCGGCCCGCAAGTTCGAATCGCTCGGCTACGCGCGATTCTCGGCATATTGGTGCCCCACCTCGTCTTTCGCCGACATGCTCCTGGTCGCCGAATGGATCACCGTATTCTTCGTCTTCGACGATCTGCAGGATCTGGCCATCACCACAGGTCGGCTCGACGACTACGACCGCCTCCGGCACGCCGCACTGCAGGTGGTGCACGAGCGCGGGGTCGCGGGTCCGGTACCACCCGTCATCGCAGCTCTGTCCAATCTCTGCACCCGCACCTTCCCGCGCAATTCCGAGGCCTGGGCGCGCCGATTCGCATTGAACCTGGAATTGTGGCTGGTCGGTCACGCGCGCGAGAATGCATTTCGTCGGGCCGGCAAGTCGCCGAGTCCGGAGGAATATCCGCGACTACGCCGGGACGCATGCACGGTATTGCCGACGGTGGATTTGGCGGAGGTGATCGAGCACACCGAAATTCCCGACGCCCTGTATTACGGTCCCGCGTATCAGGAGATAATCGCCACCACCGCCGATATCATGTGCCTGATCAATGATCTGCATTCGCTGGCAATCGAAACCGATTCCGAGGACACCATCAATCTGGTGACGACTCTGCAGCATCATCTGGGAATGGAACTGCCGCAGGCGGTCACGGAAGTCCGCCGTTCGATAGACGCCCGAATCGCCGACAATCAGGCCGCGGCCCAGGCAATTACGGCAGAAATGGATGCGCTGCAGCTGCCGCCGAGAATCCGAAATGGCGTCCGCCGCTGCATTCGCGACTGCCAGTCCGCCATAGCCGGAATGGAACTGTGGGATCGCACCGACACGGTGCGATTCACGCCGGATACGGATCTGCGTGATGCCCGGAACATCGACTACGGCAACGGTTTCCTCGATCGGGTGTGATCGCCGGAGTCCGCGCTAGGGGGATTCGCGGAGGGTGTAGCCGACGCCGCGCACGGTGTGGATGAGCGGCGGATGGCCGGTGTCGATCTTGCGGCGCAGCTGGCTGACGAAGGTCTCCACCACCCGGTCGGCGCGGCCCTCCTCGGCCTGCCACACGCGATCGAGGATCTGGCGCTTGCTCACCACCTTGCCCGCATTGAGCATCAGGTAGTGCAGCAGCTTGAATTCCGTGGCGGACAGCCAGATCTGTTCACCGGCGCGGAACACCAGGTGGGTGCCGGCGTCGAGTTCCAGGTCGGCGAAGCGCAGCCGGCCGGGTCCGTCCTCGTCGCCGGGCCGGGTCCGGCGCAGGATCGCGTGCAACCGCAGGACCACCTCTTCGAGGCTGAAGGGCTTGCTCACGTAGTCGTCGCCGCCGGCGCTGAGTCCGGCGATGCGGTCCTCGACGGCGTCGCGGGCGGTCAGGAAGAGCACCGGCACCTCGCTGCCCGCCGCGCGCAGCCGCCGGGCGACGCTGAATCCGTCCAGGTCCGGCAGCATGACATCGAGGACCATGACATCGGGTCGCCGCCGGGTCGCCGCCTCCAACGCGCCGCGGCCGGTGTCGGCCGAGTACACCTCGAACCCGCTCAGCCGCAGCGCGGAGCAGAGCAGGTCCAGAATGTAGGGCTCATCGTCGACGACCAGCACGGTCGCCGCCCCCGCCGGGGCGCGATCGCTCACGCTCGACACCCTATGCGCACCCGCGTCCCACACCGATTCATACCGGTCATCCTGGTTGCCGCCACCACCGCTCCAGCTCGGCGTCAGCTGGGCGTTTCCTGTGAACCCCGGCCGGTGGCGCCGGGCGTGTCCGATATCGGGAACACGATCCGGAACGTCGTGCCGGCGCCCGCGCCCGTGAGCAGCTGGATCCGAGCGCCGTGCGCGGTCAGCACGGCCGCGACGATCGCCAGGCCGAGGCCGGAACCACCGGCGCGCGAACGAGATTCGTCCACCCGGTAGAAGCGGTCGAACACGTGCTCGGCCTTCCCCAGCGGGATGCCGGGCCCGGTGTCCGACACCTCGGCGATCACGGCCGCAGCGCCCGCGGGCAGTTCCGCCCCGGCCGCCGCGACCACCCCGGTGCCGCGCGGCTCGACACCGGCCGTCCCGGTCCGGGGCCACTCCGCCCGGCCGCCCGCGGTCTCGGCGGGCACCGCGCCCCACCCGATCCGAACATCGAGCTCCGCTGCGGCGGGGGTGTGCACGAGCGCGTTGCCGACCAGGTTGGTCAGCACCTGACGGAGCCGGTGCTCGTCGCCGACGACGTGCACGGGTTCGTCCGGAAGACGCAGCCGCACAATGCGTTCCGGCTGCCGGACCCGTGCGTCCCGCACCACCTCGTCGGCGACGGTGGACAGGTTCACGTCGGTCAGATCCAGCGGGCGCTGTTCGTCGAGCCGTGCGAGCAGCAGCAGATCGTCGACGAGCACGCCCATGCGCGCGGCCTCGTCCTCGATGCGCCGCATCATGGTGGCGACCTGGGCCGGGTCCGCGCCGCCGCCCATCCGGTACAGCTCGGCGTAGCCGCGGATCGAGGTCAGCGGAGTGCGCAGTTCGTGCGAAGCGTCGGCGACGAAGAGCCGCATGCGCGACTCGGATTCCTCGAGCCGCCGCATGGTGGTGGACAGCCGCTCGAGCATCACATTGAACGCGGTCCCCAGGCGCCCGACCTCGGTATGGGTATCCGCGTGCTCGACTCGGCGATCCAGATCACCGGCCGCGATGGCCTCGGCCGTGTGCTCGATGCGCGACAGCGGCCGCAATCCGACACGCACCAGCCAGGCCGCCACGCCGCCCAGCACCAGGATGAGTCCCGCACCCGCGATCAATTCGATGGTCCGCAGCTCACGGGCGGTCGCGTAATAGCCATCCAGCGGCATGACGACCGCCGCCGTTCCGCCGTCCGGCTGGTCTTCGTTGGGCGGTTGCGCGACTGTGCGCACCCGCCACGGTGTCCCGTGCGAGTCGTCGACCTCGAAGATCTTGCTCCCGCGCGCCTCGACCGCGGACCTGTCCATCGCGGGCAGGGCCAGATCGTTCGCGCCGACCCCGATCTGCCCGACCTGCTGTCCCGCACTGTCGAAGAACTGGATCTGGAACGTCGACGGCAATCCCTGCACCGTCGAGGTGGACCGCGGCGGCGGAGGCGGATGGCTCTGGGCGGCCATATCCACCGCCACCGAATTCAACTGCCCATCGATTCGCGCCAGTTCCGACCGTCCCAGCGCCGCCACACTCAGCACTCCGAACGCCGTCAGCCCGACCACCGCGATGGCCACGACCGCCACCAGCAGCCGCGTCCGCAGGGTCCACCGCCGCAGACCCCGAACCCGCCGCGCAGCACCCGTTGCGGCCGCCTCCCCGGCTGGTAGCTCGCTCACGCCACCCACCTAAACACAGGCACGGCCCGCTCCCGCGCATCCGACAAGTGGCAAGCGGCAACTCGCCGCAGCACCGAACGCGCAGCGCAGACCGGGCGCCTGATCCCTCACGCGCGTCCTCCCCCTGCTGATGCGCGGCCCGCACCAGTCCGTCGACCCCGAATGCTCCGGCTCCCCGACACTCCGATCTCCTTCCGCCCCGCCGCGTTCGCGCGGGCCGGGCCGACGGTATCCGGCCAACCTCTGGCCAACTCGAGAACCACCGCTCAGACCGCAGTCGGGACTTGGTGCATGCCTCGACACCGGGCGGATCGCAGTCGGCGAACATCTCGTGGATCGCGCCGCACGCCGCAGCACTGTCTGTCAGGCAGCCGCGATGCAGCAGGCCGCACGGACTGCGGTGGCCGCGCGCAGCCGCGGTGTCTGCTCGGCAGACTTCTGCTGCCTGTCGGCGATCAGGCCGCCACCCTGGATCGTGAAGTTCGGATCACCCGGTGGAAGACGGTGTCCGCGTAGTGGCGCGCCTTGACGTAGGCCCCCCTAACCGGCCCGAGCGCGTGCGGTGCCCGACCACCAAGGCCGCCCGGCACGGGCGCGACGCCGTGGTTGAATTCGGCCGCGCCCGTGCGCCGGGTTCGGGGCACAGCGGAGGCGCAGGGTGCTCACGCGGCATTGCCAGCTGGTTCCCAGGTTCGCGCCACATTCCCCCGAGGGCGGTCGATCAGGATCGGGTTCGAGAACCGCGCCGGAGCAACGGCATGGCGGTGAATGAAGGGACGTGGAGATGACATCGACGACGCAGCGGCCGGGGGTGGCCGGGGCGCACCGGCTGACCGAGCGCAGCGGATCGGATCGTGAGAACTGGTTCGGGCGAGCGCTTTTCGGGCCTCCGGAGCAACCGCGGTGGGCGCGGCCAGGTCTGCTCGGTCTGCTGGCCGTGACCGCGGTGCTGTATCTGTGGGACCTCACGAATTCAGGATGGGCCAACGAGTACTACTCGGCGGCCGCGCAGGCGGGGTCGCAGAGTTGGAAGGCGTTGCTGTTCGGGTCGTTCGACGCGGGCAATGCCATCACTGTCGACAAGCCGCCCGCCGCGCTGTGGGTGCTGGGGTTGTCCGGCAGGCTGTTCGGGTTCGGGCAGTGGGCGGTGCTGGTGCCACAGGCACTGATGGGTGTCGCCTCGACCGGGCTGCTGGTCGCGACCGTGCGCCGGCTCAGTGGACCGGGCGCGGGACTGGTGGCCGGGGCGATCGCCGCGCTGACCCCGGTGGCAGTGCTCATCTTCCGATTCAACAATCCGGACGCGCTGTTGGTCCTGCTGCTGGTCGCGGCCGCTTACTGCACGGTCCGCGCGATCACGGCCGCCGGCGACCGTCTGCTCTCCGCGCCGACGCTCTGGCTGGTGTCGGCCGGTGTCGCAGTCGGTTTCGGGTTCCTCACCAAGATGATGCAGGCGTTCCTCATCCTGCCCGGTCTCGCACTGGCGTATCTGATCGCGGCCAACGCGCCACTGCGGCAGCGGATCTGGAGCCTGATCCTGGCCGGCTTCGCCGTGGTGGTCTCGGCGGGCTGGTACATCGCGCTGGTGGAGCTGTGGCCGGCGGATTCGCGGCCGTACATCGGCGGTTCCACCACCAACAGCCTCTGGCAGCTGGCGGTCGACTACAACGGCCTGGGCCGGATCTTCGGTGGCCACGGCAACCCGGGCTCCGGCGGGGGCGGGGGCGGCTTCGACCTGCCGGAGGGCATGCACGGCGCCCCCAGCTTCAGCGGCGCCAATGGCATTACCCGCCTGTTCAATTCGGCGATGGGCGCGGAGATCTCCTGGCTGCTGCCCGCCGCGCTGATCGGGCTCGTCGCCGGGCTCTGGCTCACCCGCCGCGCCCCGCGCACGGACCGCACCCGGGCGGCCTTCATCCTGTGGGGCGGCTGGCTGCTGGTCACCGGCCTGACCTTCTCGTACATGAGCGGCATCGTGCACCCCTATTACACGGTCGCCCTGGCCCCGGCCATCGGCGCGCTGGTCGCCCTGTCGGTGCGTGAATTGTGGTCCCGGGCAGGGCATCCCGCCGCACGGCTGACGCTCGCGGCCATGGCCGCCGGCACCGGCGCCTGGTCCTTCGTGCTGCTGCACCGCACTCCCGACTGGCTGCCGTGGCTGCGCTGGACGATCCTCGCCGGCTCGATCCTGGTCGCGCTGGCCCTGGTCGCGGGCACCCGCGGCGCCCGCCGCTACACCCTCGCACTGGCCGCCGCGGGCCTGCTGTTCGGGCTGGGCGGCACCGGAGCCTGGGCGATCGCGACCGCGGGTCAGGGCCACAGCGGCGGCAGTCCGAACTCGGGGCCCACCAGTCAGCCCTTCGGAGCGATGCCCGCCGGCGGTCCCGGCTCGGGCGGGGACGCCTCCGGCGGGTTACCGGCCGATGGCTCCGGCCAACGGGCCGAAGGGTTTCCGAGTGGTGGCCCGGGCGACGCGCCGGGCGGGCAGGGACCGGGTTCCGATACCGGGAACAATGCCGAGCTGGTCAGCCTGCTGGCGCACACCGGCGGACGCTGGTCGGCCGCGTCCGTCGGCTCGATGTCGGCGGCAACGCTCGCCCTGAAGTCCGGAACCTCGGTCATGGCCATCGGTGGCTTCTCCGGCGGCGACAACTCGCCCACGCTCCAGCAGTTCCAGCAGTATGTGTCGGCCGGTCAGGTCCGGTACTTCCTGGAGGGCTTCGCCATGGGCGGTTCGAATTCCACCGCCGCCCAGATCACCGAGTGGGTGAAGTCCCACTTCGCCACCGTCACCGTGGGCGGAACCACCGTCTACGACCTGTCCCAGCCGGTGAGTGCGTGACCCACGAACAGCTGCGCCGGCCCCGCCCGGGGCCGGCGATCGAGCTCTATTTCGCCTCGGCCGCCAACAATCTCGTCGCCGCGGCCCACACCCTCGAGGAGATCCGGCTCGACGTACCCGACCCGCACGGCGTGCGGGTCCGGCTCTCCGCCTTCGCGCGGGTCAGCCACCAGCTGACCGAACAGCTGGTGTGCGTGCTGGTCGCCGAACGCTTCGAGACGCCCGATCGCACCGAGCTCTACCGCGTGGCCAGCGCCCTCGACTACGCGGTGGACCGCCTGGAATCGGTGGGTCACATGATCGAGATCCACGGCCTCACCGGTTTTCCCGACGAGGTCCTCGATCTCATCCGCCGCACCGCCGACGCCGCCTGGGCGACCTCCCAGGCCCTGGCGCTCGTACGGTCACCGCGGACCATGCCGGCGTATTGGCTGGAGCTGAACCGGATCTCCGGCGACACGGACCGGATGCTGCGCGCGCTGTACACCCGCTGCTTCGGGATGGACTGCCCTGCCGAGGCGGCGGCCCTGCGCGACGTGAGTATCGAAATCGCTGACGTCGTCAGGCTTTTGGCCATTTCCGCCCGCACCATGCAGGGCGTGATCGACCGCTGGACCCAGCCGCAGAGGGTGCAATCGAACTGATCGAACCGGCGGTCAGATCAGCGCCCTGTGCCGGTGTATGCGCCGGCGCACGTCGGCCATCATGGTGCGGGTGCCCATGGTGCGCAGGAACTTCGGGATGAAGCGGTTGACGAAGCCGACGAACAGGAACAGGTGCTCGAAGCGGCGTTGGTCGGCGGCCGTCCACTCGACACCGAGCTGCTCGCGGAAGTACGGCGGCAGGTAGCCGACGGTCAGGAAGCGCAGCAGTCCGCCGAAGACGACCCGGAGATACCAGTGGATCATGCGGAGGTGCAGTAGATCCTCGATGAAACGGCGGATCTTGTCGTCGGCGGCCACCTGACGGCACGCCTCGACCCAGTATTCGTCGAACTCGGCGCGGGTCCCGGGCCACATCTCCTCGGTCACCTGCAGCGTGGTGCCCAGCGGCGCGGCCGTGGAGTAGAACGCCTCCGCCTGTTCGGGACTCATCCGGCCGTTGAGCAGCTGGTAGGAGTCCTCGAACCCGATGTAGAGGCAGGCCGCGACCCACATCTGCAGGTCGCGGTCGAAGGCGTTGTACTTCACCGCGGCACCGGGTTCCGACTTCACCTGGCGGTGCGCCACATTGACCGCTTCCCGGAAGGCGATCTTCTCCTCGGGCGTGCCCAGGATGGCCACCGCCAGATAGGAGGCCGTGGTGCGCAACCGCTTCCAGGGATGCACCATGAGCGCGCCGGATTCCACCCTGCTGTCGGCCACCCCGTGGCCGACGCCGGGTCGCGCCATCTGCATGGCGACATTCGCGGCGGCCCCCGAGAACTGCCAGAAGTCCATCGCGTCTTCGAGCTTCGGCGGCCGTTTGGCGTCCGGGCGGTGCACGCCAGGGATGTGGATGCGCGTCTGCTCCAGGGTCAGGGCCGCCGCGCCCCCGGCCGCCGGTGCGGACGCCACCGAGATCCGCCGGACCAGGGGTCTGCCCCGGCCCCCTGCGGGATCCGGATTCGACTGTGCCTCATCATCATTCCAGCCGGACGGCTGCGCTACCCCGGTCGTCATATGGGTTCCCTCTCTCCGTGGCGGTCACGGCGTACCCGACCCCTGCCTGCATCGGACACTCCTCGCCGAACCTGCGCCGAGCACCCCGGCACGGCTGCTATGTTACTGATCATTCTCGCTCTCAGACAGTCGTTTGAAGCAGGAATGGCAAATAACTTAGATACTCGGTTCCGGCAGTAACAAGCCGACACCCGCGTTACTACAGAGCATATCGACCGAAAAAGATCATCGGAACCACTTCCACATACGAGAATCATTAGTAACATACGCTGCTGCGGGCGGCACTCGCGAAGCGGCCCGGGGGCGCACCGGCATCGGGGACAGCGCGGCACCGGCAATGAGGCACGCACCGCGCCCGAGGCCGGCAGGGAAGTGAAAGGACATACGCGACATGCTGAAACGATTGGATCGGCTACTCGGCTACGAGATGAAGGTGTCGGAATTCCTGGGGACCCTCATCATTCTCGGCATCCCCTACGGGCTGGTCGGGGTGATCTGGACCCTCACTCACACCTCGCATCTGAAGCAGCTGCACGGCATCGACGTGATCATCTCGTTCCTGGGATCCATCGTGTGCTGGCCCGTGCTCACCTTCTCGAATGTGTGCATGACGTAGATGATGACCCTGGTCTGGCTCATCGACATCCTGGTAATCGGCATCAAGATCCTCGGTGGGCGTATGGAAGTCAATCCCGTGCTGCGCTTCGGGCTGTGGGCAGCCGTGCTGTGCACCGTGGCCGCAGGCCTCTCGGTGGCCGGGTACCTGCTGGTCCTGCTGCAGCACTATCTCGAGGACATGGCCTGATGACGACACTCGAAAAGCCCTCCGCCGCAGCGAATGCCGAACCCACCGAGCTTGAGCGGATCGGCGAGAGCGTGCGCGGGCTGTGGCGGCGGCATCCGCAGCGTTCGCTGGAAACCCTTGGGCGACAAGTCGATCTGGGCCGCGACGCGCTGCGGCAGCTGGTGGTGTCGATCCTGCGCCGGCGGTTCCCGTATCAGGAGTTCGTCAAACAGTGCGCGTTCATGACGAGCGTGTCGGCCGCGCCGACGGTGCTGGTGGCCATTCCGATCTCGGTGGTGGTGTCGATTCAGCTGGGCGCGCTGGTCAACCAGGTCGGCGCGACCACGTTCATCGGTGCGGTGGCCGGGCTCGGCATCATCCGCCAGGGTGCGCCGCTGGTCACCTCGCTGATGATCGCGGGCGCGGTCGGGTCGGCCATCACCGCCGATCTGGGCTCGCGGACCATTCGCGAGGAAATCGACGCCATGATGGTCATGGGCGTGGACCCGGTCCGGCGGCTGGTCGCGCCGCGCATCGCGGCCGCGGTGCTGGTGAGCATGCTGCTGTGCGGGTTCATCGTCTTCGTCGGCTTCGCCACCGCCTACATGTTCAACGTCTACGCCCAGTCGGGGACGCCGGGTTCGTTCATCGGCTCGTTCGCGTCCTTCGCGGTGGCCAATGATCTGGTCATCGCGGTGCTGAAGGCGGCCGTCTTCGGCCTGCTGACCGCGGTGATCGCCTGCGATATCGGCCTGCACGCGCACGGCGGCCCCGGCGGGGTGGCCAATGCGGTGAACTCGGCGGTGGTGAGCTCGGCGCTCATGCTGTTCGCCACCAATATCGTGCTCACCCAGCTCTACAACACGCTGCTGCCGTCGAAGGTGGTGTGAGGTGGGCACGACCTACACTCCCCCGGCGCTCGAGCCGGTGCGGATGGCCGCGAATGTGATGTCCGTTCCGGTGCGGGCCAATCAGCGCCTCGGCCACCAGGTCATCACCTTCTTCCAGGCCCTGCTCGCGATTCCCTTCGCGCTCAGGCACTATCGCCAGGAGGTGCTGCGCCTGACCGCGGACATCGGCTGGGGCAACGGCTCCCTGGTGGTGGGCGGCGGCACCATCGGCGTGGTGGTGGCGCTGTGCGGCTTCGGCGGCATCACCGTCGGTATGGAGTCGTTCACGGCGCTGAACCTGCTCACCATGTCGCCGCTCACCGGCGCCATTTCCGGTTTCGCCACCACCCGCGAGATCGCGCCGGTCATCGCCACGCTGGCGTTCGCCATTCAGGCCGGGTGCCGGTTCACCGCGCAGCTGGGCGCCATGCGCATCTCCGAGGAGATCGACGCGCTGGAATCCCTTGCCATCCGGCCGCTTCCGTATCTGATCAGCACCCGCATGATCGCCTCCACGCTGACCATCATCCCGCTCTACAGCGTGGGCCTGGCGGTGGCGTACCTGGCGACCAAGCTGTCGGTGCTGTTCCTGGGCGGCACCACCGCCGGCACCTACGACCACTACTTCTTCCAGTTCCTGCTGGGACCGGACGTGTTCTGGTCGCTGCTCAAGGTCATGGTCTTCGTGATGATCTCGACGTTCATCCAGTGCTACCACGGTTTCGTCGCCACCGGCGGGCCGGAGGGCGTCGGGGTGGCGGCCGGGCAGGCCATCAAGATGGTCATCGTCGTCATGGTCTTCGTCAATCTCTTTCTGACCCTTGCGATCTGGGGGATCGACCCCGGCTTCCGCATCTCAGGATAGGTGTTTCGATGATTCTCGATCCCAGCGGGCGGGGCCCCACGGCCCGGCAGCTCACGCTGGCCGGACTCGCCCTGATCGCCACCGTATCGCTGCTGCTGTATCTGCTGGCCATGCGCTACAACGGCCGCTTCGAGGACAAGGTGGCGGTCACCGCCGAGCTCACCAGCACCGGCGACGGGCTGCCCGGCCACGCCGACGTGAAATTCCGGGGCATGGTCGTCGGCCGCGTCGAGGAGGTGTCGGTGGTGGCCAAGGGCGAGCGGCAGCGGGCCGCGCTGGCGCTGAAACCGCAAGTGGCGGGCACCATTCCGGCAACCGTGGCGGCGCGGGTCATTCCCAACAACCTGTTCGGGGTGACCGCCGTCGAACTGGTCGACACCACGCCCACCGGGGACACCCTGCGGGCGGGCGCGACCATTCCCGAGGACACCAGCAGCGCGACCGTGCAGCTGCAGACCACGCTCAATGTGCTGCGCACGGTGCTGACCAACATTCGGCCGGAGAAGCTGGGCCGGGTGCTGTCCACGCTGTCCGCGGCGCTGGATCCGTCGGCGCGCGTGCCCGGTTCCACCGTGGAGCGGCTCGATCACTGGATCACCGAGGTGCGCGGCATCGAGGGCATCGGGGGTCTGCTGGGCGATCTCGGTCGCGCGGCCACCGCCCTGAGCGAGTCGGCCCCGGATCTGGTGGGGACACTGGCGAAGTCGGTGACCACCGCGCGCACCCTCACCGAGCAGCGCGCGGCGCTGATGGACCTGCTCACCAGCGGCGGCACCGCCGTGGACACGGTGAACGGGCTCTTCGCCCGCAATCCCGACTCCGGCAAATTCCTGGTGTCGGGCCTCGACCAGCTGTTCGGCAGCCTGGCCCAGGACCCGCAGGCGATTCCGACCGCCATCGCCAATCTCAATACGGCGCTGCAGCGTCTGCAGGGCACCTTCACCTTCGGACCGAAGAAGCAGATGGTCTGGCGGATGGACGTGACCTTCACGCCGTTCCAGCAGTACACCGCGGCGGACTGCCCGCACTACGGTGACCTCGCCGGGCCCCGCTGCGGCGGTGCGACCGTGCCGGAAACCGCTCCCGCACAGGAGTTTCCGCAGCAGCTCAGGCCCAAGCGACTCGAGGCCGCGGGGCCCGCACCCGTCGAGACCACCCAGCCGGCGGCACCCGGCCTGCCCGCGATCCCGGGCCTGCCCTCGATTCCCGGTCTACCGGCGATCCCGGGGCTCACCGCACCGGCCGCGGCCACCGAGACGAATCCGGCTGCGGCCCAGCCCGCCGGGCTGCGCGGCACCGACGCCATCGCCGCCCTCGTCGGCGGCAGGCCCAATGCCGCACAGGTCCTGCTGCTCACCCCCATTCTGGCCGGTGGATCGCTGGTCCCCGCCGAGCCCGGAGGTGCCTCGTGAAGTCCGGAAAAGCCCTGGCGGGCTTCAGCCTTTTCGCCGTGGTGGCGATCGTGCTGACCTACACCATGTGGTCCACGCTGCAGCGCTCCGTGCCCGGCCGCACACACGACTACTCCGCCGTGTTCTCCGACGTCCTCGGGCTGCGGATCGGCGACGACATCCGCATGGCGGGGGTGCGCGTCGGCCGGGTCGACACCATCGAGTTCACCGACGGCTACCGGGCCAGGGTCGACTTCCGGATCGAGGACGACCAGCATCCGACCACCACGACCAAGGCGCTGGTGCGATATCAGAACCTCATCGGGCAGCGCTATGTCGCGCTGATGCCCGGCAAGGACGCCGGTGAGCCGATGGCGCCGGGCGGACAGATCCCGATCGAGCGCACCGAACCCTCCTTCGACGTCTCCTCACTGCTGTCCGGTTTCGAGCCGCTGTTCAGCGTGCTGCAACCGGATCAGGTGAATTCGCTCTCGGAGACCCTGATTCAGGCCCTGCAGGGCAATGGCGTCTCGCTGAGCGCGCTGGTGACCCAGTCCGCACAGCTGGCCGGCACGTTCGGCCAGCGCGACGAGATTCTAGGACAGGTGGTCGGCAATCTCAGCAGCGTCATCTCCGGGCTGGCCCACCGCAGCAATGAGCTGGAAACGCTGATCACCCAGGCGCGGGCACTCACCGAGGCGCTGTACACGCAGGGCTCCACGCTGAAGTCGTCGGTGGAACGCGTTGCGACGGCAACGAATTCGCTGGTGAACGTGCTCGCCCAGGTGAAGCCCGGCGCGGCCGCGGCCCAGACCGACGCCTCCGCCGGTGTCGCCCTGCTGCTGCTCAACGGCGCCTCACTGGACAAGGCGGCCGTCGAACTGCCCGACATGCTCAATGGCGTGGCGCGTTTCAGCAGTTACGGCGCGTACGGCAATGCCTACCTGTGCAGCCTCGACGTCTCGCTGTGGGGCGTGCTGCTCCCGCCCGGTCTGTTCAATCAGATCGGCGGCCAATCCCATTCGGAGGTGTGCCGATGAGGCGGCCACGCGTTCCGGCGCTGCGCCGGCCCTCGATCCACTATCCCGGCTTCCTGCGCAACCGCTATTTGCGGCTGGGTCTGATCGCCTCGGCGTTCGTGGTGCTACTGCTGGTCGGCTCCACCCTGATCGAGCAGGCGCAGCTGGGCGACAAGACGATTCACGCCGAGTTCGCCCAGGCCGCCGGGTTGCGGCCGGGCGCGACCGTGGACGTGTCGGGCATCGAGGTCGGTCAGGTCAGCGCGGTCAAGCTCGACAACGGCAAGGTGCTGGTGGACATGCGGGTGCACCGCGACATCCAGCTCGGCGACGAGGCGCGCGCGGCCATCAAGATGTCGACGATCCTGGGCCGGTTGCACGTGGATCTGACGCCCGGCGCCGGGCGGGCCCTGCCCGGCGACCGGATCAAGCTCGACCACACCTCGGTGCCCTACAACCTGGGCAAGGTCATCCAGGATCCGCAGTACAAGAACAGCTTCGAGCGCGTCGAGAAGCTGGATCCGCAGAAGCTGCGGCAGGCGCTGGATCTGGTGGATCAGCAGATGGGCAACTCGCCCGAGCTGACCGTGCAGGCACTCGACAGTGTGGGCGCGCTGGCGAAGGTGATCAATGACCGCCGCGATGAGGTGGACACCCTGCTGAAGAGCATGGATACCGTCTCGCAGCTGACCGCTGACAACCAGAACAGCGTGCTGTTGCTGCTCACCCGCGGGGAGGCCATCGGCAGCGCGGTGCAGCAGCGCCAGACGCTGTTGAAGCAGCTGCTGGACAATGTGGCGTCGCTGTCGAAGCTGTTGCAGCAGATGGGGTTGGAGAACAACAACCAGCTCGGCCCGCTCATCACCGACCTGAACACCATGTCGGAGGGCCTGGAGAAGAACAAGGGCAACCTCGACCGGCTGTACCAGATCATGCCGGTGACCTTGCGGCAGTTCAACAATGTGCTCGGCGACGGCCCGTACGGAAATGTGTACGCGCCGTGGCTGTTCCCGGACAACTGGCTGTGCTTCGCGCAGGCCGTGCAGGGGTGCAAGTGATGACACTGCGCAAACGAATGAAGCTGGCCGCGGCCTGCGGCGCGCTCCTGCTCGCCGCGGCGTGCGGCATGCTGCCCGATTCGGTGTCCTCGCTGTCGAAGGAGTATCTCGGCGGGCAGCTGAAGGTCACCGCGGACTTCGAGAACGTGGCGGGCCTGTACGCGGGCAATGATGTTGCGGTGCTCGGGGTTCCGGTCGGAACTGTCGAAACCGTCACGCCCAAGGGCAGTTACGTCCAGGTCACCATGTCGCTGGACCGGGATGTCAAGGTTCCCGCCGATGCCATTGCGGCACTGGTGAATCCGCAGCTGATCACGAATCGTCACGTGGAGCTGGCCCCGGCCTACACCGGCGACGGCCCCACCCTGACCGATGGCGCCTACATTCCGTTGCAGCGCACCAGGGTTCCGGTCGAACTGGACCGCATCCTCGCGACCTTCTCCCAGCTCGGCGATGCGCTCGAGGGCGACAACACCACCGGCCCGATGGCCAGCCGGGTGCTGTTCCCGCTGCTCAACGGCAATGGCGACAAGCTGCGCGAGACCCTCGACCAGCTGTCCTCGGCCTTCGAGGTGACCTTCGCCAACAAGGATCAGATCTCCAACACCATCATCGAACTCAATGACATCACCCAGGTCATCGCCGCCAACGATCAGACGGTGCGGGACTTCAGCGGGCGGCTCACCGAGCTGGTGAACCTGATGGGCGACCAGGCCCCCGGCATCGACGCGGTGTTGCGGCAGCTCGACGATTTCGTCACCAATACCTCGACCCTGGTGGGGCAGAACAGGGACCAGCTGGCCGGGGCGCTCACCCGCTTCGTGGCCATCACCGATCAGATGCGCGCCAATGCCCGCGGTCTGACCGAGATCGTGGACGTCGGGCCGCTGCTGTTCCAGAACATCGCCAATGCCACCAGCAAGGAGGATCAGGCGCTGCGGCTGCACGGCCTGCTGGACAAGTCGCTGCTCGACGGTGAGATCCTGTCGGCCTTCTGCGAGCGCATCCAGATGCGCCTCGATGGCTGCCGCACCGGCAAGGTCCAGGACTTCGGCCCCGACTTCGGCCTCACGGCCGCGCTACTGGGAATCGCGAACCTGAAATGAGACTACGCACAACAGCTCTCGGCGGACTGCTCACCGCCGCCACCCTGCTCGCCACCACCGGGTGCGCGGTCACGGTGGACACGCTCCCCATGCCCAAGCCGGGCCTGGGCGCGCCCGGGTACACGATTCACGCGGCCTTCGCCGATGCGCTGAATCTGCCCGACCACGCGCACGTCAAGATCGGCGGCACCGATATCGGCGTGGTCACCAGGATCAAGAGCACGAACTTCATCGCCGACGTGCAGATGCTCATCCGCGACGACATCCGGCTCCCGAAGGGCACCACGGTCGAGTTGCGGCAGGCGACCCCGCTCGGTGACATGTTCGTGGCCATGACGCTGCCCTCCGCGCCGGAGGCCGGGGATCCGCTGCGCGACGGCGACACCATCGGCACCGATCACACGGCGGCGGGCGCGTCGGTGGAGCAGCTCATGATGTCGATCTCGCTGCTGCTCAACGGCGGCGGCATCAATCAGGCCGCCAAGATCACCGGCGAGATGAACTCCATGTTCGCGGGCCGGGCGCCGGAGCTGTCCCATCTGATCACCGAGATGACCGCCGCCATCGCAGCGCTCAATGCCCGGACCGGGGATATCGACCAGGTGCTGGGCGGGATGAACTCGCTCTCGGGTGAATTGGCCCGGCGCAAGACGCAACTCGGCGCCGCCGCCGACACCTTTCCCGCGCTGATCGCCCTGCTGACCGAGAACAATCAGCAGATCGTGGACCTGCTGTCGAAGGTGGCCACCACCACCGACGCGCTCGGCGACTTCGCCGACACCAGCGGCGGGGATTTCGTGAGCCTGTTCAACAGCATTCAGGCGCTCATGTCCGGATTCGCGCAGAGCGATCAGCTGACCGGGGCGCTCGACGGGCTGCACACCATCTACCCGTCGCTCACGGCCAGCCTGCGCGGACCCGCGCTGGCGGTCGCGGCGACCGTGTCGTATCTGAGCGTCGGCGCGCTCACCGACCCCAGCGGCAGCCGCTGGCCCGAACTCGGCGACGCCGGGCAGTTCATCGGCAGCCTGACGCAGGTGCTGGAGAAGGTGTTCGGCCGGCTCACCAGCCCGCCGCGGCAACCGGACCCACAACCGGACCCGGCGCAGCCCGGCCCGGCACAGCAGGGAGGGGAGGGTCGATGAATCCGCCACTGTGGCACTGGGTGGTGCGGCATCGCATCGTCATCGCGAACATCGGGCTCATCGTCGTGCTGGTGCTCGGGTCGGGCTACATCGGCGGATATGTGCTGCGGTTCAACCCGATTCCGCACACCTACCAGGTGACCGTCGAGCTGGCGTCCTCGGGCGGGCTGCTGCCCGGCAATGACGTCACCTTCCGGGGCAGCCGGATCGGCAAGGTCACCGACGTGCACGTCGCCGGGGACGGTGTGGCCGCGGTCGCCGAGATCGACGACAGCGCACAGCTTCCCATCGGCGGCACCGTCGCGGTCGGGCGACTCTCGGCGGCCGGCGAGCAGTACCTGGACTTCCGGCCCGACTCCGACACCGGGCCCTATCTGCACGACGGCTCGCTGGTCGAGCGGGCGCGCACCAGCGTGCCCGTGCCGATCCAATCGGTGTTCACCAATCTCAGCGATCTGATCGGCGGCATGAACCCGGACCGGCTCGACGTCATCATCGACGAGCTGGACAAGGCGCTGACCGGCGGCCCGGATCGGCTGCGCAACGTGATCTCCGGCATCAGCCGGGCCATGAACGGGCTCGACGACCTGCTCCCCCAGACCCGCCGGCTCATCGAGAACCTCGAGGTCATCGCGGGCACCACCCAGCATGCCCAGCCCGACCTGGGCACACTGACCAAGGCGGGCAGCGTGCTGTTCGACCAGTTCGCCTCCGCCGACCAGGAATTGCGCACACTGCTCCAGCAGGGGCCGGGACAGCTGGCCACCCTCAACGGGTTCATCACCCAGACCCAGGACCCGATCACCAATCTGGTGACCAACTTCGTGGCCGTCACCAAGGCCGCCAAGCTGCACGCGCCGGCCATCGCCGCGCTGTTCCCCGCCCTGCGGGTGGGCACCGAGGCGCTCGGAATCCCCGCGCACGACGGCGCATACAACACCCTGGTCGACCCCTGGCCCCGGCCGAGTTGCGACTACGACACCATCCCGGTGGTGCCGACCGATGTCCAGGCCGATACCCGGGTCCGGCTCTACAACTACTGCGTCACCTCGAATCCGGCACTACAGATCCGCGGCTCGGCCGACGCGCCACGGCCCGACGTGCCCGACAACGGGGTCACCAAACCGCCGGGGGCCACCGGCGACGAAATGTCCCAGCCCGTTCCCCGTTAGGAGACTTCCCATGAGCGAGAACACGATTCAGCACGATACGGCTGCGAGCGCCGAGAACGTCGAGATGAGCACCGACGCCGCGCACACGAGCGCTGCAACCATCGAACCGGATACCGAGACCGTCAGCGGTGCTGCGGACAAGGCCACCGTAGAAGCAGAGCAGGCCGGGCCTGCGGAGACCGAGTCGGCGCAAGAGCCCGCCGACGCTCCGAAAGCCGCTGCGCGCGTGAAGAAGTCGCGGCTGCCGCGATCAATACCCGTACTGGGCAAGCGCGGCCGCATCGTGGCCCGGGCCGCGGTCGTGCTCGCGCTCGCGGGGTCGATCGGCTCGAGCATCGTCTTCCACCAGCAGGACGCGCACCATCGCGAGCTGCTGGCCGCCCAGGAACAGGCCCGGGCCGCGGCCTGCACGTACGCGCCGCTGCTGGCCACCTACGACGCCAAGAACCTCGACGCCTACTTCACCGCCGTCCTGGACGGCGCGACCGGCGACTGGCGCAAGCAATTCGATTCCACCAGCAAGGATCTGCGGGACGTGCTGACCCAGGGCCAGGTGGTGTCCAAGGCCACCGACGTGCAGTGCGCGGTCCGCACTGCCGACCGCGATTCCGCCGAGGCCATCGTGGTGATCGGGCAGACCATCACCAGCCTCGGCACCCAGGGCAAGCCCGCGCCCGGGCAGCTGTCCATGGTCATGCGGCTGCAGCGGTCCGGCGACCGGTGGCTGGTGAACAAGGTGAATTCGCCGCTGGCACAACAGCCGCAGTCGTGAACCGCGCCACCACGCCCGCCTCCGACCCGGGAGCGCGGGCGGTGCGGCGACGCCCCAAGAACCGGCGGGCCCAGATCGCCGCGGTGTCCGCGGCCGAGTTCGCCGCACTCGGGTATCACCGGGTGAGCATGGAGGACATCGCGGCCCGGCTCGGAATCACCTCCACGGCGCTGTATCGGCACTACCCGAGCAAATACGCGCTGTTCGCCAGCGAACTGCTGCGGCTGGGCGCACTGACCGTGGCCGCGGTGCGCCTGCCGCCGGAGGCCGCGGCCTGGCCCGCCCGGCGGCGGCTCGGGCACGCCATCGACGGGATCATTGCGGGCACCATCGCCAACCGGACCACGGTCGGGCTGGCGCGCTGGGAGTTCCGCTACCTCGACGACGCCGACAAACGCACGGTGGACGGGAACTTCGCGACTGCTCTCACCGCGCTCGGCGGTCTGGTGGGTGAGGTGCGGCCCGAACTGTCCGATCACGAGCGGCGGGTCCGGGCGGTGGGCGTCCTCAGCACGGCGAGCGGCCTGGGCGATCACCGCATCACACTCGGCGCGAAAGCCACTGCCGCCCTGTTGAATTCGGCCTGCTGGGCGCTGGTCGAGGCCGATCTGCCCGCGCCCGGACACCCGGCGGCCGCGCCGCGCGCGGTGGAGGTGCCGCCGATACTCGAGCACGAACTGCTGCTGCACCGGGCGATCCGGCTGTTTTACGAACGCGGCTACCCGAATGTCAGTGTCGAGGACATCGCCACCGCGGCGGGCCTGCCCTCGCCCTCAGCGGTGTACCGCTACTACCGCGGCAAGAGCGACCTGCTCGATGCCGCGTTCCGGCGGGCTGCCGACCGTATGTCGGCGGTCATCGGCCCGACCCTGGCCGAATCCTCCGGTCCTGCCGACGCTCTGGCCAAACTCGTCGACATGTACGTGGCCGGAGCGTTCGACGAACGCGAACTGATCTTCGTCTACTTCGCCGAATTCGGCCACGTCCCCGACGACGAACGCGCGACGCTGCGGGTCGTGCAACGCCTCGTCGTCGCCGAATGGGCGACCCTGCTGGCCCGGGTCCGCCCCGAGCTCAGTCGCGCCGAAGGGCAGATCCTCGTGCACGCCGCCCTCGGGCTGGTCGTCGACTACGGCCGCGTCTTCGGCGACGACGAGCGAATCTACCCGCGCCAGTGGGTGATCCGCCTCATGGAGTCCGTCCTCTTCGGCCACGTCGCACCCTGACATGCCGGGCCACCGGGGATCACCTGGCCTGGGAGACGGTTCGATCGTGCCAGGCGGCCTTCGCCCCGCTGTCCCCGATGCGATAGACCTGCACGACGGATCCGACGGACACGGCGAGGGCAGCCACCGCGACCATGGCCGCGATCGCACGGCGACCGGAGACCGCATCGACCCGCGGCACCCGCCGCCGCAGCTGGTCCCGCGCGCGCTCACTGTGCATCGCCCACCACACGGTGGCGAACACGAACGTCGCCGCCGACCAGACGAGCAGATCGTCACCGAGGTGAGTGTGGACGCGCAACAGCGGATCTCGCGGCGTGCGGTGTTCGAGCCATTCACCGGAGTGGGTGGTCAGCGGCACGAACACCAACGTGAGGAAGGCGACCACCGGCAACAGCACGCCGATCCGGCGCCGCGCCGAGGGCCACAGCACCGCGGCCCCGACGAGTAGTGCGGTCACCGGCACCAGCACGACCACAGCGTGAACGAACAGAACGTGGGCCGGCAGCCCATTGATGGTCGTGGGTCCCATGATGATCCGCACTCTCCTGTCGTGACGTCGGCGGTGAGCCTACGAGGCCGTCCTCGAGGTTTAGCGGAACGTCGCTGAGAGGACGCTGTGATCGATCGCCCGACCCGGTGCGGGCCGCCGCTACGAAACCGGGAGAGCCGACGTCGCGACCACCAGCCCGAGATCGCCGTCGTAGCGCCGGTAGAGCAGGCGGCCGCGGCCGTCCTCGGCGTCGGTGAAGAAGAGGAACGGGAGTCCGTAGCCGCACAGGCGGAGGGCGGCGGCCGACTCGGTGAGGATGCGGGTCGGGTGGGGGTTCATGGTCAGTGGGAGATGCTCGAAATCGCGTGGTGGGCAGGCTCGGCGCTGGCGGGCCATCCGGACGCCCAGGGGCCCGGCCCAATACACGATGGCGTCCTCGCCGGTGTCGAGGTCGGTGAAGAGGTGGGCGTCGTAGTCCAGGGCGTCCATGGTCGCGACGGCGGCCGCCGGGTCGCACCGGTGTGGCACGCAGTGCTTGCGGCGGACGATGGGGCGTTCCTCGCCGACGGTGACCAGTGGCGCGCGGTCCGGGTCGGGCGCCCAGCGCGGGGGTGCTTGCGCCAGTTGGCGATTCAGCGAGCGGTCGAGACGTTCGGCGGCGAAGCGGGGGACGAGAGTGCCGGGGCCGTCGATCTGGCAGCGCACCGGTGTCCCGGCGATGCACAGGTTGACCTGCGCGACGGACGTGCCGTCGATGCGGGCGTCGTGGGTGAGCCGCAGGTGTACGCTGCCGGCCAGGCCGTGGCGGCGCAGTACGTCCGTGAGCTCAGCGCGGGCCCGGTCCGCCTCCTGCGCGGAGGCCGTGCCGTCCGCGATCACCTCGACGAACGATTCCGGCATGGTGGCGACCTCGTCCGCGTACACGCTGCACGACCTCCTGGTGGTGATCGACCTTGATGTCGACGCGTCCATGTCACCACCGGTCACTGCGGCGCAAACAGGGCCGAAGGTCCCGGATCAGGTGGCGAGCCGCACCTTTCACCGATTTCAAGATCCAAGTCCCGGTCCGGTGAGGACCTTCGGCTCTGTCGCCGCCGGGCGCGGCGCGGAACGGTGGGCGGTGGCCGCATGGCCTCCACTCATCGGACAGGAAGGCGGACAGGACTCGTGGCGCGTGAGCTGACGCAGCGGGAGATTCTCGTGGAACTGGAGCCGGTCGCCGGGCAGGCGCTGGACCGGCATCTGTCGGTGTTCAAGGATTGGCATCCGCACGATTACGTGCCCTGGGACGAAGGTCGAAATTTCGCGCAGCTCGGTGGAATCGATTGGGATCCGGACCAATCCGGGCTCTCCGAGGTGGCGAAGGCCGCGCTCATCACGAATCTGCTCACCGAGGACAATCTGCCCTCCTATCACCGCGAGATCGCCGAGAACTTCTCCCGCGACGGGGCGTGGGGCACGTGGGTGGGCCGCTGGACCGCGGAGGAGAACCGGCACAGCGTCGTCCTGCGCGACTATCTGGTGGTCACCCGCGGCGTCGATCCGGTCGCGCTGGAGAACGACCGGATGACCCATATGACCAATGGTTTCGCCGCGCCCGTCGATCCGGGCACCGCGGCCGCGCATGCCGGTTTCCTCTACTCGGTGGCCTATGTCAGCTTCCAGGAGCTGGCCACCCGGATCAGCCACCGCAATACCGCCGAGGTCTGCGCGGACCCGATCGCCGACCGCATCATGCAGCGGTTGGCCCTGGACGAGAACCTGCACATGATCTTCTATCGCACCCTGTGCGGCGCGGCCCTGGACCTCGTGCCCGACCAGGCCATGGCGGCCATCGACCTGATCGTCGAGAACTTCCGCATGCCCGGCACCGGCATGCCCAACTTCCGCCGCCACGGGGTCCTCATGGCCAAGCACGGGATCTACGATCTGCGCCAGCACTACGAGGACGTGCTGATGCCGGTACTGCGGCACTGGAATGTCTTCGGCCGCACCGACTTCGGGCCCCAGGGTGAACAGGCGCGGGAGCGGCTGGCGCGCTACCTCGACAATCTCCACCAGGTGCAGATTCCGCGTTTCGAGGAGCAGCGCGACCGCTCCCTCGCCCGTGAGCGCGCCCGCGTCTGAGCGGACGGGTCAGGCCGGGGTGACGATCTGGATGAGATTCCCGCAGGTGTCGTCGAATACGGCGGTGGTGACGGGTCCCGCCGTCAGCGGCTGCTGCGTGAACGTCACCCCGAGGCCGCTCAGCCGCTCGAATTCGGCCTGCACATCCGGCACCTGGAACGAGGCGGCCGGAATACCGTCATCGACGAGCGCGTCCTTGTACGGCTTGACCGCCGGATGCCCATCCGGTTCGAGCAGCAATTCCGCGCCCTCCGGGTCCTCCGGCGACACCACGGTCAGCCAGCGGGCCCCCGGGCCCAGCGGCACATCATGCTTCTTGGTGAAGCCCAGTACACCGGTGTAGAAGTCGAGCGCCTTCTGCTGGTCGTCCACGAACACGCTGGTGATGTAAATCCGCACGGCCCTTACCCTTTCCTGTGCACCGGCCACCGTTCCTGAATGGCGGCCAGCGGAGTCGTATCGAGGTGGTGGAACTTGTACCTGCCCTGCTTCCGCGTCTCGACCAGCCCGGCCTCCTCCAGCACGGCCAAATGCTGCGACACGGCCTGCCGCGTCAAACTCAGCTGATGCCGCCCACTGAGCCGGGCACAAATCTCGAACAGCGTCTGCCCATCCCGCTCGGCCAATTCATCGAGAATGATCCGCCGCGTGGGATCGGCGAGGGCCTTGAAAATATCGCCCACCACCCGACCATAGGCAAGTGACTACTTGCCTGTCAAGAACGCCCCGCCAACCCCGCGATTCAGCCCGTACCAGCAAGAACCGAACGATTCCGGATCAACTACATGCCGGCGAGGTCTGATTACCCAACGACAGCATGTTGCACAGCCACTCCTTCTGCACCTTCCATCTACCGTCCTCGGCGACGAACGGACGGCTCACACAGTTGCCGACCGGAGCCCCTACGCTGGCGGGGTGTTCTCGCTCGCCGAACCGCCCCTGTTCAGCCGGTTGAAGTCCGCAACGAGTGTGCTGATCGCCGGTGCGGGTGGAGGTTTCGATGTGTACGCCGGTCTCCCGCTGGCGATCGCACTGCGTGCCCAGGGCAAACAGGTTCACCTGGCGAACCTGTCCTTCAGCGATCTCGATCGACTCGAGCTCGACGATTGGGCAGCGCCGGCGCTCGCCGCGATCGGACCGCACAGCACCGGACCCGACGACTACTTCCCGGAACGAACCCTGGCCCGCTGGCTCGAAGTCCAGGCAATGCCCGCGACCGTATATGCCTTCCCCGGCACCGGTGTTCGACCGCTGCGAGTCGCCTACCGGGCACTGGTCGAACGGCTGGCACTGGACGCGATCGTGCTGATCGACGGCGGCACGGATATCCTGCTGCGCGGCGACGAGACCGGCCTCGGGACGCCCGAGGAGGACATGACCAGTCTCGCGGCGGTGGCCGGACTCGACGACATACCGCGGATCGTGGCTTGCCTGGGCTTCGGAATCGATGCCTACCACGGGGTTTGCCACGCGCACGTGCTCGAGAATCTCGCGGCGCTGGATCGTGCGGACGGTTATCTGGGCGCGCTGTCGATCCCCTCGAATTCGCCCGAGGCGCAGGGCTATCGGGATGCGGTGGCGCATGCCCGCGCGGCGACACCGGCGCGACCGAGCATTGTGAACAGTCAGATCGCGGCCGCGCTGCGCGGCGAATTCGGCAATGTGGGTGCGACTCCGGACACCGCGGGTAGCGAGCTGTTCGTCAATCCGCTGATGGGCGTGTATTTCAGCGTCGATCTGCCGACGCTGGCCGCGTCCGTGGGATACCTGGATCGGCTGCGGGATACCGAGACCATGTTCGATGTTCATCGGGTGATCGAAGAGTATCGGGGGCAGGTGGATCGACGGGAGCGGCGCAGTTTTCCGCATTGATGGCGCGGACTTGAAGCTGACGTCGGGTCAGGATCTAGCGTCGGGGGGAGAGCTAGGGGGAGCTTGTGCCGAGAATCGATCAGGACGAAGTCCGGTGCTGCGTCGACACCGCGCGGATCACCAAGGTATTCAACGGCTATTTTCGCGCTCTGGATGAGATGTGCTTCGACGTAACACGTTTCGAGCAGATCTTTACCGGCGATGGGCGAATCGTGCGGCCGAACGGGGTGGCTGTGGCGGGTCCCGCGCGTATCGCGGGCAGTCATGCGGTGAGCTCCGCTCGCTTCGACGCCACCCAGCATCTGCTCACCGGTCATGATGTCGCGATCGACGGTGACACGGCCGACGTGCGGGCCAATCTCGTTGCGATACATCTGCGGAAGGGCATGCCCGTCGAGTCGAGCATGCTCGAGCGGTCGTTCACGGTAGGCGGCATCGTAACCGCGGATCTGGCCCGCACCCCCGATGGGTGGCGTATGACCGAGGTGCGGAACCGCAACGTCTGGCGTACGGGACACTTCGGGAACATGATCGAAACCCGCTGACGGCGGGGATGCGCCCGGTACCGCGGAGTGACGGTGGCCGAACGGGTTTCACGAGGGTGCGGGCCGGCCGAGGGTTATCGGCGGTGCGGGCGTCAGCCGGCCGCGTGGACGACCATGACGGGGCAGTGGGCGTGCTGCACCAGCGAGTGCGCGGTCGACCCGAGCAGCAGGCCCAGGAATCCCCCGCGGCCGCGATTGCCGACCACGACCAGCTGTGCGTGCTTGGACCAATCCTGCAGGTGCGCCGCCGGAGCGGAGAAGTGGACGCGGCGGATCACGGTCACGTCGGGGTATTTCTCCTGCCACCCGGCGAGCCGCTCGGCCAGGACCGACTCCTCGACGGCTTCGACGTCGTCGAGCATCGGAGTCGGATGATCGCCGGCGAACACCCCTGCACTCCAGTCACTCCAGACGTGCACCGCCACCAGGTCCGTGCCCCGCTCCGACGCCTCGGCGAACGCGGCGGCGATGGCGGGCTCGCTCACCGGGCCGCAATCGATGCCGACCACCACCGGACCGGAATCGCGAACGATGTTGTCCGCCTGGTGATCCGGGCGCACCACGAACACGGTGCCCGCGGCGTGCGAGGTGACCGACAGCAGCGTCGAGCCCAGATGCGCGAAGGTTCCGGTGGTCCCGGTGGCGCCGAGCACCACGGCGTAGGCGCGGGCGCTGAAGTCGATCAGCAATCCCGCGGCGGAATCGTTGAACAGGTGCGCTGTCACCTGCAGATCGGGGTGCGCGGCCCGCGCGGTCTCGACCGCATGCCGAACCACGTCCCGGCCCTTGGCCTGTGCAGCGTCGATCACCTCGGGTGTCACCACCGCGTACGGGCCCATCACGGCACTGGTGCCCACCAGGTCCAGCCCGTGGACGACCTGCAGCGTACGTCCCCGGCGCGCCGCCAGGTCGGCTGCCCAGCGCAGCGCGATGTCCGATCCCGACGACCCGTCCACGCCGACGACCACTCCCGCGGAGACCAGTCGGTGCGGATCGTCGTATTCCTGCTCAGCCATTGCCATCTCCCGGCGGTGCGGTTTACCGGGCGGCGGATCACCGCCCACCCTCACGGTATGAATCACCGGGGTGCCGACACTGCGGCCGATGGTCATGGGACCAGGGGCCAAAAGACCGCCTCGCCGCGGGCCGATGGTCGCGGGAGGCGATCGGCGGCTACTTGCCGGCGGTCTCGTGCTCGCCGTCGCACCACTGCTCGGCGGGGACGCTGACCTTGACCTGGTCGATGTGCTCGCCGCAGCCGGCCCAGGTGATCCTGCCGCACTCGCAAGGGGTCGGTTGACACATGATGGTGGTCCTCTCGGGATCGGTCGGGTCGGACGGCGTCGTCGGATCGGCACATCATCCGAGACGCGGCAGCGTGGATGGTAGCCGGAGCGCCGCTCACCGGAGCGGCTCGGCCCCGATCGATTCCCGCTCGACCAACCGGATACCGGTGACCAGCGTCGGCTCGATGACCACGATGGTGTCCATGATCCCGTCCACCCACGGCCGTACCAGCGCATCGTATCGGGCCACCAGGTCCGGGGCCGTGATGGTCCGCGCGAGGCCGGTCACCACGACCGACCAGCCCAATCGGGTCACCCGATCGATATCGTCGGCCTCGTAGGCGACCACCACATCGGAGTCGGCCCGCACGGTGGAGGTCAGCCGCGACGTCAGCCGGGTTCGCACGATGAGGGTCTCTCCGTCGACGATGTGATTCACGGGCCGGATCGCCGGCAACGCGTCACGGGTGAACACCACCCGGCCGAACGGGACACTGGCCAGCAGGCGCATCGACTCATCCCGGGAGAGGTCCACCACGCTGCGTGTGGCCTCCTCGGCCATGCTCCGCGTAGCCTCCTCGGCCCGGAAACGGTTCATGCCGTCATCTCCCGTCATGGTTCATCGATTCGATGGGCATTCGATCTCCATAGGACCATTGAATGCTCCTGCCCGGCAGGGCCTAAGGTCCTCGATGACCGTCCTGACTTCCGAGTGGCACTGCGTTTCTGCCTCAGGCGCGGGGACATTCGCCTCTGTGGCGGACCCGGGCCCGAGTCGGACTCTGAAGAAACACCCGTCGAACAGGAGGCACGTGATGAACTATCGAATCGGTCTGTGCGAGACGGCGCCGCAGACCGTCGTGCAGATCCCCCTCGAGATCCCGCCCGATCGACTCAGCGACGCCATCGTCGCCGGCGTCGAGCGCATGGCGGAAGTGGCCGACCGTGCCGGTCTGACAGCCTCCGGCGCACCCACCATTACGTTTCATCACCAGTCGCCTGCCGGGGATTCCATCAAGGTCGATTTCGGACTACCCATCGAACCCGCGCCCAATCTCGGGCCCGCGTCCGGGGCGCAGCTGGCGGTGCTGCCGTCGACACTGGTCGCACGCACCTGCCACCGCGGTGGCTACGGCGGATTGGACGCCGCCTACCGCGCGCTGGCCGACTGGGTGCGGGAGTCGGGCTGCACACCGATCGGGCCACCGACCGAGGCATATCTGATCGGCCCGGACGAGGTCAGCGATCCGGGGCAGTTGATCACCGAAATCCGGGTCCCGGTCGCACCCGCACCGGCGATTGCTGTACACCTCGACGGCAACCTCACCGATGCCGCCGTTCGGACGCGAGAAGCGTTGCACCGGCAGGGCTTCGGAGTCGTCGCCGAGATCGACATGCAGGCGATGCTGCGGGAGAAGACCGGTGAGCACATCGGGGCATACCTGATTCTCGAGGTGTGCCATCCGCGGCTTGCCGCGCGAGCGCTGGAGGTCGACCAGCGTGCCGGTCTGCTGCTGCCCAGCCGGATCGTGCTGCGCGAGGACGAGACCGGGGTGCTGATCGAAGCAGCCGATCCCGAGGTTCAGGTAGGTACGCTTGCGCAACCCGCGCTCAACGGTATTGCCGCCGAAGCACACCGGGCTCTCGGTGCGGCGCTCGCCGCGCTGCACCACCCGGCCGCGGTAGCCGGGTGAGTTGATCCGGCTCCGGCGCCTGCGGCTCCGGAGCGGTATCCGGCGCAGCGCCAATACACTGTGAGCGAGCGAGAGCTCGGATTCGCCCGCAACAGCCCCAGGATGCCTTCAGATGACTTCCCCCTCCGATGCCGAGCACTCGGTGCGAAGCACGTTGTCGCAGTTGCGACTGCGTGAACTGCTGACCGAGGTCAAGGATCGGGTCGATCAGATCATCGACGCGCGCGACCGGATGGACGGACTCGTCGAGGCCATGCTGTCGGTGACCGCCGGGCTGGATCTGGACCAGACCCTGCGCACCATCGTGCGCACCGCCATCAGCCTTGTCGACGCCCGCTACGGCGCACTCGGCGTGCGCGGCCTGGACGCGAACCTCATCCAGTTCGTGCACGAGGGCATCGATGACGACACCGCTGATGCCATCGGCGACCTCCCGGCCGGGCGCGGTGTGCTGGGGGTGCTGTTCCATCAGCCTGAGCCGATCCGGCTCGACGACATCGCCGGTCATCCTGCGTCGGTGGGGTTTCCGGCCAATCACCCGCCCATGCACACCTTCCTCGGGGTGCCGGTGCGGATCCGGGACGAGATTTTCGGCAATCTGTATCTGACCGAGAAGAAGAACGGGATGCCGTTCAACGAGGACGACGAGGTGATAGTCCAGGCGCTGGCCGCGGCGGCCGGCATCGCCATCGACAATGCGCGGCTGTACGAGTCGGCCCGCGCCCGTCAGGCATGGATCGAGGCCACCCGCGACACCGCCACCGCGTTCCTCGCCGGGACCGCCGCCGACGAGGTGCTCGCGCACGTGGTCGAGCATGTCCGGACGCTGACCCAGGCCGAACGCGCGTTCCTGGCGATCGAGGACGATCCGGATATTCCGGCAGAGGACACACTGGAGCTGCGGATCGCACGCTGGGCTGGGCCCGGCGCCGGGCCCAGCAGCCTGGTCGTCCGGACCACCGGCACCGCGATCGGACGGGCGATCACCGAGGGCACGCCGCTGAGCTTCGACGACGCGAGCGATATCGATCTGGGCAAACCGATCGCCGATCCCGGCCCGACGCTGATTCTCCCGCTGCACGCCCAGGGCGCCACCTTCGGCGTGCTGGTGATCGTCCGACCGATCTCCGCTCCCCCGTTCTCGGCCGAAACTCTGGAATTGGCAACGGCCTTCACCGAGCAGGCGGCGCTGGCCATCCAGCTGGCCGAGGCCCAGCAGCGAGTGCGCGAACTCGACATCCTCAGCGACCGCGACCGCATCGCGCGCGACCTGCACGACCACGTGATCCAGCGTCTGTTCGCCGCGGGCCTGAGCCTGCAGGGCACCATCGCCCGTACCCGCGCCCCCGAGATCCGACAGCGCCTGTCGGATGTGGTCAGCGACCTCCAGGACGTGGTGCAGGAGATCCGTACCTCGATCTTCGACCTGCACGGCGCCAATGCCCAATCTCCGGGCCTGCGTCAACGGCTCGAACAGGTGATCGCCCAGCACACCGCCGACATCGGCCTGCGTACCTCCCTGCGCACCTCCGGCCCCCTCTCCGTCGTCACCCCCGTCCTGGCCGACCACGCCGAAGCCGTTGTCCGAGAAGCGGTTTCCAACGCCATCCGCCACGCCAACGCCCGCTCCCTCGCCGTCACCCTCGACGTGGCCGACGACCTCACCATCACCGTCTCCGACGACGGCACCGGCATCCCCGACAACATCACCCCCAGCGGCCTCTCCAACCTCGCCCGCAGAGCCCAGGAACTGGGCGGCACCTTCACCATCCTCCCCAACCCGGACGACACCGGCACCCGCCTCCGCTGGTCGGCCCCGCTCCAATGACCGGCCGCCTCGGAACCCATCGGTCCGAGGCTTCCTCGGGCGTAACGGTCTTCTGGTCGGCCTTTCTCTGCTAAGACCTGTGGATCGTCGGTGAAAGGTGAATATGTTGTCTCGCTCTGTCATTCGGGTTCGGTCGATGTCGTTGGCGGTGGCTGCGGTGGCGGTTGTCGTGATGGCGCCGGGGGCCGCCGCGCTGCCGAGCGGATCGTCCGATCTGCCGACCGGGACGTCCCAGAGTTCGACGGGGACGCCGCCGGCGGCGGGGACGAGCGTCTCGACGGCGTACGGGTCGATCGGGGTGTGGATGTTGCAGTCGAACGGCGATGTGGCGGACTGGCTGGGGCAGCAGTATCAGGGCAAGTCGTTGTTCGAGCCCATCGATGTGCTGCTGGTCGATCGGACCTCCACCACGGCCGATGCCGCGACTTCGAAGCTGACGAGCCAGCTTTCGGCGGCGGGGTTCCCGGTGCGGTGGCTGCACAGTACGGGATATCAGGGCCGCATCAATGGTCAGCTTTATGCGCAGCAGCCGCCGGACGGCAGTGACTCGGCCTTCTCCGACGCGATCGCGATCGAAACCAACGACCACGGCAGGGTTTTCGGCCCGGCCCCGCTGCCCGGCGGCGGATTCGTGTGGTCTGCGGCCTTCAGTCGCGAGAAGTTCGAAGTGGTCACCCATGCCTACGTGTCCTTCACCCAGGCCCGCGACAATGTCCGCACCGCGGTGCTCGCCAAGGGCGGAACCGATCTCGGGACGGTGCCGCTGGGTAACACGTACAACACCGCCACCGCCTCCACCGGCGATCACGACGGCAACGCCGTGATCCTCGGGTTGAACTGACTGTCGGCGCCCGGATTCGGAACCGACCCCGAGCCGGGCGAGTCGGGTCACCTCGCTCGGGACGGCCGGTGTGAGGCATATCGCGGCAGATACCCCTGGGGGTATGCTAGCTTGGGTTCATACCCCATGGGGTATCCGCGACGCGGCTGATCGGACGATGCCGCGCTTCGCCGAAGCAACCGAAGGAGTAGCCATGTCCGCACCGACCGACGTCGCCCACGCCTCGCCGCACGGCAAGGCCGTCCTCAACGAGCTGTCCCCTCTCCATCGGGAGCTGCGACGCGCGATTCCCGAGGTGTACAAGGGTTTCGGCGAGCTCAGCAAGGCGGCGTTCGCGCCGGGCGCGCTGGATCGCAAGACCAAGGAGCTGATCGCGCTGGCCATCGGGGTGGTCGAGGGCTGCGATGGCTGCATCGCCTCGCACGGCCAGGCCGCAGCGCGCGCCGGTGCGACCAGGCAGGAGGCCGCCGAGGCCATCGGCGTCACCTTCCTCATGCACGGCGGCCCCGCCACCATCCACGGGGCCCGCGCCTACGAGGCGTTCTGCGAATTCGCCGACGCCATCGAATCCGGCGAATCCCCCGCCTGACCCCCCGGAGAAACCACCCATGTGCCATCCCGCCCGATGCCGGACCTGCGGCAAGACCACCTGGTCCGGCTGCGGCGCCCACGTCGCCCAGGTCCGCGCCGCCGTCCCGGCCGACCAGTGGTGCCCGGGCCATCAGGACACCGCCCGCGACAGCTGGATCCGGCGAATCCTCACCCGCTGACCAGTAACTTCAACTTTGTAGTGAAAGCCACTTCCAAATGCTTCAAGTTTGAAGCTATGGTGGGCTCATGGGAGAGCAGAGCGAACCGCATTGGCTGGATGCCGACGAGCAGCAGATCTGGCATGCCTTCGCGTATCTGCTGATCCGGCTGCCCGCCGCACTGGACACCCAGATCCAGCGAGACGCCGATATCAGCCATTTCGACTACCTGGTGCTGTCGGCACTGTCCTCGGATCCCGGGGGCGCGCTGCGGATGAGCAGGCTCTCGCTTTTCACGGGCGGTTCGCTGTCGCGGCTGTCCAATGTGGTCGCCAAGCTGGAGAAGCGCGGCTGGGTGCGGCGTGAACCGGATCCGGGCGACGGGCGCGCCACGCGCGCGATCCTCACCCGGGACGGGTGGGCCAAGGTGGCCGCCAGCGCGCCCGCTCATGTCGAGGAGGTGCGCCGCCTCGTCTTCGATGCTCTGACCAAGCCTCAGCAGCGGCAGCTCGGCGTGATCTCCGAACGCGTCCTGGCCGCCATCGACCCCGAGCGTCCCTGATTCGGCGGCCGTTCCTATCAGATCATCGAGGAGTATCCGCATGCCCACCATCGCCATCGTCGGAGCCGGACCCGGCCTCGGACTGTCCATCGCGAAAGTCTTCGGCAGCAAAGGATTCGGCGTCGCACTGATCGCCCGCAACCGGGACTCGCTCGACGGCTTGGTCCGCGAGCTGGCCGAATCCGGTATCACCGCCGCCGGATTCGCCGCCGACACCGGCGATCACACCGGTCTCACCGCCGCATTGACCGACGCCGCAGCACATTTCGGCGCGATCGACGTCCTGGAGTTCTCCCCGCACGCCGGCCTGGTCCTGGTCGAACCCAAGGATGTCACCATCGACAACCTGCGACTCCAGATCGACCACTACCTCTACGGCGCGGTCGCCGCCACGCAGGCGGTACTGCCCGCCATGCAGGCCGCAGGCGCCGGCACACTGCTGTTCACCACCGGCGGCGGCGCGATCTCCCCGTACCCCCAACTGGCCACCCTGAACATCGCCCAGGCAGGACTCCGCAACTGGGCACTCAACCTCCACAACACACTCGCGGGCACCGGCATCTACGCCGCCACCATCGCCATCAATCTCATGATCGCGGCGACCGCGCCCGACGGCATCCCCCACCTCGCCCCCGACGAGATCGCCCAGACCTACTGGACCCTCTACACCGAACGCGAACGGTCCGAACTTGTCATCGCCTGACTACGTCCCCGGACCGTCGGCTTCCGCCACAGGGTCGCGTCCGCCCGCCAGCTCAACCGCTCGATGACGGTGACGTTTGCGGTGCCGCCGCCTTCGTATCGGCGACGGGCACGCTGTAATCCTGTTGCGGGGCACTATGTCTGGTGAGCGTTCGGGTGGCCATCCCCTGTAGTTTGTCGACCACGGCAGGGTCGACCTCGGCCAGGGAGCGGTCAGGGCCCGCCGCCCACGACAGGAAGGCGTTCATCCACGATCCGGAGGTCGAGATCGGTGACGAAGTCGCGGTCGCCCTTGGAATGAACCTGCGCCGTTGTCGCAAGACTCTCGGTACTAGTTTCCTTCCAGTACAGCCTCGGCTTCCTTTTGAAGGTCGTTGAAGGATTCCTTGCCGATGTCGACGGTGACGTCCCGGATGGTTCCTCCGACAAAGGCGGCTGGGCTCTGGTATTGCGGAGATACTGTGTCGCCACTGTTGTAGCCGACGCTGAGTCCCCCGGCGAGGCCGAATCTGGCGGGTTGGGCGCGCATCGGACCCTTGCCGACGGGTTGGCCGTCGATGTACAAGGTCGTGGTGCCTTCGGATTCGCCATGTTTCCCGGTCTTCTCGCGACTGAATTCCATGCCGAGAGTGTGTTTTCCCGGGGTGATCAGTGCCGCGGCGACGAAGTCCTGTTCGGGTTGGATGCCGAGGAAGTTGTAGACGTAGTGCAGCCTGCCGTCCTTGATGAACAGGGAATGCCCACCGAAGCGGGAGCCGTGGGCGAAGATGACGCCTCGGGCATCGGAGGTGAGATCGACGTTGGCGACGATCTTGTAGGACCTCCCGCAGACATTGACGGCGGCGCCGTCCGGGACCGGCGAGGTGCCCGGGTAATAGACGTAGCGGTCGCGGGGTGGTTCGGCCTTTGGTCGTTCGAGGCCGAGTTGTTCGACGGCGGAACGATCGTCGAGGGGGAGGACGTAGTTGTCCTTGGCTTCCTCGTTCCAGGCGTTGATCAGTTCTTTGAGCTTGCCGGGGTACTGGCCGGCGAGATCCTTGGATTCGGAGCGGTCCTCGTCGACATGGTAGAGCTCCCATTTATCCTGGTCGAAGTGGCCCTTGTTGCTGAGTGCGGCGTGCAGCGAGGCGGCTTTCCATCCGTTCTCCCAGATGCCGCGGGTGCCCAGCATTGCGTAGTACTGGCGTTTCTTTGTCGTGGGTGCGTCGGCGTTGTCGAAGCTGTAGCGCATCGACACACCATTGATGGGGTATTGCTTCACCCCGCGGAACTCATCGGGCATCTGAATGCCAGCGACCTCGAGAATGGTCGGCACGATGTCGGTGCAATGGTGGTATTGATGCCGGATCTGCCCTTTGGCCTTGATTCCTTTGGGCCAGTGGATCACCATCGGGTCGCAGGTGCCGCCGGAGTACTGCGAGTAACGTTTGAACATCTGGAACGGGGTGGAGAATGCCGCAGCCCAGCCGGTCGGATAATGATTGTAGGTGTCGGGGCTGCCGAGCCGGTCCAGATATCGCATGTTTTCGGCGGGATCGTCGGGATAGCCGTTGAAGAATTTGTTCTCGTTGACCGACCCGTTCGGCGAACCTTCACCGGAAGCTCCATTGTCGGCGCAGTAGAAGATGACAGTGTTGTCGAGCTGGCCGGTCTGTTCCAGATAGTCGACGATTCGCCCGATCTGGACGTCGGTGTACTCGGAGAATCCAGCGAAAACCTCGGCCATCCGCGAGAACAATCGTTTCTCGTCGGGATTCAGCGAATCCCAGGGGCGTACCGAGTCCGCTGGGTTTGCAACATCTTTGGGTAGCGGGTTGATCGGCGTGAGGGGGGTGCCCTTCGGCATGATGCCCTTGTCGATCATGCGCGCGAGTACCCATTCTCGGTACGCCTCGTAACCGTCGTCGAACTGGCCTTTATATTTGTCGGCGTATTCGGCCGGGCTGTGGTGCGGGGCGTGACTGGCACCGGGGCAGAACCACATGTACCAGGGTTTGGACGGATTGCTCGACCGCTGGTCGCGCAGCATCTTCAGAGCGTTGTCTGCCAGGTCCTTCGACAAGTGATAGCCCTGTTCTGGGCTATAGGGCGTCTCGATGAACCGGTTGTCCTCCACCAGGTTCGGGTACCAGTTGTTGGTTTCACCGCCGAGGAATCCGTAGAAGCGGTCGAAACCTTTCTGCAACGGCCATTCCGACTTGGTGCCTCCGCTGGATATCTCGCTTTCGGGTACGTTGTGGTTCTTGCCGAGCCAGAACGTACTGTAGCCGTTTTCCTGGAGCACCTCTGCGACTGTCGCACATTGTGCGGGCAAGCGGCCGGCCGCGCCAGGAAAACCGTTGGTGCCCTCGACGATCGATGCGAATCTGTTGACATGATGGTTGCGGCCGGTCAAGAAGCAGGATCGGGTAGGCGAGCACAGGGCCGTGGTATGCCACTGGGTGTAGGTCAGTCCATCGTTGGCGAGGCGTTGCAATACCGGCATATTGATCCGGCCGCCATACGGTGACCAGGTCGCCAACCCTACGTCGTCGAACAGCACCACCAGGACATTCGGGGCGCCGACGGGCGCCTTCTTGATCTCGTACGGGGTCCAGTCCGGCTTGGAGTCGCGCGCGTCGAGTTCGACCTTGCCGTGAAATCCATCATCGATCCCGGTTCCGTAATCGGGTGGAGTGTCATTCTTGGAGTTTTCGGACGCGACGATCAGCGGGATGGCTGCGGCAGTTGCCCCTGCCGCGGCGAAACCGCCCAGAATCGAACGCCTGGAGAGTCTTTTGCGGGAAGGTGGAGGGGCGGAATTGGATTCGGGCGAGGACTGCTCGTTGGACCGTTCCATAACTGAGAGAAGAACCTTTCGGTATCAATCCTGCGGAAAACCATTGCGTCAAGCGGATCAAAGGGTTTGAACCGGAGACAGAAACTGAAGAGCGGCCGGCCGATATCGCTATGACGGTTACCCGTCGCTGCGGCCGTGGTACCGGATCACCGCGGTCATATGGGCAAGGCGCAACGGAACCCGAGGTGACATGTCGCCGTGTCCTCGGTCTGGCCTTGGCGCGCTGCGGGCCGGTACCGCAAGCAGTAGTTCGGTGCACACAGATACGAACCGCCCTTGACAACCCGCCGTCGGAACCGCTCACCGGCCTCCGGTTCGGGTGGCGCGTCAGCACCGGTGGCGCCGCCTCCCGGGGCGCAGCACGAGCCCGTCGGAGCACGGTGTTCGGGGCGGAAGTAGTCGGTAGTCCACTCCCAGACGTTGCCCGACACATCGAACAGTCCGTACCCGTTCGGCGGGTAGGTCCCGACCTTGGTCGTGCCCGGCTGCGCAGCCTGGCCTTTGCCCGGCAAGAACTCCCACGGAAAGCGGCCCATCCACGTGTTGGCCATCCGCCGCCCTCGCGGGGCGAACTCCTCGCCCCACGGGAAAGTCGTAGCGTCCAATCCGCCGCGGGCTGCGAATTCCCACTGGGCCTCGCTCGGCAGCGCCTTGCCCGCCCACTCGGCATAGGCGACAGCATCGGCGTAGGCGACATGGGTCACGGGGTGGTGGGTGCGCCCATCCAGAGTCGTGCCCGGCCCGCCCGGATGCCGCCAGCTTGCGCCCGGCACCCACGACCACCACTGCCGCCAATCATCCAGTGGGACTGGTCCGCCCGGGGAACGGAACACCAATGCGCCCGGTACGAGATCCGCAGGATCGGCACCAGGGAAGTCCGTCGGATCAAGTTCCCGCTCGGCCACCGTCAGATATCCCGTCTCACGTACGAACCGGTGAAATGCCGCGTTCGTGACCGGGTGGATGTCGATCCAGAACGGCTTCACCACAACCTCACGCACCGGCTGTTCCTCGGGAAAGAAATCCAGCGAACCCATTGCGAACCTGCCGCCCGGGATCCACGTCATACCTTTAGGCGCACCCGCTGCCGCATCACCTGACATCGCCCGAGCCTCCCGTTGAATCGATCAGAACCTCGTGCATCCTCGAACAGGGTTGAGGCAATCTACTGCGGTCATCTGGCTCGGTTGGCGACCCGCGAAGGCAGTCTTCGTCGAGTCCGTCATCGTTCGAGAGGCTGCGGCATCGTCCGAACAACCGGGAGAGCCCGCGGCCCTGATCGCCCCATCCGATGAGGGTGGGCCGTCGATGTCCGGCAACGGCCGAAAGCAGTTCGGACCGCCAATCCAGCCTGATGCTCATCACTGTGGGGCCAAGGCGATCTTGCGGCCAGCAGCGTGCACCGATTCGACCGAGCCAGCCGGGGCCGCTTCGGCTGATGTCCCACCGGGCTAGGTTCACCTCGCGGGCGGCGCACCGGAGGGCGAGTCCGCTGCCGCTGCCGGTGATGGTCGCAACACGGCCCGACAGGTCGGTTCTGAACGAGGAAGCGCGTGTTGGCACAGCCACGAAGCTAGGTGTGCCACGATGCAGAGCGCTCGTCGTCGAGAGCCAAGCTTGGTGCCACTCCTTGTTGCGCCACGACAAACATGGGTAGATTCGGCGGCCGTGCAGACGGAGTGACCGCCGGATTTGACGGTGAACGCCGAGCGCCCATGGCGGACGGTTCGACGAGCATGACCGTCGGGCCTTGTTGAAAAGGGGCCTGATCTCGACGGTCCAGCGGCGGTGTCGATCTGGCTGTACGCCACGTCGCGGTGCGCTAGTTCGAATTTGGAGACAATCTGCTCGAAAACGTCTATCGGCGAACTGATTCCGGCTTAAGCCCCATCGCCCCTGGCTCCGGCGCCCACCAGAACGCGTTGATCACCGGATCAGCGCGGCCCCACGGATCCAGGAAGAACGGTCTTCCGTCCATCGCGCCGTTGTGCCGCCCGAGATGCGCGCAGTAGGCGTCCATCACGGTCACCGCGCCCGCCGCGGAACGCCAGGCGATCAGGTCGCGGCCGAAGTAGGTCATCCAGTGCACGTCCCCGACGGCGATCTCGGGCGACCAGGCCACTTGGAACCGTCCCGTCGGTTTCATCGATAGCGGCGGCTTGACCATGCCTGCTGCCCTCCCACTGCGCACAGAGAGTCGTGTATTCGTTTATCCGGAAGGGAGCGGGATGCCCTCAGGCCCGGTCCCGGTCCGCTCCGGGTTGTGGTGCGACGTAGGTGTCCAGCGCATGTCGCAGCCACCGTTCCCGCGATCGAAACGCCCGCCGGCTCACCTCGGCGCGGGGAACGAGCCGGTCGAAGCCGTGCCAGCAGCCGGGATGGACCTCGAATTCCACCGGCACGCCGCAGGATCGCAGGTCATTCACGTAGGCGATCGTCTCGTCCCGGAACGGCTCGAGGCCCCCGACATAGGTGAAGGTCGGCGGCAGACCTCGCAGATCACCGGCCCGCGCGGGCGCCGCGTACACCGGAACCCGCTGCGTCCCATGCAGATCCCGCAGATACAGCTTCCACGCCGACGCCAGCGTGACCGAATCGAGCAGGGGCGCGTCGTTGTCACGAGCCGATTCGGTGGACTGCCGGTCATCGAGCATCGGATAGATCGGCATCTGGAAGGCGATGTTCACCTCGCCCCGATCCCGCGCCAGCAGGGTGAGCGCGGCGGTCAGTCCCCCGCCCGCGCTCTCCCCCGCGACCGCCAGCTGGTCCTCGCGGATGCCGAGCCGAATCGCATTGTCGCGCATCCAGATCAAGGCGGTGTAGCAGTCGTCGAGGGCCGCGGGATACGGGTGGGCGACGCTGAGCCGATAGTCGGGCGCGACGACCACGCATCCGGTCCGCTCGGCCAAACGCCGGTAGATCCGCATGTCCTGTTCCGGTCGCCCGAGGAAGTATCCGCCCCCGTGCAGCCAGAGCAGTCCGGCAGCGGCGGTGGTGGGCGCCGGCGGCGAATAGACGACCACGCGCAGCCGCGTTCCGTCGCCGCGATCGATTCCGAACTCCTCGACCCGCAGGGTCTTCGGGCGGCGGGCCCGCGCGAGCCACAGCAGCCCGCCGACCAGAGCCCCGCCGACGCGAAGCCGCCTCTCACTGTGCCGAGACCCCAAGCGCCGCAACCACACACCGGTCGCACGCAGCTGACCGTCCATCATCGCGTCGGTGATCTGCATGCCGGCCCTTTCGCAGGTCCAGCGACGTTATCACAGACCTGGAAGCTGATACAGACACTAGTCCAGACTTCATGGCGTCAGTATCATCCAGACACATGTCCGAACTCGCATCCACCGGTTTCGAGGCAACCCGGCGGCGACTCACCGAGAAGCAGGCCGACACCGTCGACCGCCTCACCACGGCGGCAGTCGAGGTATTGTCCCGGGAAGGCTTCTCCGGCACGACGATTCGGCTGGTCGCCGCGGCCGCGGGAGTCGGCACCGCCACCGCCTACACCTACTTCTCGTCCAAGGAGCACCTGATCTCGGAGGTGTTCTGGCGGCGACTGGTCGCGGCCCCGAAACTGGACACCGGCACCGGGGATCCGGCCACCCGGGTGGTCGCCGTGCTGCGTCAGGTATCCCTGCTCGTGGCCAATGACCCGGCCCTCGCCGGTGCGGTCAGCAACGCACTGCTGGGCGACGATCCCGATGTCCGGCATCTGCGGGTGCGCATCGGCCGGGAGATTCGCGGCCGGCTCGCCGAGGCATTGGGATCCGATGACCCAGAACGGGTTTCGATGCTGGAGCTGCTCTACGCGGGCGCGCTGCTGCAGGCCGGGATGGGCCTGCTCTCCTACGAGCAGGTCGCCGACCTGCTGGAACGGTCCGCGCGCCGACTGCTGGCAGATCCCTCGGCCGAGTGATCGACGGGCACCGAACACAGGCCTGCACAGCACGCGGCCGCCGAATCGATTCACCGTCCGAAACCGGCCGCGGACCTTGTCGCGCGCCGCCGACCATAGTACCGTCCAGACACATGTCCATCACGTGTCTGGACAAGATTATTCGTGGAGGGATTTCCAATGACGCTGGTCAAGCCGCAGCGAGTGTCCGGGGGCGCGGATGAGCACGGACACCTGGAGGAGTTCCGCACCGATCCCATCGCGCTGATGCGGCGGGTGCGCGCCGAATGCGGCGATGTCGGGGCCTTCGAGCTCGCGGGGCGCGATGTGATCCTGCTGTCGGGCGCCGAGGCCAACGAGTTCTTCTTCCGCGCCAGCGACGAGGACCTCGATCAGGGCGCGGCCTACCCGTTCATGAAGCCGATCTTCGGCGAGGGCGTGGTCTTCGACGCGCCGCCCGAACGCCGCAAGGAGATGCTGCACAATCAGGCGCTGCGTGCCGACCACATGCGCGGGCACGCGGCCACCATTGCCCGCGAGGTGGATCGCATGCTGGCCCGCTGGACCGACGAGGGCGAGATCGATCTGCTCGAATTCTTCGCCGAGCTGACCATTTACACGTCCTCGGCCTGCCTGATCGGCCCCAAGTTCCGGGAGCAGCTGGACTCCCGGTTCGCGCATCTCTACCACGAACTCGAGCAGGGCACCGACGCACTGGCCTACGTCGACCCCTACGCGCCGATCGAGAGCTTCCGCCGCCGCGACGAGGCCCGCGCCGCACTGGTCGAGCTCGTACAGGCGATCATGGATCAGCGCGAGGCGAATCCGCCGACCGAAAAGGACGATCGCGACATGCTCGACGTCCTGATCTCGGTGAAGGACGAGCACGGCGTGCCGCGTTTCTCGGCCAGCGAGATCACCGGCATCTTCATCTCCATGATGTTCGCCGGGCACCACACCACCTCCGGCACGGCGGCCTGGACCATCATCGAGCTGCTGCGCCATCCGGACACGCTGGCCACGGTGGTGACCGAGCTCGACGAGCTGTACGCCGACGGCGCGGAGGTCAGTCACCATGCGCTGCGCCAGATTCCGAATCTGGAGGCCGCGCTCAAGGAGGCGCTGCGCCTACACCCGCCGCTGATCATCCTCATGCGTATCGCCCGGGCCCGGTTCGAGGTGTGCGGGCATCGGATCGAGGCGGGCGACATGGTGGCCGCAACGCCCGCCATCTCCAACCGGATACCGGAGGACTTCCCGGACCCCGACACCTTCGACCCGGGCCGCTATCTGGATCCGCGGCAGGAGGATCTGGTCAATCGCTGGACCTGGATCCCCTTCGGTGCGGGCCGCCACCGCTGTGTGGGCGCACCGTTCGCGCTCATGCAGCTCAAGGCGATCTTCTCGATCCTGTTGCGGGACTGGGAATTCGAGCTGGCCCAGCCATCGGAGACCTATCGCAACGACCACTCCAAGATGGTGGTGCAGTTGCAGCAGCCGTGCCGCGTCCGCTACCGGCGCCGCCGTCGCTGAGTCCGTCCCGGTCCACAATGATGCCGGCCCCTCAGGAGGCAGCCGTGTCCGCGCCGTCCATTCCCCCCGGATTCGATTTCACCGATCCGGCGCTGTGGGAGACCCGAAACCCCGTCGCAGAATTCGCCAGGCTGCGCCGCACCGCCCCGGTGTGGTGGAACCCGCAGACCGACGCCCAGTCCGGCGGATTCCGCGACGGCGGCTACTGGGTGGTCACCAAACACGAGGACATCAAGGAGATCTCGCGCAACGCGGAGCTGTTCTCCGCCCGGTCCAAGGGCGCGGTGATCCGCCTGCCCGGCGAGATCACGCCCGAGCAGATCGAGCTCACCGGCGCGCTGTTGCTGAACATGGATCCGCCCAAGCACACCAAGATCCGGCGCATCATCTCGAAGGGCTTCAGCCCGCGCGCGATCGAGGGATTGCGCGGCGCACTGGCCGAGCGGGCGGCCGCGATCGTGCGCGCGGCACGGGAAACCGGCGGCGGCGACTTCGTCGAGCAGGTGGCGTGCGAGCTGCCGTTGCAGGCGATCGCCGAATTGCTGGGCGTGCCACAGGAGGATCGGCGCAAACTGTTCGACTGGTCCAATCAGATGCTCAACTACGATGACCCGGAATACGGGGACAACACCAGCACGACCTCGTCGACCATCGCGTCGATGGAGATCCTCGGTTACGCCTGGACCATGGCCGAGCAGCGCCGCGCCGATCCGCTCGACGATATCGTCAGCCGGCTCGTGCACGCCGATCTCGACGGGGAAGCCCTGGGATCGGACGAATTCGGCTTCTTCGTCATCCTTCTCGCGGTGGCGGGCAACGAGACCACCCGCAATGCCATCACCCACGGGATGAAGGCGTTCATCGATCACCCCGAGCAGTGGGAGCTCTACCGGCGGCAGCGCCCGCGCACCGCGCCCGACGAGATCGTGCGCTGGGCGACGCCGGTGACCGCGTTCCAGCGCACCGCCACCGCCGACACCGAACTGGGCGGGCAGCCGATCCGGCGGGGCCAGCGGCTCGGATTGTTCTACAGCTCCGCCAATTTCGACGAGGACGCCTTCGACGACCCGTACCGGTTCGACATTCTCCGCGACCCCAATCCGCATCTGGCCTTCGGCGGCACCGGCGCGCACTACTGTGTCGGCGCGAATCTCGCCCGGCTGGAGATCGATCTGATGTTCAATGCCATCGCCGACGCGATGCCCGACCTGTCCGAGGTCGCCGCGCCCGAGCGGCTGCGGTCGGGGTGGATCAACGGCATCAAGCACTGGCGGGTCCGGTACGAGTAGCCGGGCCGCCGTATCGCCGGAGAGATCGCCCGGTGCATACTCGATCGGCGCGGATCGGACGAGAAGCTGTCCCCCGCAATCACATTGGGAGTAGATGATGAAGACCCGCCTGAGCTGCCCCTGCGGCGAATACATTCGCGGCGAGAACGAGGACGACCTGGTCGAGAAGACCCAGGCCCACCTCGCCGAGCGGCACCCCGATCACGACTATTCCCGCGACGAGATCCTCTTCCTCGCGTACTGATCGCGCATTCGGGGAAGTAGCTCATCAGGGCCCGGGGCGCGCCCAGGCGTGGCTCGCCTTCGCCGAGATCCTCGAGAGCGGTCGGCCCGGCTCCGAATGAGCCGGGCTCCCCCACTACTTCGACGGCAACGCGTTCTGCAGGCCGCCCACGTCGGTGATCTTCCATCCCGAATTGCGGTCGACGGTCAGCGAATACGTGACGGTGGTCTGGGCGCCGTCGGGAGTCTGCGCGCTCGTGGACGTCACCGTGAGGTAGGCGTTGACCTTGTAGATTCCGCCGGATTCGGAGATCACGGCCGCGGACAGGGGCGCTGCCTTGGAGCTCCACTGCAGCGGCAGCAGAATCTGTTCGAGTTGCGGTGCGGTGGCGTCGAATTTGGCCGAGAGTTGCGGCGTCGTGCCGGATTGCAGGCGGCCGATCCAGCCCTTCACGTCGTGATAGTCGATGGTGGAGGCACCCAGCGAGTAGTCCGTCGCGATCTGTTCGGCGTGCCGGTCGTCTGCCGCCTTCCCGTCACGGTCGGCGAGAGTGGATCTGGCCGACCAGTACAGCGATGCGAACGTCACCGCTACGGCGGTGAGCAGTGCGATACCGACGCTGACCAGGACCGTCGACAGTCGTATCGACACCGTCCGCGGCGCAGCCGCGCGATCGCCGGAAGCTGGTGAACTGCTTTCCGTTTCGACCGAGGCGGGTGCTTCATCGGTGAGTGCGCTCATGGTTGTGTCCTTCCGCCCGCGCGGTGATGCCCGACGGTGTCTGCGTTCATTTGATGGCGATCCGGAAATGCACTGCGCCGTCCTCACCGACGCCCTGCAGGGCCTGGTCGATCAACGCGCTGATATCGATGGCGGGTGCGCGACCGACCGCGTCACGCATCGGTTCGAGCACCGGCGCCAGCGGCGCGATGGCGGGACCGATCTTGTCCAGCAGCGCGTTCAGATCGGTGAGGAACGGGACGAGCCCGTCGCCGGTGAAGTAGTCGGGGACCGGCCGGCTTTCGGCCAGCAGTGAGCCCGAGGCGACGATCTGGTTGAGGGTGATGCCGAATTCGCCGAACTTCGGCCCGGCATCGGCGAGCGAGGGGCCGAGCCACTCCATATTGCCGCCGATGGCCTGCATGTCGGCGAACAGCTGCCGCAGGGCGGCGGTGCGGCTGAGCAGCGCGGCGGCGAGCAGGGTCGTCGATCGCTGCAGGGTCTGCACGGCCGCGTCCGTTCCGGCCAGCGCGGTATCGAAAGTGCCGACCAGGCGCGAAATCGACTCGGGATGAACCTGATTCAGCAGCTCCACCACCCGAGTGGACAGAGCCGTGATCGTCATCGGCGTCCTGATCCGGTCGGCCGCGATGGTCTGACCGTTCTGGAGATACGGCCCGGCGGCGGTACCGGGCGCGAATTCGATGTAGGGCTCGCCCAGCGCCGACAGCTGTTCGATGCGCACATCGCCGGCCACGGGGATGCGGTACCGATCGTCGATGCGCAGCCGAACCAGCACACCGGCGGGCTGCTTGCGAACCGACTCGGCGCGCCCCACCTGGATGCCCGACAGCAGGACCGGCGTATTCGGCCCCACACCACCCGAATCGGGCAGATGCATCTCGGCGACGATGAACGACCGCCGCGGATCCAGGTGGAGGACGCCCACCGACATGTAGCCGACGCCGAGGACCAGCACCGCGGCGATCGCCGAGAGCGACACTGTCGCACGCAGATTCATCGGACCACACCGATCATCCGGAGGGTGTCGAGAATCCGGCCGGTCTGCTCATCGGGTGACATCGCGGAACCCGCAGCAGGGTCGACGGCGACCTGGACCAGATCGACCTTCGGGCCCCGGTCGACGAAGGGAATGATCCGGTTCTGGATGAGATCCACCAGCCGCTTCATATTGGACGGGGAATCGGTGTCGAGCGGGTGCGCGCCGAAGAGCACGGGCACCACCGCCCGCACACTGCCGTCGAGCGATTGCAGCAGCGGCGCCAGCCATTTCGCGGCGGGTGCGAGCGGGTCCAGCGAGGTGAGCACGAAGATCACGCCGATCTCCGCGTTCACCGCATCGGTGGTGTGCTGCACGCCGTACGGGGTGAGCAGATCGTCGAGCACGGGTGCGTTCTTCCGTAATCCGTCGTCCACCGTCGCCTGCAGGCCGTCGAGCACCGCGTCGATCGAACCCAGGTGATCACCCAGATCCGACAGATCCGAGCCCAGGATCCCGGCGATGCGCGCCGTGTCCGCCGGATCCTTGGGGAGTATCGCGTTCGCCTGGCGGACGATGCTCTGCATGTCCGACACCGCACCGCTGCCCACAAAGGTGGACAGGCCCGCGAGAATGTCCTCGATGGAGGCCGATTGGGTAGTGTTCGCGAGCGGGATCGTCGCGCCCACCGCCAGCTCGCCTCCGGCCGGCGCGGCCGGTTCGGTGAGCGCGATGTGCACATCGCCGAGCGGAGTGTCCTGTCGCAGTTCTGCCGTGGTGCCCATCGGCAGTCGCACCGAGGTCCGGATGGCGATGTCGGCGATGGCGTATCCCCGGCGGGCGGGCCGGTCCGCAGCGGCGGCCACGGGGTCGACGAGCGTCACCCGGGTCAGCTGTCCCACCCGGACGCCATCAGCGATCACTTTGGCGCCCTGGGGAAGATTGAGCACGTTGGCGAATTCGATGTGCAGCGCATAGGTCGGGCCACCCACTCCGGCGCCGGGGACGGGCAGGTCCGCGGGCTGGAAGCCGCACCCGGCGGCGCAAGCCACGGTGAGCGCTGCGACCACCGACCGCGCCACGCGGCGTGACGCCTTGCTTGCGCGCCCGGCCGTCATCGCGCACCCGCCGCAGCCAGCAGCACGGGCAGGGCGGGCACCGTCACCACGCCGCCGGAGTTCCGGCACTCCTGACCGGTGAGTGCCCGCACGGCGGTGCAGATCTGATCCGTGTCCTGTTGCGCGAGCGCGAGTTTCGGCGGTGCGTAGCCGATGGTCGGCTTGCCGGACACCGGGTCGACAGCACTCGCGAACCCGTTCGCCACCGCGGGCGCCATCCGGATCACGTCCGCCAGCGAGCCGACCCCGGACGCGATCAGGTGCGGCAGGTCGGGAATCGACTCCAGTGCGCGCAGCGCGGGCGACCCCAGCATCATGAGCGCGTCGTTGGCCTGTGGCAGGACCTCCGCCAGCGCGGCGACGAGATCGATGATGGGCGGGAACGCGATCGTATCGATATCACCGAAGGTCTGCGGCAAGCCGGTCACGGTGTCCTGCACCCGATCCCATCCGCCGCGGGCGCGATGCGCGAGTTCGGTGAGCGCGTCCAGCAGCTTGCCGAGATGGCCGATCGCCGCATCGGGCGCCTGCAGCGCCCGGGACAGCGCGAGCAGGATGGCTTTGATCTGGTCGCCGGTGCCCGCGGTGGCGTTGTCCAGCGCGTCCAGCCCGTCGGCGAGGGCGGTGCGCTGACTCGGGTCCCGGGTGCCGTCGAGCTTGTCGACCAGGCCCGCGAGGGCCGCGAAGGTCTCCGAAAGGCTCTTGGGTGTCAGGGTTTTGGTGATGCAGTGGTCTGCGTCCCAGCCTGGCCCCGCGGGTTCGGCGCCGATCAGGGCCAGCTTCCGATCGGCGACCAGGGTGTCGCTGACCGTGACCGCGCCGACCTCCGGCGGCAGTTTGCGATCGGCCCGTATCTCGAATCGCACGCGTGCCGAGGTGCCGTCGGGCCGAATGTCGGTGACCCGGCCGACCGGCACTCCCATGATGGTGACCGCGCTGCCCTGGTACAGGCCGATGCTGTCGGGCATGTCGGCGCAGTAGCCGCGGAGCTGCGGATGCGGTCGGCTCAGTTTCAGGCCGATGGCGGCGGCCAATACGAGGGTCACGACCACCGTGGCCGACATCAGCCCGCGCGAGGCCAGGATTCTCCTCACCGTCAACATCCCCCTCCCGGAACGGGTACGCACACCGCCGAAACCGCGAGCGTGGCGGCGGACTGGTCGACGCTCACGCCGCCGCCGGCGGGCAGCAGCGGAAGCAGACGTTGTTCGAAGCCGCGCAGGGAATCCACCAGTGCGCCCAGCCGGCCGCCGAGTTCCGACAGCTTCGGGATCGCGTCGGCGAGCGGTTGCGCCCGCTGTTTCAGCGACACGTCCCACGCCCGGCCCAGCGGGGTCAGATCACGCAGCACCGCGGCCAGATCCCGCAGCGCCTGAGCCACCTGCACCTTGTTGTTCTGGACGATCGTCTCGAGGGTGCCCAGTGTGGTCAGCAGCCGCGCCAGCACATCCGAATTCTGGTGCAGCGCGGTCAGATACTCGTCGGCGAGGGACAGGGTGCGGGAGATGGCGGCGTTCTGTTTGTCCAGGATTCCCACCAGATCCCCGGCCGCACGGACGGCGACGCGGACCGAGTCCGGGTTCGCGCCGATCGACTGGCCCACGGCGGCGAGATCCTGCCGCAGGACCTCACCGTCGATCCGCTGGACCGGTTGTATCGCGTCCTGGAAAGCCTGAGTGAGGTTGTAGGGCACGATGACTCGATCAGACGGTATCACCGACGACCCGAGTGGCTTGCCCCCGGCGGGTTCGACCGCGACGTAGTAGCCGCCGACGACCGTGAGCATGCGGATGTCGAGGGTGGTCTGATCGCCGAGGAACGCCCACTCCGAGACGGTGAACTCCATGCGGACCCGATCCGCCAGCAGGGTCAGCGATTTCACCTTGCCGACCGGAATGCCCGCGATTCGGACATCGTCGCCGGGCCGGACGGCACCGGCCTGGGCCATCTCCGCCGTATAGGTTCGCTCCGGGGAGGTCCCGGAGATGTAGACGGCGCTGATCGCGATCACCAGCACGACCGCGGCGCAGATGCCGGCGATCCCCCAACGAAGGTCGCGGGCGGACTCTCCCATCGGCGTGCGGTGCGGGGTGCGTCGCCGCCACGAAATCATCTGTGACATAGGACGATCCTTTGTCCGGCGATCAGCATGCGCAGGGGTTCGGGTGCGGTGGCAGCGCCATGTGAGCAGGTCATGGCGGCTTCCGGGCCGGTCGCCGGGACGGCGGCCGTCATTGCCTGGATCAGGCCGGGCAGGCGGTCGAAGACGGCTACCGCCTCCCGAGGATCCGGGAACGCCTGTTTCAGTACGGCGTCCAGGTCGTGATCGGGGGCGCCGGTGACGCCCAGCACGGTCAGCATGCTCCGAAGTGGTTGCAGCACCGGGGGAATCTGGTCGGAGAAGCTGACCAGACCGGGCAGCTTGTCGCTGATGGTGACGAACAGGTCGGTGAGGTTCGTCAGCAGTTTCATCGCATTGCCCGATCTGCCGCCGAGGTGATCGGAGATCTGCGACAGGTTGGCCACCAGGGTCGAGAGCACCGCCTGCCGGTCCGAGGCGTAGTGGCTCAGCTTCTCGATGGCGCCCAGCGCCGGTCCGAGCCCGGTCCCGTCACCCTGGATGACGGCGAGCATGCCGGCGCCGAACTGGTTCAGGTCCTCCGGTGACAGTTGCGCCAGCACCGGTTGCAGGCCCTTGAACAGGGTCGTGATGTCGAAAGCGGGGACGGTCTCCGCGGTGCCGAAGACCATTGCCGGACTCCGGTGTACGCCGGGCTTATCCGGCTGTTCGATGTCGAGATAGCGGAATCCGGTGAGGTTCTGGTACCGGATGGCGATCTTGCTGTTGACGAACAGCGGGTGGGCGCGGGTGACGCTGAACCGCACCCGCGCCAGCGTGCCGTCCAGCCCGACGTCGCCGACCTTGCCGACCTGAACGCCGTAGAGGCGCACGTCGTCACCGGGGCGCAGACCGTTCGCATCGGTGAACAGTGCTGTGTAGGAGTCGGTTTTGCCGCTGATGGGTCGTTCGACGACGCGGAACACGCCCGCCAGCACCACACCCATCAGCGCGGTTGCGAGGGCCACGCGCAGTAGCAGGGCACGGGTGGACATCAGCGGCCTCCCGTCACCGGGTGCGAGCCGAGGACCGCCGCGAGCGGCGTCGCCAAACCGGGCACGCCCGTCAGTTCCACGGATGCGTTCAGCACCGGTCCATCCGGTGTGTCGTGGAACGCCGCGCCGAGCCGGGTGAGCAGTTCGGTGAGCTCGCTCGCGGTGCGGTCCGGCGTGCTGATCGACGCGGACACCTGGTCGAGAATCGTTGTGCCGATGGGCAACAGGCCGGAGAAGTAGCGTTGCGAGGTGCCGAGCAGGGTCGTGGCGGTAGGCAGCAGATCGGTGCGGATGCCGGAGAACATGGCGCCGAATCGGGCCAGCTGTTCCGGGGAGGCGAGCTGCTTGTTCACATAGCTCGCCTCCAGGACGGCCAGACCGCCGGTCAGCATGGGCGGCAGTCCCGCCAGTGCCGAGCCGAATCGGTCGAACAGCAGCGACGGCGGCAGCTGCTGGGTTTCGGCGAACGCCCGGGCGATGGCGCCGATGGCCTGCAACAGCGGGGTGAACGCGCTGAGGTCGTGTGCGATGGTGCGCAGCAACTCGGTCAGCTGCGGTGTGAGCACGGTGCCGGTGAGTTTGCCGGTGGACTTCAGCAGGGTCGCCAGCGTCGCGTCCCGGACCCGATCGGCCGTCCCGGTCAGATCGACGGTCATCCCGTCGGTGAGCACCGTGCCGCCCGTCGCCGAGTGCAGGTCCAGGGCGCTGATACCGAACAGGTTGCCCGGCGCGTAGTCGACGGTCACCGCGTCGGTGAGGCCGAACAGCTGGGAACCGGTCAGGCTCAGCATGATTCGCTGGCGACCACGCCCGGCGACGTCGATGGCGCCGACCGATCCGACGCGCACGCCGTCGAGCCGCACATCGGTCCCGGGCCCGACGCCCGCGCCGACCTGGCTCACCACCAACGCCACATGGATCTCGTCGGCCGGTGCGGATACCGGCCACGCTTGCCGGCCGATGCCGGTGCACACGGCGAGCACGAGCGCGCACACGCCGAATATCCGCGCCCGGCGCGGGCCGACTTCGGTTCCGGGCAGTGCATAAGGTGGCATGGCGTTACCCGGTGAAGGAGATGGGCGAGCGGAATCCCCACAGCACGATGGTGGCGACCATGTCGAGGGCGATGATCGACACCAGGCTCGCCCGGATCGCGCGCCCCGAGCCGATCCCGACGCCCTCGGGCCCGCCGGTGGCGAAAAACCCTTGGTAGCAGTGGATCAGCACAACCGACACCGCGAACAGCATCACCTTGATGGTCGCGGCGATCACGTCCCAGCCGGCGACGAACTGATCGAAGTAATGGTCGTAGGTGCCCGAGGGCGTGCTGTGGACGGTGGTCACGATCACCTCGCACGAGAAGTAGCTGAGTATCAGGGCGACGACGAATGCCGGTGCGACGGCGACGATTCCGGCGACGACCCGGGTGGTCACCACGAACGGCACCGACCGGATGCCGAGCGATTCGAGAGCGTCGATCTCCTCGGAGATGCGCATCGAGCCGATCTCCGCGGTCATCCGGCACCCGGCCTGCGCCGCGAAGCCGACGCCCGCGGCGATCGGCGCGAGCTCGCGCGTCACCCCGAACGCCGAGATGAGGCCGCTGAGCTGGCCGAGGGACAGCAGATTCAGGGCGCTGAAGGCCTCGATGCCGATGGACGCGCCCATCGCCGCACCCAGCAGCAGCATCAGCGGCACCACACCGCCGCCGATGATCACCGAGCCGCGTCCCCAGGTCATGTCGGTGATCACCGCGATCGTCTCGCGCCGGTAGTGGACCAGCGTGTACGGCAGCGACGCGAGCACCTGCCAGCCGAAACCCAGTGCGAAACCGATGGATTCGATCGGGTGCAGCGGATGTACGAGACCGCGGCGGGCCCACCGCGATCCGGCCGGGAGGTAGGACGCCGCCATCACGCCATCCTCACCGGGAAGAACATGGTGACCACCTGGGTGATCGCGGTGTTCAGCACCGCGACCGCCGCCACCGACATCACGACCGCGGCATTCACCCCGTCCGCAACACCGCGCGGGCCGCCCTTGGCCTCGAGCCCGCGCTGACAGGCGATCACCACCACCAGCAGCCCGAAGATCAGGGCCTTGGCCAGCGACACCCAGATGTCGATGGGTGTGGTGAAGGCGCCGAACGATTGCCAGTAGCTGCCCGGAGTGACATCGAGCGCGGCCACCGCCACAGCGAATCCCGAGGCGATGCCGATGCACACGATCAGCACATTGAGCAGCGGGGCGACCAGCATCATCGCGGCGATGCGCGGAACAACCAGGCGCTGAATGGGATCCACGCCCATGACCCGCATCGCATCGACCTCCTCGCGAATGGTCCGCGCCCCGAGATCGGCCGCGATCGCGGCCGCGCCCGCACCACCGAGCAGCATCGCGGTGGCCATCGGCGCACCCTGCTTGATCACCCCGAGCCCACCGGCCGCGCCGATCATCGAGTCGGCGCCCAGCTGCGAGACGATATTGCCGACCTGCGCGGAGACGATGACCCCGAACGGAATCGCCATCAGCACGCTGGGAATGGCGGTCACCCGGATCAAAAACCAAGCCTGCGTGAGCGTTTCGTGCACTGGGAAGCGCAGCCGCACGACATCGATGACACCGATGTGGATCGCGCCGGCGCCGATCCGCAACGCGCGCCCCAGTGTGGCCAGGCTCGACAGCACGGTCTCGGCGAAGTTTCGGCGCAGTACCCGCGCCACGGTCATCCCCTCGGCATCCGGCCGCACCGGCATCTCAGCCGTCGACATCGAACCTCCTCGTACGACCGGTCTTTCAACCCTCGAGGGCTAGTCGGACGCCGCGCGCCGACCCCCGCCCCACGGCCGTGTGATCAACCTCGATCTGTGCGCGGGTGACGCTACCATATGAAATGGACCACATTCCAGACACTGGTCTAGAAATGTGCTCGCTCACCAAGCCAGGCGGATTCTGTCGCTGCGGGACACGCTGCTACGCGAGCGCCCGGTGGATAAACGCTTGCAGGGCAGCGTCGATGGGATGGGGCTGCGGCACGACGGCGGGACGGTTCCAGCGTTGGAGGTTCACAGCGGCGGAGAGTTGGCGGGTGCCGTCGACGCTGGTCATCGAGATTGCGCCGCCGCCCCAGACGGAGCCGTCGTGGCCCCAGCAGGTAGCGGGGCCGGGGGCCGGCAGCGTTTGGAGGCCGAGACCGTAGTCGAGGGTCTTTCCCTCGAACGAGATGACCGGAACGGTGCGCTGCATCTCCGCCAGGGCTGGGCGGCTGATGATTTCACCGGCGAGCAATAGGCCGAAGAAGTGGTTCAGGTCCGCGACGGTGGAGATCAGTGACGCCGACGGTCCGACCCACGACATGTCGAAAACGCTGTAGTCGCGCGGCGGTTCGATCATGCCGAACCACGACTCGTAGTGCAGGGAGTGGGGACCGTCGATGTGCGCTCCGGCCGGGAGTTCGGTGTCGCGCAGCCCGGCGCGCTCGATGATGTCGCTGGTGATGCACTTCTCGGCCGAGGTGCCGGTGACCGACTCCAGAAGTTCGCACAGCAGAAGGTAATTGGTGTTCGAGTAGATCCCCGGGGTGCCGCCCGTGGCTCCGGTGGGGGGCGCCGAGACACCCATCTCGATCAGCTCGGTCGGGTGGAAGCGGGTGAATCGGTTGTCGTCCAGGCTGTCCGGCGTCGTCCGCGCCAGGTCCGGAAAGGCCGCGAGTGACGGGTAGGCATGGGGCAGGTATTCGGCGAGGCCGCTGGTGTGGTTGAGCAACATCCGTACCGTGATCGCCGCACCCCGATCCCCGGGAACCAGACGGGGTAGGTAGCGGCCGATCGGTGCGTCGAGCTCGATCTCACCGTTGTCGACCTGCCGCAGTACGGCGGCGGCGGTGAACGTCTTGGTGATGCTGCCGACGCGGTGGCGCATATCGCTCGTGACGGGCCGGCCGGTTGCGACGTCGGCGACTCCGGCTGCGCCACACCAGATCTGGTCACCGGCGCGGACTTCCGCGAAGATTCCCGGCATGCCCGCACGGTGGACGGCGTCCAGGGCGGCCTGCAGCAGCGTGGAATCGAGGGTGGTGGTCACGACATGTGTCCTCTCGTTGTCGATGTCGATGGCCACCACTATCGGCCGGGCTACCCGGCCCGGTATTGGAAAAATTCTCCCCAGGCCCGGTACCGGTGCCGGGCGATGGCGGGCAGATAGTGTGCGGTGAGAGCCCTCGGGGTGTCGTTCGCGAAGATCGATACATCGCGGCACAGGTGCGCCTGATCGGTGTACCCGCACTCCGCCGCCACGTCGGCGGCGGGCCGGCCCGCCATCAGTTTGTCGACGGCATACCGGAATCGGGCCAGCATCGCCGCCCGCTTGGGAGTGAGTCCGATCTGGGACTCGAACCGCGACCCCAGCCGCTTGTGACTCCAGCCGAGCGATCGGGCGAGTTCGCCGATCCGCAAGCGGCCGTGCGCGGACTCGATTCGAAACCAGGCCTCGAGTACCTCCGGGTCCGGCGACCGATTCTGGGTGTCGCACTGTGCCAGAAACGATTTCGTCAGTGCGAAACGCTCGTCCCATGCCGGGGCGGAGGCGAGCTGCTCGCGCAGTACCCGAACCCGCGGTCCCCAGAGATCCTCCAGCGCGACAACGCCGCAGCCCAAATCGATTGGGGGAACACCCAACAGGGAGTATGCCTGTATCGGCGACAGGCGAATCTCGATACACGCGGCTCGTTCGCTGCGTACGCGCATGGCCGAGAGGGCGAGCCCGGCAGCGAACCCGTCGAGAGTTCGCCGGCCGATGACATCGTCGACAAGCACCGCGCTGGCACCGAAGCCGATCACCACGGTGACCGCCGTCGTCCCGGCAACCCGGAGGTCCAGTCCGGCCCTGCCCATATCGCGATAACCGATCATCGCGCCGCCCGGCCATCCGGCATCGTCCGGACCCGCGAAATCCCACCCCGTACCGGGCTCGTCACCGAAGTCCACAGCATCCACCCCGTCCAGGCTACAAACCCGGCGGACTCACCTCGGTTACGCGGGGTGGGCCCAGGTCGCGGCAGCAGGCTCGATGCGGGTAATCAGCCGGCCTGGCGCATCAGGCCCTGGGCGGAGACGGACGCCACCAGATCACCGGCCTGGGTGAAGATCTGGATCCGACCGAACATTCGGCCGCCACCGGCGAACGGGCTCTCGCAGTGCAGCAGCAGCCAGTCGTGCATCGTGAACGGCCGATGGAAGGTGACGGTCTGGGTGAGCATCGCGGACGCGCCGCGGCCGCCGCGGCGCGCGATCTCGGATTCCGAATACGGGCGCAACGCGACCGGGCCCAGGAAGCCCTCGCTGCCGTGCGCCAGCAGCGCGCGACCGAGGCCGGGCAGATCCGGCGCCTTGTCACAGCGCATCCACACATCCAGGGCCGGCGGTCCCGAGAGCTCGGCCGCGAGCGCGTCCGCTCCGCCGAGTGTCCGCACCTCCCAGGGCAACAGCGCACACGGCAGCTCTTCGCACTCCTCCGGCCCCGGCACCCCCTCGGGCAGGTGCGCACCGTGGCTGAGGAAGTCCGGCTCCTCCGCGCTGAGCATCGTCAGCACCCGCGCGTGCTCGCGCCCCTCCTGGGAGAACGAAACCTGGACCGTCGCCAGCGCCCGCCCCGACTGCACCACCTCGACCGCCACATCGACGTCCCGGTCGGCATACCCACCGCGTGGAAAGACGCCGTGCAGCGACTGCACGGCCATGTGCGGCACCGTCCGCTCCGCGGCAACCACGGCCTGCGCGAGCGTCTGACTCCCGAGCGTCGTCGGCAGCGTCGAGGTGACATTGCGAGCACGGAACCGACCCGCCCCGACCTCGGTCAGATCGAGGACATCGAGCAGATCGGCCAGGTCGACCACCGGCCACATATGCGTTCCACCAGCCATTGCGAAATATTTGCACACGCCGGAAAGCACACGATCGGCGATTCCCGATGAGCGGCATGGTGAAGTGTTCGAGCCGGTGGCGATCGCGACCGAGGTCACCCGCGCGACACGAGGGCCGGCTCGGTCATTCACCGTGGGCCGGAGGCGGCCGGGTGTACTGTCTTCGTGGTCGATCCAGGCGTGCCCACCGGGACCCGAACGGCCGAATTGTGTTGAATGCTGCCCTGATTGGGGATGTGGTGAGGTCGTCTCGCGTCAATCGTCAGGTCCGGTCCCTCCGGCTGGCGCTGACTGTCGTTGTGATCGCCGGTTCGCTCATCGGATGCGGATCGCCCTCGGGGACATCACATCCGGCGGAGACGTCGAGCGTTGTCGCCGACGCCGCGGGGTTCGTGCATCCGGGAGTGTTGGAGTCGCGGGGGCAGCTGGATTTCGTGCGGCAGCAGGTGCGGGCGCAGGCGCAGCCGTGGAAGGCGGCCTTCGACACGATGATGGCGAGCCAGTACGCGGGCCTCGGGTACGTGGCGAAGCCGCGGGCAGTAGTTGATTGCGGACCCTACGACCACCCCGACAACGGGTGCAGTGATGAGCGGCGCGACGCCGACGCCGCCTACACCAGTGCGCTGGCGTGGTATCTGACCGGTGACGAGCGCTATGCGCGGAAGTCGATTCAGGTCATGGATGCGTGGTCGGCGACGCTCACCGATCACACCGGCAGCAACGCCCCGCTACAAAGTGGATGGGCGGCCTCGGTGTGGACCCGCGCGGCCGAGATCGTCCGCTACACCTACTCCGGCAGCTGGCCGGATCTGGCTCGATTCCAGGACCTGCTGCGAAACGTATACCTGCCCAAGGTAATCACCGGCTCCACGTCGAACGGCAACTGGGAGTTGTCGATGATCGAGGCCACCCAGGGCATCGGCGTCTTCCTCGAGGATCACCACGCCTACGACACGGCGGCAACGATGTACCTCGATCGCGTCCCCGCCTATATCTACCTCACCTCGGACGGTCCACAACCGCGGATCTCGGTCCGCACCCACGCCTCCACCCCGGATCAGATCACCAAATACTGGTGGGGCCAATCGTCGCTCGTCGACGGCGTCGCACAGGAAACGTGCCGCGACTTCGCGCACACCGGATATGGCCTGTCAGCGATCGCCCACATCGCCGAAACCGGCCGCATCCAACAACACGACCTCTACCCCCAAGTAGCCGACCGCCTCCGCGCCGCCCTCGAACTACATTCGAAATACGAACTCGGACAACCGATGCCGACCTGGCTCTGCGGAGGGCAGCTACAACGCGAACTCGGCCCCGTCACCGAGGTCGCCTACAACGCCCTGCACAACCGAATGCACCTGGACCTCCCCGACACCGAGCGCCTCACCGACAAGCAACGCCCAGCCGGGCTGGACATGTTCTCCATGTGGGAAACCCTCACCCACGCCGACAATCCGGGCTGAGATACCGGAGCCAACCACGCGCTGACCGAACCGGCCGGCGCGGGCGCTCCGAAGATCAACGGGCTGAGGTCATCTCACCCGACTGGGCGCGCCAGCTGTGCACGGAAGTGCCGACCTTCGCGCAGTAGGCAGACCGTTCTCAGGTGGCCGCCGGTACGAGGGGTACGGCCAGATACGGTTATTGTTCGTCCAACCTCTTCAGCTGATTCTGCAGAGCTCACCGCCAGGAAGGCCAATGGATCCTCTCGGAGACTCGCTGCTCGCTCGCCTCGTCGGTCTCGAACTTGCCTCGGTGGTATTCGTCAGGGATTACCTCCAGCTCGACTTCGACGGCCCACGCTTGTCCTGCTACGTTTGGCCAACCATCGACGCCGACGGTATTACTCGGTCCCTGGGAGATGCCGGGTATCGAGATACGCTGTGCGCCTTGATCAGCCAGACCGTCGTGTCGATCGATGAAGCTGTTGGCACCGGGCTTCTCCTGCGGTTCGCGATAGGTGCCCTCTCCATCCATCCGGCACTCGAGGAACTGGGAGGCCCCGAAATCGCGGTGCTCTCGGGGTTTTCCGACATGTGGGCCGTGTGGCGTCCCGGTGAGGGGACATTCGCCGGCCTGGGGTGAGAGAAGAACACATTCACGTGCCGCATACTGCGCGATGCCGACGCAGGTGGCTTACTTTGCGGATATGCCCAAGCTCATTTTCACAAACCCGCACTCCGACAAGAGTTACGCGGTGTGGGTCGAGCCGTGGGGCAGGGATTACTGGCTTCGTCCAGGCGAGGCGATCACCCTCGAGTTCGATGAGCACGACCGCGGGGAAAAGATGCCCGATCGGGCGGACTTCGATGTGGCATGGCACGAGGACAGCATCGTGGTCTGGACGGCGTCTCGCACCGAGGTCGCCGTTCGAGATCGTTCGGGCACCGAACTCGAATGCGGGCACCAGCGGCCGGTGGGAAGCTGAGGCCGTGTCAGGCTCTTCTACTGCGGATCGCGTTGTCCGGGCGTTGCCGGGGACTCTGTGTTGAGTGACAACGATTTGCGAGCTCTGGTCTTCGGCGGTGCGACGTTCATGGAGGTGCTGGAGCGCCTGTCTCAACGAGAGCACCCCGAGCCGCTGAGACCCATGCGAGTTCTGTGGATCCTTCAACAGGAGTGCGGCATCTCATTCGTCGAGACCCGGAAGCTCCTTGGTACTTTCCAACCGGATATGACGCCGACGGTCGACACCGACCTGATCAACGAGGACTGGCGGACGATCCTGAGCGAGTTGCCTCAGCATTAGACCCGCACCGAGTGATTACACGTGCCCGCACACCGAAACATCCGCTGACTGCGGCGTGGCGCGCGACCGAACCGGCCGGCGCGGCTGCGTGGAAGATCAACGGGCAGAAGTCATCTGGGCCCGCCGACCGAACCTCGTCAGCGCGCGGTATAGCCGATGGGCGGGCGCGTTGAACCTTCGTCCACGCTTCAAAGCAGGACAGGTAAACTGCGCAGTTAGACTGCATATCTCACTACGGGGGATCGATGAAGACCGTGCACTTGCGCGTCGATGGGCGGCGACGGTCGTTCGCGCTACGGCTACCCGCCGCGCCGCGTGCGGACTTGCCGCTGGTGCTGGTTCTGCACGGGAACCGGTCGTCGGTACTCGGACCGCTCCAGCGCTTCGCTGATTCGATATCGCGGCGCACCAACGGATTTGGCGCGTGCGCCGATCGGCATGGCATCGCGGTGGCCTATCCGGAGGCTTTCGGCGGAGCCTGGGCGGACGGCCGCGGTGTCACCACCGGTGACCGACATGCGGTGGACGACGTCGCCTTCCTACGGACAGTCGCCAAGTGGTGCGCCGATCACCACGGCACCAGACATGACGGATTGCTGTTGGCGGGCATCTCGAATGGCGCGTTCATGGCGCACCGGATGGCACTGGAGGCCTCCGAATCGGTTGCCGTGTTCGCCGCGATCGCGGGCGGGTTACCCGCCGAGTTGGCCGACCTGCAGCCGACCCACGCAGTCTCAGCGCTGCTGATCAACGGCACCGCCGATCGGGTGGTCCCGATCGAGGGCGGACACTCACGACGCCGCGGCCCGAATGGCGAACTCCGCGGACGGACCCTCTCACTTGCCGACACTGCTCGGCACTGGGCCGAAATCGATCGCTGCACCGCCGACGAGACGGTCGAAGAACGGCCGGCAGGTTCGGTCCCCAATCATCTGGCGGTAACCCGGCGCGCCGTCGGCGGTGGCGTCGGCGGGACCCGCGTGGAGGCATGGACCATTCACGGCATGGGCCACACCTGGCCCGGCGCGCCCGCCCCCCGCATCCTCGAGCCAATGCTGGGCAAGACCCCACAAAACGTCGATGCAGCTGAAGAACTGTGCCACTTCGCCCTTCCCCTACCCATCCCGGCCGACGACCGCCGACTCTGAACACCAGCAGCCAGTCCGTTCGAGACATCTCATCGCTCCGTCCCCGCAGTCGGCGTATCGACAATCGTGAGACTCGCGGCGAACGTAAATGCACGCTGATGCCGCATACCGCGCTGAGCGAACCGGTCAGCGCGCGGCAGCCGAAGATCGACCGGCCGTGCCGATCCGGGGCCGGCCGAACGCACCATCATGCCGAATGCAGTGCACTCCATTGAAAGTTCCGTCGCTCGACTACCGACTCACCGACACCGGTATCACCGTTCCGGCCTTGCCGGTGATCGGCCCCGCAGCTGGCCTTCGAGATCGTGGCAGTGGAGCCAACGTCCCGAGGCACGACAGTTAGAGGATGTCGCGTGGGTCGGTGGGACCGGCTGCGGCTGCTGCGTGGACTCGGCCTTCTTCTTCGAAGGTGTGGAAGCCCTCGTAGGTGAGGAAGCCGCGCTGGCCTTCGTCGCGGTTGGGGGGTAGCCCGAGGTTGAACAGTGTCTCCTCGGCGGTGTTGTACCAGGTGCCGAGTTTGAGGATCTGGCGTGTCTGCTCGGGCGTCGCGATCGGTCGGCCGAGTTCCTCGGCGAAGCGCACCATCTTGCGGATCATTTCCACGGTGGTGAACCTCTGGCCCTTGACCGGGCCCCACAGGTTTTCTTCGATTCCGGCACGGACGTGCTGACCGAGCGCGATGCACATCGCCGAGATCGGATATACCAGCCGGAACACCGACTGGTAGGTGAAGCATGATCCCTGTGGAGCGCGGCGGATGAGTTCCATCAGGTCGAAGGGGTTCGAGCCGGCCGCGCCGCCGCCGACCATGCTGTAGAACCCATTGACCGGACCCATGTACAAGCCTTGCCGGATCAGTCGTTCGACGATCTCGAGGTTGTGCACGTGGGCCAGCGCGAAGTAGGGCTGAATGCGGTTTTCGCGTAGGCGTCTGAGGTTTTCGATGTAGAACTCCGGCGTGGCGTCGGCGACCATTTGCGAGTACTGCCACATGATGTGCGGATCAGCCATGTGAGTGCCCTCGATATCGTCGACGGTCAGCATCGAGGTGATGTCGTATTGACTGGAGCCGATGGCCACGGTGACCTGGTCGGGCTTGGGGTCCAGCTCGGTCAGCATGTGCCTGGTGTCATAGCTTTGCCATTTGGCGACGGCATCGCCCTCCGGAGCAAACGAGATGGAGCCGCCGACTTGCAACACCATGTCGGGCACGGCCTCGCGCAGCCGGCCGATCTGGGCGCTGTACTCGTCGAAGTTCTTAGAAATCTTGCCGGTTTTCGGATCACGGACGTGGATGTGCAGCATGCGGGCGCCGGCTTCGAAGCAGTCGACGGCTTTCTGGACTTGCTCGTCCCAGGTCACCGGGATGTCGTCGGGATAGTCCGACGGCATCCACAACGGCCCGTAGGGGGCCGCGGTGATGATCAGCGGTGCCTGGTTCTCGGGGAGCAGTGATCGATCAGTGAAGTACATGTTCTCGCCTCCGAAGCTCTCGGTCGAGATACGTCAAATTCGCGGGTGATGATCGCTGTACTGCTATGTCCCATCCTATGGCCCGATTTCACTCATGCGACTCGACTCGAGACAGCTCATCGGCGAGGATCGCGGCACCGAGGTTGCATGCCTGCACTCCCTGGGCGACACAGAGTTTCAGGACTTCCATGATCTCCTGAGTCGTCGCGCCGGCGCCCAGCGCAGCCTTGATATGGCGTCGAATCCCGGGTGAGTACAGGTGTGTGAACGACGCATCCAGGGCGATGCTGAGAAGCTCGGTCTCTTTGGCGGACATGACCTTGCTTCGATAGATGCCGACACCGGTCGCCATGAACTCGTCGGTCCATACCGGGTCGAGGTCGAAAAAGGGATTCCACGCCTCATTCCACTGTCCGGCCGCGCGCATCGCATCACACGACGGAGTCGGCGGCCCGCCGGTTTCAGACACGGGTTCGCTCCCGCTGGCTTGTACCTGGTCGAGCAGGATCGGCGCGGCGACGCTGCACGAGTGGAGCGAGACCATGGTCGCGCACTTGATCACGAACAGGATCTCGGAGCGCGTCGCGCCGGCGGCAAGCGCGGCACGCATATGCCGCCGCGTCGCCTGCCCATCAAGATTGGTACACGCCACGGCCAGCCCGACACTGACCAATTCGACGAACTTCCGGCTCAGGACCCCACTACGCCACGGATTGGTCGCCATCTTGTTGCACGCGTCGGCCCATGCTGGGTCCCACGTCCGCAACAGTGACAAGGCTGCGGCATCCCAAGGACCGGCATCGGCCGCGGCAGCGTCCATCGGGTCGGGCATCGACATGTCGTCAGCGGACATAGGCGCATCCTTCGTCTGATCGGCGCAGCTCATTGGATGGATCCATACGGTTGGCGATGACGGTTGCAGGTAGGAGATTACGGCCACGGGCGAGGCCCGATATGACCTGGATACACCGCGCTGACCGAAACGGCCCGCGCGAACCCTCACAAGATCACGAGTGTTGTACACCTGCTGCAATGCGCAGTCATGCCAGCCGAAACGTCCGCCTCTGCCGCAAACCGCGCTGACCGAACGCCAGCGCGGGGCATCGGAAGATCAACGGGCAGAGCGCCATACAGCCGCCGGCCGAACGCACCGTACTGCCGAATGTCGCGCACGGACGTAGATCGGACACGATCTCGACTGCGAGCGCCGATTGCGAAGGATCCAGGACCAACTACAGGTGGTAGTAGACATCGAGTGAGCTTGTTTGTAACCTCGTCCCGGGGCTTGGCACGGTGGAGTGCCGAGGCAGGTCGCGACTCCGAATCGCGTTGGGGAAGAACGAAAGGGGGGCGGAGAACGCGCATGAACGATGCAGCGAATACTTCGGCGACACCAGCGAGGCTCCGTAGGAGCGGTTCAGGTGAACCCCTTCTGCTGCTACACGCGTTCACGCAGACGTGGCATTGCTGGGATGGGGTGATCGACGAGCTGTCGAACGAGTTCGACATTCTCGCACCGACTCTCCCATTCCACTGGGGAGGCCCTGTCGGCAACCGGCCACTGACCGTTGCCGAAGGAGCCGACCATATCGAAACGCTGATGGACGAGACTGGTTGGGAGACAGCGCACATCGCCGGCAACTCCCTGGGAGGGTGGATTGCGCTCGAGCTCGCCCAGCGTGGCCGAGCGCGCAGTGTGACTGCCATCGCCTCGGCGGGACTATGGTCGCGCGGCAGCCGCCACGCCGACCGGCTCCGGCGCAAGTTCCAGCTCGGCGCATACCTCGCACCGCTGTCGAGGGGGTTCGCGAACCCGGCACTGGCCGCCATCGGCAAGGTCACCACGATGCGTACGTTCTGCCACCGGCCAGGACTTGTCGCGCCCGACCTGGCTGCGATCGCCATGCAATCGGCCGGATACTGCACCGCGCGAGACATCAACGCAATATGGCCGACCGACACAGCGCTGGAGATTCTCGACCGGATCACCACGCCGACCACAATCGTCTTCAGCGCCTGTGACCGCGTGATCCCGCCCTCGCGCTTCGGCGCACAACTGGTCACACCGTCAGCCAGCCGCCGGGTTGTCATGCTGCCCGATGTGGGACACGTACCGATGCTCGAGGCTCCGGACAGGGTAGCTGCCGAAATTCGCCGCACAGCAACAGAACCAGTGGTCGACGCAATTTGAAGTCACCGCGAGAACGTCCGCTACTGCCGCATACCGCGTTGACCAAGTAGGCCAGCGCCGGGCATCGAAAGATCAACCGGCCATGCTGATCTGAGCGCCCTAGACGTCCGCTACTGCCGATGATCGAGCACTCTGCGGGGCACGTACGCGCTGTCGCTTCCGAGAAGTTGTATCCCCAAAATGTGAAGCATACTCGTTTCATCATGGCCGTGAAGGCGTATCGTCCGTCTGGCAAGTTGTCACGAGCAAAGGTAGTCACAATGACCCGAACGCCGATGAAAATAGCTGCAGCAGTGATTATTTCAGCCGGAATCGGACTTTCCACCCTGGGTACGGCCGCGGCGGGTCCGTTGCCGGAAGTCGGTCCGATCGCGGACACCGGGAGTTTCCAAGGTGCCATGCAGCAGCAGGGGAGCTTCATCGGCACCGTGGCGTCGCTGCTGTGCGTATTGACTGGCGGTCACCCACATATGGGTATGGGCGGCCCGCTCGTCTGCTACGGCGGCCTTTTGGGATCCCAATAGGCGATTCGCGGGCGAACCACTATGCCCCCAGTTTGATTCGGTCTCACCGTCCTGCGGGGGACCGAACCCCACGGGTTCCCGCTACGTCGGCGAGCAGAACGCAAGATCGACGAAGCAAATGCGGCCACATCCGCACATGCCGTGCCGCATACCGCGCTGACCGAACCGGCCAGCGCGGGGCGCCGCCGGCCGGAACCCGGTGCGCCACAGAACGTCCGCTACTGCCGAATGTCGTGCGATTCGAAATCGTCTCCCCGAGATCCCTTGATGAATCCGCCTGGGCCGTCCGCGACTTCGCTATCGGATTGAAAATCCGACGGCCCGGATTACCTACCGTAGGCAGCCTGACGCATCACTAGCCGTAGAGGCGTATAAATTCCTGGGTCGGGTCGACGGTGGGCACCGAGTAGCTCGACGAACTCCCGTCGACATGGGTCTCCTCGACGTACTGGGCGGGTTCGACGGGCAGGCGGCGCCACCGGGCGCGTGGATCATCGGCCTGCTCGCGGTGACTGTTCGACGACATGATGTCCCCCTCCATAGTCGTTTCACCACATGCTACCCGGAGTTACACGTGCAGAGCAGCACGCATTGCGGCAAAGGCCAAGCCGGGCTGGAGGTTCGAGGACGTTGCTGTGGGCCAGAGTCACGGCGAGGGCCACCCGCCTACTGTATGCGCCGATGCCTTGCGCAAGGCAATCCAAATGTCCTGTTTTGCCGCATACCACGCTGACCGAACCGGCCAGCGCTGGGCATCGGAAGATCAACTGGCCGTGGCGATCCGACGCCGGCGGAACGTCCGCTACTGCCGATTACGTTGCGTCCGCCAGTGATCGATTCTTCGGTGTGGGTCGTGGGCCCGGCGCCGACCGCACTAACAAAACCGGCCAGTTCGGGGAGGTTGGATCTTCGCGCAGCAGGACGCACTCAGCGGGCACGCCGGAACCACGCGTATTACGTCCCGTAGTAGAAGACGGCTAGCATGGCCGACGTGCTGGACAAGCGGAGCAGAAAAGTCCTGGCCGTGGTGTCGCTGGGCGCACTGACGATGGCGGCGTTCGGGTGGCATACGTGGAACCAAGGGCCGGCCTGGGACTCGATCGACAACAATATCGGATACCTGCTGTTGTGGCCGTTATTCGCTGGGTTTCTGGCGTGGGGATGGATCCGATTCCGGCAGCTGGAACGTGATTCCGCCACTGTGGTGCGGAACCGGTTCCAGGACAACGTGACTCGCGAAGTCACGAGCAAATTGCTGCCGCTCCGTTCGAACGGCCCCGATGACCCCGATCCCGCGATGGACGCATACAACCGCTATCTGGCCGATCTCAATGCCCGCGAACTGCGCCACCATCTGCGCGCGGCCGGCCTGGATATCTCCGACTCGCCGCGCTAGGGCTAGCTGGTGGATCTACGTCGAAAGGCCGAGACTGGTTACTGCCTGTCCGCGCCATTGCGACCACACGGGTCGCCCCACCTCGGATCCGCCAGATCGGGCGACGTGCGTGAGTCTCCGCCTATCGACACGAAGGAGGCTGGAAATGGATCACTCAGACTTGGACCCGACCTTCTATCGGAGCGCAGCGGAGGCGGCTGCCGCGCCACCGGAGCGGCTCGCCTACGTTGTTGCGTTCGACCGGGCGGCACAGCAGCCGGATGCGCTGTCGGTAGTCGATGTGGATCCGGGCTCGGCCACCTACGGCAGGGTGGTGGGCTGGACCGAGGTGCCCCACCTGGGCAACGAGCTGCACCATTTCGGCTGGAACGTCTGCAGCAGCGCGCTGAAGCACGAGGGCCACCGCATCGACGAGCTGGCTCGGCGCTACCTGATCGTGCCGGGTCTGCGCTCGTCGCACCTGTACGTGTTCGACACCCAGCCCGACCCATGTCGGCCCACCCTTTCCAAGATCGTGGACAGCTCCGAGCTCGCGGCCAAGGCCGGCTACTCCCGCCCGCACACGCTGCACTGCGGGCCGGACGGTGTTTTCATGACCTGCCTCGGTGGGGCAGACGGATCGGACGGGCCGGGCGGGATCGCGCTGCTCGATCACGGCACGTTCGATGTGTTGCGGCAATGGGAGACCGACCGCGGGCCGCAATACCTCGCGTACGACGCCTGGTGGCATCTCAACCAGAACACCCTGATCAGCAGCGAGTGGGGCACTCCGTCCATGATCGAGGACGGGTTGCAGCCGGAGTTGCTGCTGGCCAACAAGTACGGCCACGCGATCCACTTCTGGGACCTCACCGCCGGTCGGCACCAGCAGCGGGTCGATCTCGGGGAACAGAACCAGATGGCACTCGAGCTGCGCCCTTCGCACGATCCGGACGCCACCTGGGGTTTCGTCGGCGTGGTGATCTCGACCGAGGATTTGTCGGCCTCCGTGTGGCGTTGGCACCACGACGGTGGTGTGTGGGCGGTCGACAAGGTGATCACCATCCCGGCCGAGCCGGCTGATCCCGACCTGCTGCCACCGGCACTGAAACCGTTCGGCGCGGTGCCGCCGCTGGTCACCGACATCGACCTGTCGGTTGATGACGCATACCTCTACGTCTCGTGCTGGGGCACCGGGGAGCTCAAGCAGTTCGACGTGCGCGATCCCGCCAACCCGAAACAGACCGCGTCCGTCCGGCTCGGCGGGATCGTGGGCCGCGCCGCCCACCCGGCCGCGCCGAACCAGCCGCTTGCGGGTGGCCCCCAGATGGTCGAGATCAGCCGTAGCGGTCAGCGGGTCTACCTCACCAACTCGCTCTACAGCACGTGGGACGACCAGTTCTACCCGGATGGGGTCGGCGCCTGGATGGCCGTGCTGCACACCGATCCCGACGGCGGAATGACCATCGACGAGTCGTTCTTCCCACACGACGAGGACTTTCGAGGTCTGCGGGTGCACCAGGTGCGCCTCCAGGGCGGTGACGCCTCCTCCGATTCCTACTGCTACCGCTAGCTAGACCGCCCCGCCGACGACTCAACCCGATGTGGGCACGGCTCACTCGCCGCAGAGGTTTCCAGCGCGGGCCGCTTCAAAGCTGGATGTAGCGAGCAAGAGTGCGCGCTCATGCCGAATTGAGTGCGTTTTACGCGATCAGTCCCACCAGAAGGTCCACTGCTCGGCATTGATAAGCCGGTCGGCATATTCGTCGAGGTGATTACCGACCAGCTCGGCGCAGAAGGCGAAGTGTTCGTTTGCCACCAATCGGGCGTACTCGGCGGTTGCAGGTGGAGATGCCACAGCAAGATGCAGCGTGCCCTGTTCGACGGCGAAGACGGTGACACCGAACCGACGCCGCCAATCCCTCACGACCGCAGCTAATTTCGCGGTGTCGTTGTCATGGTTCACGGGACCGTCCCATCCTGCCGATGCCAAGGCTTCGGCGCCGTCGGCAGCCGGCACCAGGATCAGGGTGGCCTCGGTATCGGCAAGCAACCCTGTCGGCGACCTCGTCTGGTGAGTGTTGCGACTGGCCGGCCGGTAGCAGGACGAGCGGGTACCCACCTGCCCACTCGATGAGCTGGACTGCTGGATCGTGTTCATCCAGCGTGGTTATCGCCGAGTTCGGGGAGAACAAGTCGTCGTAGTCATGAACCAGTAGCGGCCACAAGCCGGTCTCGGGGTGACGGCGGCGCCACTGTGACCACAGGTTCCCGACATTGGCTCCTCGCAGAGCCAAAAGGTCGGGTCCGCAGCCTCGTTGGCCTGCTCCAGCCGCCCAGCGGGGAGTCCGGCGGGCAGCTGCTCGTACCAGTTCATGTGTCGTTCTCCGGATCCCAGCCATGGACAAAGTTGGTCGACCGAGGCAGAACCTGATCGAACGCACGGACATGCCGCTGGTCGCGCGGACCGAACCGGCGAGCGCGGCGCGGCGGAAGATCAACTGGCCGTGCGTGTCCACGGATGGCCGAACGGGCCGTCAGGCCGAGCTGAGGGCCGCCCGGAAGGCAGTGAGGGTGGCCTCGCCGGGGGTCCGGTCCAGTATTGCGAAGGTGATCTCGTCGAAGTGCCCGTTGAACCGCCCACCGTCGGCGAGCAGTGCGTGGAAGACACCGGCCACCATGCCTGGGTCGTTGCCGTAGGCGCCGCAGCCCCAGGCGCCCAGCACCAAACGCCGGTAGCCGACGGCTGTTTCGAGAATGCGCTCGGCGCGGGTGGCCAGCACCGCGGGTATTCGATACGCCTCGCTCGCCAGCTCCTGCACGATCACGTTGGTCCGGGGCGCCGGGCAAGTGAGGAAGCCGACCGTATAGGGGCTGTCGAGCAGGATGCCCGTGTCGTCGCGGAAGACAGGCACGGCGGGAGACAGGATCACGCGGTCGCTGTAGAAAGGGTCCGGTGTGCGGCGGTGGTGCTCGTAGTATTGCGGCACGGCCAGCAGGGTGGTGTACAGCGCTGACGCTCGGCACAGGGCTTCTTCTTGGGTGCGGGCGCCGGCGAGGTAGTGGCCGCCGGGATTGCGGGCGGACGCGAAATTCAGAACGGCGACCGGCTCCGGATCGGTGTCGAGCATCCGGCGCACCGCGACGAGGCTGCTCTCCCCGGTCACCGTGATGACGGTGGCGGCCTCGCTGCGGGTGATTACCGGGACCGGGTCGGGACCGTACATCCGGGTGCCCTGGACGGCGGCTTGTACCCCCGATGTCAACGACACATAGTGTCCGCTGGGCGTCCGGTAACCGCCGGCTGCGATGATCCGCTCGTTGTCGGCGGCGATGGCTCGCAGGCGTTCGGTCACGCCCGCAATGCTCTCATGGCTCGAGACGAACCGGATACCACCGCCGGAGGGGAAGCTCGGGCCGCCACGAAAACCAGAACACGACACCCAATCTTCGGCTACGCACACAGCCCCGTAACACGCTGTGGGCCAACCTTCTTCGGCGATGCGCTGCCGCGCGTGGCTGCGGCACGTCCGTTCGAGGAGCGGAGCTACCAGCGCCACCCCGGATCTCGCGCGAATGATCACATCACTGACCCTCACGGGCCGGTCCCCGACAGAGCAAAGTCGAATGAGGCCGGCAGCTTCTCACTCCAACGTCACTGCGACGCAGGTATTTTCGATTCTACTCGGCTCTACTCCTCGTCACTCACGGTTACGGTGGCGGTGTATTCAGACATGCCCAGCAGCCTCTCCCATTCTCAAACAACCATGGAAACAGCGAGCGACCGGGCGATCATGCCGATCGCTTCCCGCTGCACGGCACCAGAACGTCCGCTACTGCCGCATACCGCGCTGACCGACCCGGCCAGCGCGGGGCATCGGAAGATCAACGAGCAGAGCGCTATACGACCGCCGGCAGTGCGCGCTCATGCCGAGTTGAAGGCGTTTCGGAGGTCGGTAACGTTCGTAAGTTGCTTTCCGACAACAGACTTCGGCTGGCGCGAATCCAGCCATGGAGTAGGCCCAGGATTCAGGACTGGGCGGGGAGGACAGGCGACGTGGATCAGGCAGCAGCCGATCTCAAACACAAGGTCAAACGGTTCAACAAAGTCATCGTGGCGCTACAGAGGGCAGGGATCGCCTTCGGGTCGATGTATCTGCTCACCGCGCCGGGACGCAAGAGCGGACAGCCGCGCACCGCGCCGAGCGCCGTCGTGCCTATCGACGGACAGCGCTACATCATTCAGGCCTACCCGCAGGCGGCCTAGCTGCTGCTTCGTGAGCATGTCGCGAACAGTCCAGCGCGAGTGGCACAGCTGTTTGTCAGAGCGGTCTCGCGGCGGAAGCCACCGCGGTGATGTGACCGACCTCGGTGAGCCGACCTCCGACAAAGGCACTCGACCGGCCTGCGGACAACGGCACGTGATCGCTTGTTGCCGTTGATATCTGGTCGAGCGCACCGATTAGCGGGAACACTGTAGCGATGCCCTATTCCAGTGATGATCATCGAATCCTCGGTCACGTGAACACCTTCCGGAACACGGTCGGTCCAATCGGCGGTTCGGACACCGTGTGGACGGAGTCGCCCGGAGCGGCTCGCGGATGGGTTGCTCGCGCGCTCGAGCGCACCGCACATCCCGGCACCGAACGCACGGTCGCCCTGGTCACCGACCACGATTCCCGCGAGGACAGCCGTACGGTGCTCGCGGGAGCGATAGCGCGAGTGACCGGACGCACGCCGATCTCGTTCGATGCCCGGAAACTGATGGGTGGCGGGCCCGCAACGGTCGTCATCGACCGGCGTGACGGGCTGACACTGCGGCACCCGCACTACGGCCGGATCAGCCCGGATGTCGTTGTGGTCTACGAGATCCACCCGAACGATCGCGTCCGGTTCAGCAGGATCCAGCGTGCGCTGGCCGATGCCGGGACGCCCTGCCTCGATGCCGCCGACGCCGAGGCGTGGACCAATGCGACCGACAAGGCTCGGACCGTGGAATGCTTTGCTCGACACAGTATTCCGCACGCCGAGACCGCGCAGATACGCGACAACAACATGACCGCGGCGCTGGCGGCTTTCCAGCGCCTGGGCCACGACGTGTGGACGCGACCGGTCACCGGCCTCGGCGGCCGCGACGTCTTCCACGTCACCACACCCGAGATGCTGGCCACCGTCGGCGCACGGTATGCCGAACTCGGCCAGCAATGGTTGATCTCGCGCGACGCTGGAAACTTCGACCGGCACGGTCGACGGCACCAGTTCCGCATCGTCGTACTGGGCGAGCGAATCCTACGGGTATGCGAACACGTGCAGGACGATCCGGACGCACCGTGCAACGAAGCACAAGGCGCACGATCGACCGTCCTCCCAGCACAATCCCTGCCGACCGGAATCGCCGAACTGGCGGTGGCCGCGACCCGCTCGCTGGGATTGACCTTCGGCGGCGTGGACCTCTGCCCCGAGAACGGCGGAACGGTCTTCGAGGTCAACGTCCATCCCGTCCTGAACGTACCCGGCGGCCTGGAAAGCGTCGCGATCCCACTGATACAGGCCTACCTCGAAGCTCCGGACCGACGCCGCACATACAGGCGCGCAGAGCTCAACACACGTTCCGAAGCCGAATAACCTCTGTACGGGCGACTCCCGATCCAACCGCCGCCGGCAACGCCTCGAGAGCCCCCTCCTCTGGCCGCATCGCCAAGCTGGCTCTAGCGAACTCAAGTGCGCGCTCATGCCGAGTTGAGGACTATTGGCTGTCCGTTGACTCGGCGGGCCAGAACAGTGCTATCGGTCGTGCACTTCGCGTTCGTCCCACTCAAGGCCGAGTCGAAATGCTTGTAGCCCCTGCGGCTGTAGTGACATCCAAGCGCGGAACCGCAGTTCTCGTCCCGGGTCGGTGATGTCCTGGGCGCGCACGGCGGCTTTGGTGATGGCCGCGATGTCGCGCCCCACGGTCGGGCCGTGTGGATACATGTGTGTGCGGACATCGCCGCCTTCGTAGATTTCCACACGGTGCTGGGCGTACGCACAGAACCAGCCCTGTGCTATCCAGTCGGTGTGTTCGGCGCTGGTGAGTTGCCAGATGACGTACGTCGCGTACGGATGCAGTAGCGGCAGATCCCAGGTCAACGAATCGAACAACCGGTCCATGCCGGTTTCGAACCGCGCGAAATCCGCGATCACCGGTTCCTTCTCCCCGAAGATTCCCACATCCCGGCGACTCGATTCGTCCGGCCACGCCAGCCATGAGCATCCGTACTCCCGTGCGGCGCGGGCCGCAGCATCGCGGGGGGCCATCGGCTCGATGCGCAGCCACATTGTGGCGGGACGAAGTCCGCGGCCGAGAGTGGTGATCGTGGCACCGCGGCGCCAGATCGCCTGCGCCTCAGGGCCGCCGACCAGATCCGGCACACCCAGCAACTGCACACATTCATCGAGTGCGGTGACGAACACCGCATCGCGGTCCGTTTCGTCGATGGAGAACGTCAGCTCGATGAGCTGGTACTCGCCGAACCCGAACTTGTCTCCGTCCTCATCGGACCTGAGGGCGACGAGTTGGCTGTCCCCGTTGTCGGCGAAGAAGCTGACCGCATCCTGTTCTGGCGCAGGCCAGTTCATGGAGTGCGTCACTTTGCTCATTGCATACACGACATGGCTCTCGGACCAACTACCGAAATCGGCCGCCAACAGCAGCCCAAGCGCCTTGCCTCGAGACCGGAGATCAACGCGCCGCCCCCATGTCTCTCTCCACCAGGATTCGAGTTCCTGTTCGGCGGCCGATAGGCGGTCCGCGCCGCGGTAGGCACTGTCGATCAGGTGCGCATCCCAATCGTCGTCATCTTGCTGAGCCTTGGGATTCCGAAGTCTCATGTGAATCGCATCAGGCGTGAAGCTGGCTACAACGACGAGCTTCGGTAAATCCCATCGGAGACGATCGACGATCGATGCCAGCTCTCCCGGCACTGGCGAACGGATGCATAATCAATAGCTCAGCCAACTGCAAGAACTGACTTTGGGTTACCTGATCGGGTTCGGCCACTGACTCGACCACGACATCACTGGCGAAGAAGTGGATGTCATTGATCAGGTTGTCGTGTATGAGTACTTCGCCGTCCGAACGATCATGTGCAAGGTCAGTCGTGATACTTGCGCCGGAACGACGTCGCGAATCGATTGTCCATCCTGCGGTCTCGCAGAAGGTGTCTAGATCATCCTCGGACCACGACCAGTCGAAACTTGCTGCCAGACGAACTATCTCGGCGGTCCGGTCGAAATCGATGCGCATGGCGGCGATGGTAACGACACGCCGTGACAATCCCCAGCGAGCACAGGGCAGACGCTGACTGATACGCCGTGACGGTGGGACAGACTCCCGCGGTCCGCGACACAAGCAGCGGCTACCGCTCGAACGCACTACTTTGCCGCTGATCGCGCTGACCAAACCGGCCAGCGCGGGGACCGGCGGCCCGAACCTGGTGCGGTGCAGAACATCCGCTACTGCCGAGAAGCGCGAATTCACTTGAACGCGTGCTTCTCTGACCTGTGGGGCCGTTCCTTCGCAAGCCTCTGATCCGTCACTTCGTGATCGAGCGGGCCGCGAGAACATTCAGCAGTGTGGTCACGAACGGCTCGGCCGAGCCGAGGTAGCCAGCGTGGTCGCCGGGGAACTCGACGAGTTCGGCGTTGATCGTCGGCGCGAACTCCAGGGCAGGCAGCGCGGGCCGGAAGGCACGCGAGTCCGCACCGATGCCGAAGATCAATCGGTCGGCCGACTTGGCGAGCGCGGGCACGTCCGGCTGGTAGCCGACGACGTCGAGCATTTCGTTGCCAAGAAAGAACGGCGGGTTGGCGTGCATGCGTGCGCGCATCTCCCCGATGGCGGGCGGCAGTTGCGTGGACTCGGCCGGCTGATTCTGCGCTGGCATGCCGATACCCGCGCCGAACTTCTGGAACGCGGCGTCGGTGTCCTCGCGCAGAAACGTGGCGTGGACGTCGGCGAAGAAGGCCGCGTGGTCGGCGGCGTCGGGCAGGACGGTGAACATCGGCGGCTCGTGCACGGTAATGCCGAATAGAGCGACTTCACCTGGTTCCGCGCAAATGGGTGTCAGTTCGTCACCCCCATTCCCTGGGCAAGCAACGGCCAGGAATCGTGCAGTGCCTGTTCCCAGTACGGCCAGTAATGGGTGCCAACTGGATCGAACTGGTAGGTCGCGGGGATGTTCAGCGAGTCGAGCTTGTTCTTGAGGTTGTGTGTGCAGCCGTTGACGCCCGCTTCGATCAGCATGCCGAGGCCGAGGTTGACCCCTCCCATGGGGGCCGGCGCGCTGTTCAAGTAGTACTGGACGTCGGCAGCTACCGGGATGCCACTCCCGGTGGAGATGTAAAGCTGGGTGCCGCGGAGTTTCTCGGCGTTGATGACCGGATCGTTCTGTGACCACAGCGGGCTGTCGGGGGGACCGTACATGTTCTGGACGTCGCCACCGGACCAGGTATCGACGACGAGCTTGACGAGCTGCTGGCCTACCGGGTCGGCGATCTGTGCGCATCCGCTGTAGGCGGCGACGGTGTTCCATAGACCTGGTTTGGCCTCCGCCAGCTGCAATACCGACGTGCCGGACATCGAGAGGCCGGTTAACGCGTTGCGGCCCGTCGACAGCAGTTCTCGGTCCAGCAGCGGGGGCAGTTCCTCAGTGAGAAAGGTCCTCCATTTGTTCACGCCGAGAACCGGATCGGACTGCTGCCAGTCGGTGTAGTAACTGCCGCGACCGCCGATGGGCTGGATGACGTTGACCGGTTTGTCAGCCAGCCAATCCAACGCCTTCGTTTGGGCCTTCCAGTTCGCGGTTCCCTCACCAGCGTCCAGGCCATTGAGCATGTAGAGGTTAGGTGCGGGCTGAGATTCGTCGGACGGACGCTGGACATCGACCGTGATCTCCTTGTCCATCGCGGCGGAGTACACCTTCAGATGCCAGGTGCGTCCTTCCTTGGTGATGGACGTGATGGTGGCGGGTTTCTCCGGGGCTGCCACCGCCGCGCTGCCGGCCACCGCTACCGACAATGCGGCGGTGAGCGTCACAGCGGCGGTCCTGAAAACAGCCGCGCTAAACAGTGCAGAGAGCTTCATCGGACAGTCAGTTCCAATCCATGAGTCGCCGTCGACTGCGTCGTCGAGGTGATTTCCGGCCCGCGGACCGCCCCATCCCCCCGAGAGGCTACGTCTTCCGTCGAGGCAAAACTGTTACACAACATCGCCGTTCAGCGATGGAGGCATCACGAGTACTTCGCCGACGCGCTAGCGACATCCTCACCGCGCACAACCTCCGGCAGCATGACATTTCTCCAACCACTCATTCGGCACGGACGAAACAAAGTCCGGCACCGTCCGGACTATCGGGCGCCCACGCACGACCCCGTTCCACCCGGCCCCGACCACTGCCTCGTCTCGACTCCACAAATAAACGCTGGTCGAACTGTGTTCGTCACTGCGTGTGTGTGGTGATTGCGAACCTGATCGGCGCGGTGGGCGGGCCGAAGACCGCGCGCAACACCGTGCGCATGTTGTGTGCTCGGCCGATGTCGGTGAGCATGGCGAGGAATTCGTGGAAGTTCGTGGTGATCGGGTTGAACGTT
>NZ_JBSGGG010000031.1:0-124651 GCF_053603795.1 Nocardia sp. NPDC004123
GGCCCGCATCCGGCGGCGGATGATCCACTTCGGTGAGGCGGCCGACAACGACGATCGCGACGACTACGTGATGCACCGGCATCTGCTGGAAGCCAGGAGGTGACCACTGATCTCGTAAGTATCCGGGTAACTCACCGGGTACCCCCGAAATCGGTTCGCTTCTCAACCGCCGGCACGCGTGCACGAGAGTTAGCGGCTCTCTGCTGTGCGCCGAAGGCTCGGAGAGGCGGGGGAGGCGTCAGTTCCAGTCGCCCCAGCCGTCGGAGGTGCTGAAGGTGCCGCCGTTGGTGTTCTTGACGATCACCGGGTCACCCTTCTTCACGTTTTCCTGGAACCACTTGGCGTCCTCGGTGGAGACGTTCAGGCAGCCGTGCGAGGTGTCCGAAACGCCCTGCTGCGCAACGCTCCACGGGGCGGCGTGCACGAAGATGCCGCTGTTGGACATGCGGGTGGCGTACTCGACCTCGAGCTTGTAGCCCTGCGGATCGGTCACCGGCACACCGTAGGTGGAGGAATCCATGATCATCTTGCGGTTCTTCTCGCTGATGATGTAGGTGCCGTTCGGGGTCTCGTGATCCTTCTTGCCCATGGAGGTCGGCATGGTCTTCACGACCTCGCCGTTGTGGGTCACGGTGATCTCGTGGGTGGTGTCGTCGGCGGTGGTGATGAACTCGTCGCCGATCTGGTAGCCGACGTCGGTGCCGCCCGCCTGGACGGTCACCTTGGAGCCGGCCGGCCAGAAGTCCTCGGGCCGCCAGCGCACCTGCTTGTCGCCCATCCAGTAGAAGTGGCCGCTCACCTTGTTGGTGGAGGTGATGCGAATCGACTTCTCGGCGGCCGCGTGATCGCCGACCGGGTCCTTGAAGTTGATGATGATCGGCATGGCCACGCCGACCACATCCCCGTCACCGGGGCTGATGTTCGGGGCCGCGAAGTTGGCGGGCGGAATCGGCGCCTTGGCGTTCGGGTCGGTGGGCAGCGAGCCCGGCTCGGGCTGCGGCATGACCGCGGAGGGCACGCCCGGTACATCCGGTCCGCCCGGCCATAGCGGAGTCGCTGAGGCGGGTGCTGCCACCACTGCTCCGGTCGCCGCGACGGCGGCGAGGGCGATCAGTCCCGTTTTCCGATACCGGGTATGGCGCACAGCTCGGTCCTCTCAGATCCTCGTTCACACGCAGATTGCGGGCACACGTCACCCGCGCAGGTCCCAACCCGCGTCCATTACTACAGCGATCCGTCCGGCAAGCCAATTGGCTTCTGCCAGTTATGCATACCGACTAAGCGGTGTGCATTGCGTCACGGGTCTGCGGGTTGGTTACTCGACTGGCGCGAATGCGCCGATGACATCGGCGATTCCCCGAAAGTGACACCGGCGCGGCTGCTTTCGGAGCGCTCACTTCCCGAAACCTGCTTGTGATCGAAATCACTGAGGTCCCTTCAGGACCCGGCGACATCGAACGTGATGGCGCTGCGCGGCCCGACCGTGATGGTGTGCGGCACCGACATCGGCGCGGGCCCGCGCGCGAACCGCGGCGACAACCGTAGCCGGACATCGGTCAATACAGTAGCCAGCACAATGCGAAGTTCGTAATCGGCCAGCGCCGCACCGACGCAACGCCGGTGCCCGCCGCCGAACGGGGCGAACTCGAACGGGCTGTAGTGGCGCTCCAGAAACCGCTCGGGCCGGAACCGCCGCGGTTGCGGCCACACCGCGGGATCGGTGTGCAGCAGGTGCACCGAGATCCCCATGGTGTCCCCCGCCGACAGCGGCACCCCCCGCAGCGTGAAATCGCCGGTGAGCCTGCGCAATACGATCGGGACCGGCGGATGCAGCCGCAGGGTCTCCTGGCATACCGCGTCCAGGTAGGGCAGCGCCATCAGTTCGGCCGGGCCGGGATCGCTTCCGGCGGCGGCCACTTCGGCGCGCAGCCGGGCCAGCGCCTCCGGTTCCCGGTGCAGCCGGTACAGCGCCCACACCAGCGCGGTCGCCGTGGTCTCGTGCCCGGCCACCAGCAGGGTGCGCAATTGCTCGCGCAGGTCGGTGTCGGTGATGGCGCTGCCGTCCTCGTAGCGGGTGTCCAGCATGAGCGCCAGCAGATCCGCCCCGCCGCCCCCGTCCGCGCGCCGCCGCGCCACCTCGGCGTCGATGAGTTCGTCGAGCCGATCCCGCGCCGTGCTGAACCGCTCCCAGCCGGACAGCCCGAACAGCTTGCGCCGCAATGCCGGAACCATGAACAGCGTGCTGCCGAAGGACTCCAGGAATTCCTGTGTGACGGTAGTGTATTCGGCTCGGCGCGCCGCATCGTCGATGCCGAACACCGCCGCCAGGATGACCCGCAGCGTCAGTGCCCGCGCCGCCGCCCGGGCATCGATGCGGGTGCCGGGCCGCCACGGGTCCCCGGTTCGCTCTCCGCTCAGCTCGGCCCGGGCCGCCTCGCGAATGGTGTTGCCGTAGGCGCTGATTCGATTGCGGTGCAATGCCGGGGCGAGCAGCGCCCGCTCGCGCCGGTGCCGGCCGTCGCGGGCCAGGATGAGCGAGGCCGCCCCCACCATGGGCTCGATGGGATTGGGCAGCGGCGGTTCCAGCAGGTCCACCGGGGCCCGGAAGAACTCGCGCGCGCCCTCGGGAGTGCCGGTGAAGAGCACCGGTCCCAGAGCCGGCATCCGCACCCGGAAGGGGTCACCGTCGCGTCCGCGCCGCCAGGAGAGATAGCGCTCCAGGATGTCGGTGCTCATGGCTTCCTATACGAAATGCCGGACCGCCTCGGTTCGATCTTCCCGGTGCCCGTGGTGTATGCATGGGCACAGAAGTCAAATCTGTTTGTTTCGAAATATAGGACTCGCCCGTGTTGCGTCAGCAGCTTTCCGCCCGGATCGCCCTGCCCGCGATCTCCGCCGCCGCCCTGCTGCTCGCCGGCTGCGGGACCACCGTTTCCGGCCATCCCCAGGCCGCCCCCGGCGACATCGTGCTCCCCACCAAGACCCCCGGCGCCACCCCCGGCAAACCCTCCGGCAAGCCCGGTTCGGGTGCGCCCACCACCACCCCGCGCGCCGACCGCGGCGGCAACACCGACTTCCAGGCCGCGATCGGCGACTGCGTGAAGCTCGGTGGCACCACCGACAACGCCAGCATCCAGAAGGCGAGCTGCGGCAGCCAGGACTCCAACTACAAGGTGACCGGCAAGGCCCCGCGCAATGCCCAGTGCGGCAAGGATTCCGACCAGGTCTACTACGAAACCCTCAATGGTGTGGAGACCGGCGCCCTCTGCCTGACCATCGACTGGGTGGTCGGCGACTGCATGGACGTCGGCAACGACGCGGCCCACCGCATTCCCTGCACCGCCACCACGGCCACCGAGGGTGTGAAGGTGGTGTCGATCGTGCAGAACAGCAGCAGCGTCGACGACTGTCCCGACGGCGACCAGGGTTACGTCTACGACGAACGCAATTTCGTGGTCTGCGTCAACACCCTCAAATAGCAACCGGGGCGGTGATTCTCGAATCACCGCCCCGGTCAGCATTGTTCGGAGATCAGATCACCGCGTAGCCGGAGCCGATGCCGCCCCGGCCGTTGAGGTCGGCCATGATCGAGCTCATGTTGGTGCCGACCTCGGGGCCGAAGCAGGCCACCGCCAGGTAGGCGTTGACCATGCCGACGAGGGTGGTGCCGACGACGACCGGCGCGCCGGAATCGCCCTCCACCACACACATCTGACTCCAGGTCTCGACGTTGGTGTCGAAGACGTCGCCCCATGAGATGCCGCAGGTATTGCCGGTGGTGCGGCCCTCCTTGCAGACGATCATGGGGAATCCGGGCGGGCCGCCGATCCCGGTGATGGTGACATTGCCGATGTGGTTGACCGGGACGACGCGGTCCGGATCGAACTGGATGACGGCGTAGTCGAGATCGTGGTTGGAGTAGACGAACTGACCGATCTGTCCTGCGGCGCGATCCTTTTCGGCCCAGACCCGGGACCCGGCGTCGCCGCAGTGCCCGGCGGTCAGGCCGACCAGCCGTCCGGCGCCGTCGTGGCCGATCGTGGTCACGGTGCACTCGTACTGATCATCGATGATGATCCCGGAGCCGCCACCGATGACGGCGGGCGCTGCATCGGCGTGAGCGGCTCCGATTCCGAAGAGCGCGGTACTCAGGGCGATGGCGAATGCGCCGGTAGCCCCGGCGAGTTTCTTGATCATGTCCCTCCAGACGTCGGAAGCCGCACGAATCTCAACCTGCGGTTACTCATCCTGTCAGTATTCGAGCCCGGTTGCCTGTTGTACTGCCACATGTTGCGTAGCCGTGTCCTGCCGGGGTTCGCGGCCGATACCTAGTTGGATGTGGATTACGGGACAATACGCAAAAGCTATCGAATTCCGATAAATTTGTTCCTACAAATTGTTACCCGGTCGATGTCCACATACATCGGTGGATAGTTCAAAACTAGAACAAGTTCTAGATCTCTGCCAGGTTTTTTGCCCCGTAAACCGACCCTGATGTGGCTGTTCACAGCAATACATCGAAAGTGATCCGTCTCTATGACCGGAACCACAATCGGTGGTGTGTTTTTCCTAACTCCGTAGTAGGGTGCGTCCAGCAACAGTCGCCGGAGACGGGTAACTCCGGCGTCGAGAGGGGTAGTCAGTGCAGTTGACCAAGAGCCCGGGGGACGAGGGAAGCCCACCGTCACCATCACGGATGAATGTGGCCGTGGATTGGGCCAAGGCGTACTGGCAGGATCATCCGAAACGGTCGCTGGAAACCGGTGGCCGGATGATGTCGATGGGTGTAGCCGCGGTCGCCGAGCTTTTCATCGCGATCTTCCGTCGCCGCTTCCCCTACCGTGAGTTCATCCGGCAGTGCGCGTTCATGGCGAATGTCGCCGCGGCGCCCACCCTGCTGGTCGCCATTCCGATCGCCGTCATCGTCTCGATTCAGGTCGGATCGGTGGCCGGGCAGGTCGGGGCGACGTCCTTCATCGGCGCGGCCAACGGCCTGGGCATCATTCAGCAGGGCGCGCCGCTGGTCACCGCGCTCATGATCTCCGGCGCCGTCGGTTCCGCCATCTGTGCCGACCTCGGCTCCCGCACCATCCGCGAGGAGATCGACGCCATGAAGGTCATGGGCGTCGATCCCATGCGGCGGCTGGTCGCTCCGCGTCTCGGCGCGGCCATGCTGGTTTCGGTATTGCTGTGTGGTTTCGTGGTTTTCGTCGGCTTCCTGACCGGCTACATGTTCAACATCTTCGTTCAGAACGGCACCCCGGGCTCCTATATCAGTACGTTCTCGTCGTTCGCGATCACGGCGGATCTGGCTGTGGCCCTGCTGAAGTCGCTCATCTACGGCCTGCTCGCGGCCGTCATCGCCTGTGACTCGGGGCTCAACGCCAAGGGCGGTCCCGGCGGCGTGGCCAACGCGGTGAACACCGCCGTGGTCATGTCCGCGGTCATGCTCTTCGGCGTCAACCTGATGATGACGCAGCTGTACAACACCCTTTTCCCCCCGCAGGTGGTCTGAGTCGTGTCAGCTACGTACGTACCGCCGCTGCTGCGGCCGTTCCAACGGATCAAAGGCGCGGCCAACTCGCCGCGTGACTGGCTGGCGCGCATCGGCCACCAGGTGTTCTTCTTTCTGCGCTCGGTCGGCTCCATGCCGCTCGCGTTCAAGCACTACCCCAAAGAGGTGTGGCGGCTGCTGTCCGACGTCACCTGGGGCAACGGCAATCTCATCGTCGGTGGCGGCACCATCGGCGTGGTGCTGATCCTGTCGGCGTTCGGCGGCATGACCGTCGCCATCCAGGGCTACACCTCGCTGAACCTGCTCGGCCTGAGCCCGCTCACCGGCGCCATCTCGGCCTTCGCCACCACGCGTGAGCTCGGGCCCATGCTGGCCACCGTCGCCTTCGCGGCGCAGGCGGGCTGCCGGTTCACCGCGCAGCTGGGCGCCATGCGCATCTCCGAGGAGATCGACGCGCTGGAATCGGTTGCCATCCGGCCGCTTCCGTATCTGGTCAGCACCCGCATGATCGCGGCCATGATCGCCATCGTGCCGCTGTACTGCGTGGCGCTGCCGCTGGCCTACATCTCCTGCTCGCTGACCGTGTCCCTGGTGGGCGGCACCGCGACAGGCACCTTCCAGCACTACTTCTATCAATTCCTGGTGCCGCACGATGTGCTGTACTCACTGCTGAAGGCGATCCTCTTCGTCGCGATCACCACGTTCATCCAGTGCTACTACGGGTTTTTCGCCTCCGGCGGCCCGGAGGGCGTGGGTGTGGCGGCCGGTCGAGCGATCAAGCTGTGCATCATCGCGGTCGTCTTCGCCGACCTGTTCATGACATTGGCGATCTGGGGCGTGAACCCTGGCATCCGGATCTCGGGATAGGGGGCGCACACGATGATCATCGATCCGAGCGGGCGCGGACCGACGATGCGGCAGTTGCTCATCGCCGGTGCCTGCGGCCTCACCGTCATCGCGGTCGTGCTGGGCTTCCTGTTCGCCCGGTACCGCGGCTATTTCGTCGAAAAGGTCAATGTCACAGCGAATCTGACCACCACCGGTGACGGCCTGCCGGCCAATGCCGACGTGAAGTTCCGCGGCGTGCTGGTCGGCGCCGTCAAGGACGTGTCGGTCGCGGCCAAGGGGACCAAGCAGGAGGTGCACATCGAGATGAAGCCGGAGTACGCCGGCGGCGTCCCGGCCAATGTCACCGCGCGCGTGGTGCCCTCCAACCTGTTCGCCGTCACCTCGGTCGAACTCGTCTACAACGGACCGGATTCCACGCATCTGAAGGAGGGTTCGCAGATCGCGGAGGACACCTCCAAGGGCACCATCGCCCTGCAGGACACCCTCACCACGGTCCGCAATATCCTGAGCAAGATCGATCCGGTACAGCTGGGCCGCGTGCTGGGCACGCTGTCCTACGCGCTGGACGGCAGCAGCCGCATGCCCGGCTCCACCATCGAGCGCGTCGACCGCTGGCTCGAGGGCGTGCGCGGGGCGGTGCCGAACGTCGGCGGTTTCCTCGACGACTTCTCCTCCTCCTTCCACGCGCTCAACCAGTCCGCGCCGGAACTGATGGGCGTGCTGTCGGATTCGGTGAAGACCGCGCAGACCATCTCCGACCGCCGGGCCGAGCTCACCGCGCTCATCTCCGGCAGCGAGAACACCATCGACAAGGTGAACGGGCTCTTCGCCCGCAACCCCAATGTCGGCAAGGATCTGACCACGGGGACCAGCGCCATGTTCGGCGCGCTGTCGGACAACCCGGACGCCATTCCGCAGGCCATCGCGAACCTGAACGATTCGGTGCGCAAGCTGGGTTCGACGTTCCACTGGGGTCCGCAGAACCAGATGATCTGGAACATGGGCATCACCTTCACGCCCTACAAGCCCTACACCCGCGACGACTGCCCGCGCTACGGCGACCTGGCCGCTCCGAGCTGTGGCACCGCGCCGCTCACCTCGGATCCGGGCACGCTGCCGGAAGCCATGCGGCCCAGGGCCATCGACGCCGCCAAGGACCTGCCGGTCACCGCGCCGCCGCCCGGCTTCCCGCTGATCCCGGGTCTCACCACCACCGGCACACCCACCGACGCGCCGAGCGACGGTGCTGCGAAGCCGGGTAACGACCCGCTCGCGGGCACGCCGCTGCAGGGGCTGTTCCCGAACCTGGCTCCGGCCGCTCCGGCTCCGGCCGCGCCGGCGAGCCAGCCGGGTTCGGTGCCCACCGGTGGGAACATCGCCCTGGCCGGTGACGACGCCATCACCGCCCTGCTGGGCCGGCGTCCGACCGCGGCCGACTACCTGCTGTTGAGCCCGATCCTGAAGGGTGCGACCTTGCAACTGAGCCAGAGCGAGGCCGGCCGATGAGCGTTCGTAAGCCGCTGATCGGTTTCGGCATCTTCGCGATCGTGTCCATCCTGGTGACCGCGGTCATCTGGAATACGCTCGCGCGCACCGTGAAAGGCGATACCGATACCTACACCGCGACCTTCAGCGATGTCCTGGGCCTGCGTGCGGGCGATGACGTCCGGATGGCCGGTGTGCGGGTCGGCAAGGTCGAGAAGATCGAGCTGGACAAGAAGAACCAGGCCGTGGTGACCTTCATCGTGCAGCGCGATCAGACGCTGTACGGGGACACCAAGGCACTGGTCCGGTACCAGAACCTGATCGGACAGCGGTATGTCGCGCTGAACCCGCCCGCCGCGGGCAAGCCGCACACCGGTGACCATGTGGTGCTGAAGAACAACGGCGCCATCCCGCTGGAGCGGACCGAGCCGTCGTTCGATATCTCGGCGCTGCTCAACGGTTTCCAGCCGCTGTTCCAGGTGCTGCAGCCAGAGCAGGTGAACAACCTGTCCAACACCTTCATCCAGGCGCTGCAGGGTGACAATGTATCGCTGAGCGCGTTCATCACCCAGGCCGCGTCGGTGGCCTCGGACTTCGAACGCCGCGACGGCATCCTCTCCGACGTGATCACCAACCTGTCCGGCGTGATGTCGGGGCTGGCCAAGCGGGGCGACGAGCTGGAGACGCTGGTCACCCAGACCCGCGCCCTGATCGGCGGCCTCTACGCGCAGGGCCAGTCGCTGCAGGCGTCGACGGTCCAGATCGCCGATGCCACAACGGCTCTGGTGGGCATGTTCGGTTCCATCCAGCCCAAGCTGGTGCTGGCGCAGAACGCCACCCACGACGCGCTGGCGATGCTGCTGTCCAATGGCGCCAAGCTCGACCAGGCGGCGGTGGACCTGCCCGGCATCCTCTCCGACGTCGGCAAGTTCACCCAGAACGGCGCCTACGCCAATGCCTACTTGTGCAGCTTGGACGTCTCGCTGTACGGCATCCTCTTCCCGCGCGGTCTGTTCTCGCAGGTCGGCGGCAACTCCCACTCGGCGGTGTGCCGGCCATGATCTCGAAACTCGAGAACCGCTTCAGTACCAATCGCAATTTCTGGCTCGGCGTGCTCGGCGTGGCGGTCATCGTCGCGCTGCTGCTGGGCTCCAGCCTCTACAAGACGGTGGGTGTCGGCACACAGAGCATCAAGGCCGAGTTCGTGCAGACCGCCGGCGTCAAAGTCGGTGACAAGGTGGACGTCTCGGGCGTTCCCGTCGGCACCATCTTGGGCGCCGAGCTCGAGGGTGACCACGTGCTGCTGACCCTGAACGTCGACAAGGACGTGAAGCTCGGCCCCGATGCCAAGGCGTCGATCAAGATGGCGACCCTGCTGGGCGCGCGCTACGTCGACCTGATGCCCGGCGACGGTTCCGGGTTGAAGGACAACCGGATTCCCAAGTCCAACACCGTGGTTCCCTACAACCTGGCCGACGTGGTGCAGGAGGGCACGCCCAAGTTCGAGGAGCTCGACACCAAGAAGCTGGCGGATTCGCTGAATCTGATCAACCAGCAGATGGGCGACACCCCGCAGATGACGGTGCAGGCGCTCGACGCCATCGGCGCGCTGGCCAAGACCATGAACAACCGCAAGGATCAGGTCGACCAGCTGCTCAAGGATCTGGACAAGGTCACCAGGATCCTCGGCGACAACCGCAACAGCGTGCTGCTGGTCATCACCCAGGGCCAGGCCATCGCCGACCGGGTGATGCAGCGTCAGAACCTGCTGAAGACGTTGCTGGACAACATCGCAACGCTCACCGGGCAGCTACAGCAGATCGGCGCGGACAACGACAACAAGTTCGGTCCGACCCTGCAGCAGCTCAACACCATGGCCGACGGTCTGCAGAAGAACAAGGACAACCTGGATCGGCTGCTGTCGATCATGCCGCCGGCCATCCGGCAGTTCAACAACGCCTTCGGTAACGGCAACTACGGTGAGGTCGCGCTGCCGTGGCTGTTCCCGGACAACTGGTTGTGCTTCGCGCAGGTGAACGAGGGGTGCCACCAATGACATCGACTGTTGCAGAACAAAAGAAGCGCCTGCTCGGCCGAATCGCCAAGGCGGCCATGATCGGCGCAGCGGCGTGGGCCGTGGGCTCCTGCTCCATCGTGCCGCTCGGGGTGAAGGACGCCGCGGGGCAGACCCAGCACTTCACCGCGGACTTCCTCAATATCGCGGGCATGTTCGAGGGCAACCCGATCACCGTGCTCGGGCTGGAGGTGGGCCGGGTCGACAAGATCATTCCGAAGGGTCAGTACGTCGAGGTCCACATGACCGTGGACAAGGGCGTCAAGATCCCGAAGAACGTTCAGGCCGCGCTGGTTTCGCCGTCCATCGTGACCGACCGGCACATCGAACTCACCCCGCGCTACACCGGCGGTGACACCCTGGCAGACGGCTCGCACCTGACCACTCAGCAGACCAAGACCCCGGTCGAGCTGGACACCATGATCAAGACCATCGACAGCTTCGCGGCCGCGCTCAAGCCCGAGCCGGGACAGGAAGGCATCGGCCCGCTCTCGGGTCGCGTGCTGTACCCGATGATGAACGGCAACGGCGAGAAGATGCGCGATGTGCTCAATGCGCTCTCCGGCGCCCTGAAGACCGGCGTCGACAACAAGGACGCCATCTCCACCATCATCATCAAGCTCAACGAGCTGACCACCATGCTGGCCGAGAACGACGACTCGGTGCGCGGATTCAGCAACAAGATCACCCAGATGACCGGTCTGCTGGCCGATCAGGCGCCCGGTCTGCAGGGCACCCTGGATCAGCTGAATGCGTTTCTGGCCAACACCAGTGGCGCGTTCTCGCAGTACTCCGATCAGCTCAACGGCACCCTCACCGGGCTCACCAATGTCACCAACCAGCTGCGCGCCAACGCGGCCGGCCTGACCGAGGTGGTCGATGTGGCACCGCTGCTCATGCAGAACCTGGACCGCTCGGTCAACCGGCAGGGCAATTTCATTCGCCTGCACGGCCTGATCGGTACCGCGCTCTCCGGTGAGATCGTGAGCCTGTTCTGCGAACGCATCCAGATGAAATCGGATGGCTGCCGCACCGGGAAAATGGAGGACTTCGGACCCGACTTCGGTCTGATGGCGGCGATGCTGGGGATGACCAAATGAGTAATCGCTTCTGGAAGGATCTGCGCGCGGGCCGCTCTGCCCGGCGGGCGGTCGTCGCCATCGCGGTCTCCGCGACCGCCGTCGTCGCCTCCGGCTGCGGCATCACGGTGGAGAGCCTGCCGCTGCCCAAACCCGGTCCGGGCGCCAACACCTACACCATTCACGCGACCTTCGACAATGCGCTGAACCTGCCCGACCAGGCCAAGGTCAAGGTCGGTGGCTCCGACGTCGGCGTGGTCACCAAGATCACGACCAAGGACTTCAAGGCCAATGTGGACCTGGCCATCCGCCAGGACATCGAGCTGCCGGCCGGCAGCACCGCGGAACTGCGCCAGGCCACCCCGCTCGGCGACGTCTTCGTGGCGGTGTCCATCCCCAAGGCCGAGCCCGGCACGCAGCTGCTGAAGAACGGTGACCGGCTCACCAACACCTCGGCCGGCGCGACCGTCGAAGAACTGCTGATGTCGGTTTCGTTGCTGTTCAACGGCGGTGGCATCGCCAGCCTGTCCAAGCTGACCTCGGAGCTGGACTCCATCGTCGGCGGACGCGGCGACCAGGTGGGTCACGTCATCACTCAGCTGACCAGCGTGATGACCAGCCTCAACACCAACAGCTCGCGCATCGACAATGTGCTGGCCGGATTCAGCGCGCTGGCCAACACCATCGAGGCCAACCACCAGCAGCTGGGTCAGGTGGCCGACAGCCTGCCGAGCATGATCGGCGCCATCGCCGAGAACAACCAGGCCCTAGGCGATCTGCTCACCAAGATCTCGACAACCAGTGCGGCACTGGGCGATTACGCCAACACCACCTCGGACTCGCTCAGCAGCCTGCTCGACAATGTGAACCAGCTGATGAGCGCGCTGTCCCGGACCGATCAGACCCTCGGTCCCGCCCTGGACGCCCTGCACGACATCCGGCCCAAGGCCGACGCCTCGTTCAAGGGCGACACCCTGGCCGTGGCCGCGACCCTTTCCATGCTCGACATCGGCCTGCTCACCGATCCGGCCAACAGCAAGTTCCCGGACCTCAAGGACCTCAACGACTTCGGGGGCAGCCTGATCCAGGTGCTGCAGATCATCTACGGCCGGATCAACGGGGGACACCGATGAACTGGGTATCGCGACACAAGAACCTGGTGTCCAATTCCGCGCTGGTGCTGATCCTGCTGGTGGGCGCGTCCTACCTGCTGATCAGCGTGATGCGGGTGAATCCGCTGCGCGAAACCTACACGGTGACGGTCAATCTGGACCGATCCGGCGGGCTGCAGAGCGGCAATGACGTGACCCTGCGCGGCTACCGCGTCGGCAAGGTCCTCGACATCAAGCTCATCGACAACGGCGCGGCCATCGCGGCCACCGCCGAGATCGACAAGAAGTACTCGATCCCGGCCGACACCCAGGTGTCGGTGGGCGCGCTGTCGGGCGCGGGCGAGCAGTACATCGACTTCCGCCCGAACACCGACCAGGGCCCGTTCCTGCGCAGCGGTTCGGTGATCCAGTTCGACGCCGGCAAGGTCAAGACCCCCACCCCCGTGTGGTCGGTGCTCGACAATGCCAGCGCGCTCATCGCCCAGGTGGATCCGGACAAGTTCAGCGTCATCCTGACCGAGCTGGACACCGCCCTCTCCGGCGGACCGGACCAGCTGCGCTCGCTCGTCGACGGCCTCAGCCTGGCCACCAACGGCCTGGACAACCTGCTCCCCCAGACCACCAACCTGATCAAGAACCTCCAGGTCATTTCCGGCACCACATCGCTGGCGCAGCCGGATCTGGGTACGCTGACCCGTAATTCGAGTGTGTTGTTCAATCAGTTCAACGACGCGAATGCCGAACTCCAGAAGATCCTGGAGCAGGCGCCCGGTCAGATGCAGGCCCTCGGCGCGGTGCTGGACAAGACCGCCGACCCGATGACCAGCCTGGCCACCAACTTCGCGGCCATCACCAAGGCCGCGCAGCTGCGCACCCCGGCGCTGCGGGCACTGTTCCCGTCGCTGGTGGTCGGCACCTCCGCCATGGGCGTGCCGGCGCACGACGGTGAGTTCTACACCATCGTGGACATCTGGCCGCGGTCCTTCTGCGACTACGTCACCAAGAAGGTGAACCCCGCCGTAGCGACCGAGAACACCTTCCCGAAATGGGCGAGCTACTGCCAGAACCCACCCCAGGACCAGCAGATCCGCGGCTCGGGCAACGCACCGCGACCGGACGTGCCCAACAATGGCGCGCTCCCGCCCGCGGGTTCGGATCCGAACGAGCGGACTCTGCCGCCGGTCAAGTGAGTGCCGCCCGCGGCTCTCAGGAGCAGCGGGCATACTCGCTGACGAAACCTAGACGGTGCGTCCGCAGCGCACCGGGAAAGTGATCGAATAGATGTCGGACGACGCTGCCCAGGACAAGAAAACCGAAGACGATTCCATCGCCGAGGCCGATGCCCAGAGCAGCGCCGAACAGGCCGCCGAGAAGCCGGAGTTGACGAAGGACGCCGAGGCGGCCCAGCCCGAGCCGCAAGCGAAGGCGGAGCCGGAAGCGAAGGCCGCCGAGCCGGAAGCGGATTCGGCCGCACCGGCCGCGAAGCCGGAACCGGCGGCCGCCGCGCCGCCGGCGAAGTCCGAGTCCGCGCTGGTCTCCAAGGTCGCGGTGCCGATGGTCGCGCTCATCGCGCTCGGCGTGCTGCTGGTCGCCTCGCTGGCGGGTCTGGGCGCGTTCTGGTGGCAATCGCACACCAAGAGCAACGAACTCGCCGACCGCGACTCCGCCGCCAAGACCGCCTGCGATTTCGCGCGCGCGGTCTCGGTCTACGACCAGTCCTCGTGGAACGATTTCGCCCCGCGCGTGCAGGCGCTCATCACCGGTGAGTTCAAGCAGATGTTCGACCCGATGGCCGGCGACGTGAAGGACATCCTGTCCAGCGCGCACGCCAAGTCCTCGCTGAACGTGCTGCGCTGCGGCTGGGAGTCCGGCGATGCCAACAAGGCCTCGGTCCTGGTGAGCCTGACCCAGACCTCCACCAACGACTTCCACGCCAAGCCGATCGTGCTCACCATCCCGACCTATGTCGAGCTGGAGAAGCACGACGGCAAGTGGCTGGTCTCCAAGTTCCAGCCGGTCTACGCCGGTGACGAGAACCCGCTGTTCCCGGGCGGAACCGGCGGCGGCGACCAGCAGGGCGCCCAGCCCTCCGGTCAGCCGGCTCCCTCGGGTCAGCCCGCACCCGCCACCACCGCGGCGCCCAAGCCGGGCAACTGATCGGGATATCCCGAGCACGAGAAAGGGCCCGCCTCCGGAAGTACCGGAGGCGGGCCCTTTTTCATGTCGTCGCAGGTGAACGGGTCTGTGGGGGCGCTCAGAACAACGTGAGTGCCTCGGCGGCAGCCGCTTTGGCGGCCGTCGCCCGGCGGCGCGGGGTCGCGGCCGCGGAATGCGCGGAATGCATGGTGGCGCCGACCTTCTCGGCCTGTTCCGTCTCGGCTCGTTCCAACCCGCTGGGTGCGGTCACCGGGAGCGGCTCGGTCTTGGGTTCCACGATCGGGATCGGCGCGGTGGGCGGATCGAAGGGCACCGCTTCGTCGCCGTCGGGATCGGTGGCGACACCGGTGGCGGCCACCTTCCGTGCGGCCTGACCGGCCAGCGCGTCCGCCTGCTCGTTGAAGTAGTTGCCGACGTGCCCGCGCACCCAGCGGAACCGGACCGGGCCGGGCCGAGTGGCGATGGCGCGGTCGATCTGCTGGATCAGCTCGAGATTCTTGACCACCCCGCCGGTGGAGGTCTTCCAGCCATTGGTGCGCCAGCCATGGATCCACTCGGAGGCGCACTTGATGGCATAGAGCGAATCGCTCTCGATGAGCAGGGGTTCGGCGTCCGGATGGGCCCGGACGGCTTCGAGGAGGGCGCGTAGCTCCGCGATCTGATTGGTGCCCGAGGGCGCACCGCCGCTGGCCGCGCCGCCGGCATGATTGACCCAGGCCCAGCCGATCGCGCCGCCCGGGTTGCGCAGGCATGATCCGTCGGTGCTCACGATGATCATGCGGCCTACCCTACGCGATCCGGCCGACAAGATCGGTGCCGTGGAATTCCTCTATCTCCCTGCGCAATTGCGATTCGGTCCGGCGGACGGTGGCCTGCACCATCGCGGCCAGCATCTTCGAGAGCAACTTGCCGGTGAGCCCGCGCGGGGCCCAGTACTCGGTTTCCGAGGTCAGCACCGCGCGGCCGTACCCGAGGGGGTCGAAACGCAGGGTGATGACACAGAAGTTGGAGCATGCCGACGCCGGCTTCCCCTTCCGGCGTCGGCGGAGCGTGTATTCGATGACCGCGTTGCGGCGGTAGTCGGTGATCTCACACTCGATCGTGGGATGCCACAGGCCGACCCGGAGGGTCGCGGCGAAGACGGCTCCGGCACCGTGATCGGAATCCCCGATCGGTTCGAAGGCGACCACGCCGAAGGCCCAGTCCGGCACGAACTGATGGTTGTCCGTGTATGTGAACGCGACTTCCACCGGTGCGCCGACATCACTCGCGTACTTGAAATGGCCCATAGGCTGCTCCCTGTCCCACGGCTGCCTTAAAAGTACTACAGCAATCCTATTTATTGAGCGAACTCGTCCAATCGGTCCGCTATGTACTCGGCGATGGGCAGGGCGGAGGTGGCCGCCGGGGAGGGGGCATTGAGCACGTGAACCGAGCGCGGCGTGTGCTCGAGCAGGAAATCGTGGGCCAGCGCGCCGTCCCGCAGTACCGCCTGGGCGCGGATGCCCGCCTCCCGCGGCAACAGATCGGCGACGGTTAGCTCGGGGCAGTAGCGACGGCATTCGGCCAGGTAGCCGCGCTTGAACAGGGAGTTGCGCATTTCCCGCAGGCCGGTCCGGACATTGGCGGCGGCCACCCGGTGAAAACCGCGGTAGCCCAGGATCTCCCGGGCGTCGCGAATATTCACGCTGCCCTTGCGGTAGCCCTCGCGGGCCAGGCCCAGCACCGCATTGGGCCCGACGGTCAGCGCGCCATCGATGGTCGGGCTGAGATGGACGCCCAGGAACGGCAGTTCGGGATCGGGGATCGGATAGATCAGGGTGCTCACCAGATCGTTGCGCTCGGGCGGCAACTGGTAGTACTCGCCGCGGAAGGGCACGATGCGCAGATCGATGTCCAGGCCCGCCAGCCGGGCCATCCGGTCCGCCTGCAGGCCCGCGCACACCACCAGCCGCCGGGCCTGCCAGGTGCCGGCCGGACTGGAAACCGTTACCGCTGAATCGGTTTCGGCAATGGCGGTGACCTCCGCACCGAGCACGATCTCACCACCGGCCGTGCGCACCTCCTGCGCCAGGGCCCGGGTCACCCGGCCGTAGTCGATGATGCCGGTGCTCGCCACGAACAGCGCCCCGGCCCCGGTGATGCGCGGCTCCCGCCGCATCAGCTCGGCGGCGTCGAGCAACTCCACCTCGACGCCATTGGCGACGGACCGCTCGTAGAGCGCGAGCATCCGCGCGTGCTCGGCGGTATCGGTGGCCACCAGCAGTTTTCCGCACACCCGGAACGGAATGTCGTGCGCCGCGGCGAATTCCTTGGTGAGCTGCGCGCCGCGTACGCACAGCCGCGCCTTCAGGCTGCCGGGCTGGTAGTAGATGCCCGAGTGGATGACCCCGCTGTTGTGCCCGGTCTGGTGCAGGCCCAGTTGCCCGGCCTTCTCGAGCAGCAGCAGGCTCGCCCCCGGATGGCGTTCGAGCATGTGATGCGCGGTGGCCACCCCGACGATGCCGCCGCCGATCACGCAGTAGTCGTACACACCGGAAGTCTCACACAGCGACAGTGGCCGAGTCTTCCCCTGCCGTGCGGTCGTCCGTCTCGTGTACGTGCGTGTCGGTGGTGTCGTGCGCGGGAGTGCCGGTCGCGGCGGCCGGGACCGGATGGCGTGCGATCTGCAGGCCGTAGTTGCCGATCGCGGGGTCCGACAGGGTCAGCGTCACGTCGCCGCGGCTGTCCACATCGGTGCGCAGCCGGGTAGTGGCGCTCGGATCGCCGTTGATGCCCAGCTGGTGCCCCAGCGGCGTGTTCAGCAGGATATCGGCGAACGTGGCGAAGACATTGGTGTCGACGGTGAGCGTCGCCGTGTGCTGGGCCGCGGCCACCTGCGCGCCCACGTAGGCGGTGCCGAGCCGGAACTGACCGCCCAGCGGGCGGGGCGCCTCGGCCGCGGTGGCGGCGCCGGTGCCCGGCGTGCGGGCCGGAATCACCTGCACGAGCGTGGGTTCCGTGCCCCGGTTGGTGAAAAGTGAAGTCAGGGCGACCTTCTCGGCGATCGGCTCGGCGGACTGGATGCCCGGCTGATCGGCTCCGCGCGGGCCGAGCTCGACGAGCGCCGGATGGTTGCCCGGCGCGGCCGTGGCGAGTCTGCCCGGCTGCTGGGCCATTTCATTGGCGATGTACGAACCGGCGGCGACGGTCAGCCCGATGCTGGCCATGCTGGCGGTGACAATGGCGCTGTAGCGGAACACCTGGGCCGTACGCCGGGTCGACCGGGCGGCCTGTGTCGCGAGTTGATGCGACATGACTGGTGCGTTCCTTTCCCTCTCCCCTGGCCCCCTGCGCCCGTCCGTCCCCTGGTGTATGGACGGCGCGACGACCCGCACCATTGAAAGTCGTACGCGCGTCCAGGTTACGGTGGCGGCAGGTAACACACGCTCCCGGTGAGACCAGGATCACATCGGAGAAAGGTTGGACATCAACAGGTTTTCCCCGCCGAAAGACTGGGTAAAAACCTGGTAGCGGCGAGCGCCAACTCGACTGCCATCGAAGAGACCTCCGGCCAAAGGCGTCCGGTCGGCACCAGGCACGGCGCACCCAGGCTGGCGCTCGCTCGCTCCTCCTCGGGGAGCAGTGGTGATCTCGAGGGCCGCAGCCCTTGGAAACCCGTTCCGCCGAGAACGAAGCCCCGGTGGGAATTGGGGATTTCTGGTCGGAGGCCGGGATGGGCGGCGGGTCAGTCGAACTGACCCGCCGTTCGGCCGCTTCCGGGGGGACCGGCGAAAGCCTGTGCCAGGCCCAGCCATTCGCGGGCGTCGGCGCCCACCACGTCCAGGCCGAGATCGTCGAGATGCCGGCGCTGGGTGACCAGCTGGCAGAAGTCCAGGGCGGGACCGCTGATTCGCTGTGCGGCCTCGGCCGGGCCCCAGGTCCAGGCGCTGCCGTCGGGCGCGGTCAGTTCGATCCGGAACTCCTCGCCGGGCGCGGTCCTGCCATGCGTCAGGTAGGCGAAGTTGCGGGTCCGCACGCCGATGTGCGCGATATGCCGCAGGCGGGCCGTGGGTTCGCGGGTGACGCCGAGCGTGTCGGCCACGTCGTGCCCGTGCGCCCAGGTCTCCATCAGGCGGGCGGTGACCATGGAGGCCGGGCTCATGGGCGGCCCGAACCACGGCAGCTTGCTGCCCGCCGGAACCGTGCGCAGCGCCTCGACCAGGGCCGCGCGATCCTGCCGCCAGGTCACGAGCAGTTGCGGCGCAGGGGTTTTCGCGCCCTCCTCGGCGGCCTCGTCGACGAAGGTGAGGGCCTTGGGCAGGGCCGCCTGCACCAGTTTGTCGAACTCGACCGGGTCGGTCGCGGACACCGTGGCGACCTGATCGGTCCAGTTCAGGTGGGCGATCTGATGGGCGATGGTCCAGCCGGCGGCCGGGGTGTCGCGCTGCCAGCCGTCCGGATCCAGGTCCGCGATCAGCCGATCGAGATCGGCGCATTCGGCGGTGAAGTCGGCGAGCAATGCCTCGAGGTCGGCCACCGGGCCAGCATCGCAGCCTCGCCGGAAAAATGCAAGCATGCGTGCTTGATTTCTGGCGGCCCTCGTTCCTGCCGGAAAAAGTGCCGTTCACCAGCCGAAAAGGATCAGATGCACGGCCCCGACCACCAGGCCCAGCGCCGCGCCGTGCAGGTACAGCAGCCACGCGTCCTGCTCGACCGAGGCGTAGAACATCTCCATGAACTCACCGGGCGTGAGCTGCTGCAGCTTGCGGGCCGCGAACTCGTCGATCTTCTTGGCCTGGGCGGCCGCGAATTCCGGATCGTCGGCCAGGCTCGGGGCCAGGCCCACCGCCGCGGAGGTCGCGCCGACCGTCAGATTGTCGAACTGCCGCTTGCCGAAGACCGTCCGCACCACCGAGTGGGTGGGCCCGAGCTGGCGGTGGATCTCCTGCGAGATGAGCCGTTCCAGCAGCTGCCGGGTCTTGTCGCCGTTCGGGCCGTCGAGCAGTTCCCGGGCCAGGTTGGGCAGCGTCAGCACCTGGTAGGCCAGGATATTGGCGAGATCGGCCGCGGCCTCGGGCTGTCGCTTGGCCAGCAGCGCCTGCTTCCACAGGTACCGGTAGCGCGGCTGCGGGTCGCCCGGTTCGAACACCATCTTGATGGCGATGACATTGACGGCCACACCGATGGCCGCGGCCGCGGCCAGGATGATCAGCCACGGCGGAATCCAGCCCAGCACCGGAATGCTCTGGTGCACATGCATATACAGCGCCAGCAGCAGGCCGAAGGGCGCGCCCAGCAGGCCGATCCGCACCATGAACTTCAGTTCCGGCGCGGCGATGGTGGTGGTCAGGTCCTTGAGGATCTCCGGGTTGTCCCGCAGATACCGGATGACGAAGTCCTTGATGTCGATGAGCTGGTCGACATTGTCGCCGAGCTGTTCGAAGGCGCGCCGGGCCAGCGTCGGCAGTTCGCGTTCGATGCGCTGGTAGAGCACATTGCGCACCGACTTGGGTACCGCGCCCCACAGGTCCGGGTTCTCCTTGCTCATGATCTCGTCGACCATCTCCGGCACCTGTTTGCGGCCCACCTCGGCGATGTAGTCGGCAATGCCCTCGAGGTCGAGTTCGCGAATGAAGTCCTTGGGACTGCCGATTCGCATGATGGCCACGTCCACGCAGATGCTGGCCATCTTCTCGGCGCGCGCCGGGATGAAACCCTGGAAGCCGAGCCGCTTTCCGTCGCCGGAGAAGGTGGGCAGCACCTGCACGCGGCGCGGGAGGTAGGGGTAGAGGATCTCCAGGCCGGGCACCCGGAAGCCCTGGAAGTAGACCGGCCAGAACAACATCAGCACGCCGGTCCAGTTGGTGAGCCAGCCGGCGATGGCGCTGAAGATCGGGAAGCTGATCAGATCGACGACGAGTTTGGGCTGGCCGGTCAGCTGTTCCCAGTCGAGGAACAGACCCGAGGCCAGTGTCGTCATAGCAGCGTCCCCCTGTGGCCTAGCTGATGGTGAGAAAACGGACTACCAACACTCTCATCGGTCCGAGGCGCTGTCAAAAGGTCCTGGCCTGGCAGAACGCGTCGTGTCGCGGGGGTGTTGGCAAGGTCATGCCGACGTAGTCTGCGGCGCGTCCCGGAAGTGGGAATACTGGTCAATTGACCAGTGGATACAGGCAGGAGATCAGCATGTCGCTCGACCGTCGTGGGTTTCTGACCGGTACGGCCGCCACGGCCGCCGGGGTCGCCGCGTTCGCGGCCACCGGTGCGCCCGCCCGCGCCGAGAATGCCCCGGCCACCGGCAAATTCCCGCTTCCGGACGCCGACCGCCTGCGCATTCTCGTCACCGGCGACGCGGGCACCGGTGCGCGGCCGCAGTGGCAGGTCGCCGACGCCATGCGGGAACTGCATGCGCGCGAGCCGTTCTCCTTCGCCCTCGGCCTCGGCGACAATGTCTACGAGCAGGGCCCGTGGTCCGACGACGACGCCCAGTTCGCCGCCAAGTTCGAGGATCCCAACCACGATCTCGACTTCCCCTGGCTCATGGTGCAGGGCAATCACGACAACTCCTCGATCCTGCCCGGCGACGGCGGCTGGCTGCTGCGCGGCGATCACGAGGTGGCCTATCACGCGCGCTCGGCCCGCTGGTTCATGCCGTCCCGCTATTACTCGGTGCGGATTCCGCAGGAGCAGCCGGTCGTCGAATTCTTCGTGCTGGACCTCAATCCCATCGCCGCCTACCTGCCGCCGCTCTTCCAGCCCTACTGGGCGGCCGACGGCCAGTTCATGACCGAGCAGGCCGCCTGGCTGGACCGGGCCATCGACGAGTCGCCGGCGAAGTGGAAGATCGCCTGCACCCACCACCCGTACCTCAACAACGGGCCGCACGGAAACGCCGGGGAATACGAGGGATTGAGCATCGAGCCGATCGACGGCCGCTATGTGAAGGACTTCTTCGAGGCGCACGTGCTGGGCCGGTGCCAGTTCCTGCTGTCGGGCCACGACCACTCGCTGCAGGTACTCGAACCCAATGCGGCAGCCAAGGGCACCCGGCAGATCATCTCCGGTGCGGCCGCGAAATCGGTGCACGGCGAACCGTCCCCGGGTGGCAAGCACACCGCCAACGGTGCGCTGTACGAGAACTACACCGACCTCGGCTTCATGGTCCTGGACCTGACCCCCACGTCCGCCGACCTGGGGGTCTACACGGTCGATCTCTCGAACGGCCGGTCCGCCAACGTCTTCCAGCGCCGGCTCGCGTAATCCGCGAACCGTGCCGGGTGCGTGAGCGGCCTAGGGCTTCAGGACGATCCGAATCGGGTTGCCTTCCTTGGATTCCAGGGAGTGCACGGCCTTGGCGGCATCGGCCAGCGGGACCACGGCACTCACGGAGCGGGAGAAGTCGACCCGGTGCAGCCCTTGCAGTTTCACCAGCTGGGTGACGTGCTCGGGCGTGGACCCGTAGTGCCCGCGCAACTGCTGCTGGAAGAAGCTGAAGGCGGTGCCGCCGGTGATGGTGATCGGCTTGTCGGTCAGGCCGACCAGCACCAGGCGGCCCTGCGGCGCCAGGCAGACCACCGCCTGCTCGCGCACCGGCGCCACGCCGGCGAAGTCGAAAGCGGCGTTCAGGCCGGTGCCGGTGGCCTCGAACACCTTGCGCCGCAGGTCCGGATCGGCCGGATCGAAGGCCAGGTCCGCGCCGAAGGACAGCGCCCGCTCCCGGGCGGCGGGCAGCGGATCCACCGCGATGATCGGCGCGGCGCCGACCAGGCGCAGCAGCTGCACCCCGTGCGCGCCCAGCCCGCCGACGCCCCAGACGCCCACGGCCTCACCGGGTTTCACCTCGGCGGTGGCGGTGATGGCCGCCCACGGCGTGGACACCGCGTCGGGAATGAAACAGGCCTGCTCGAACGGCAGGTCGTCCGGAATCGGCACCAGGGTGTCGACCCGCGCCAGGGTGTACTCGGCCCAGCCGCCGTCGTAGTCCACGCCGCGGGTGAAGGTGGCCCCGTTGCGAAGCTCCCCGGCCTGCAGCACTACGCGATCCCCCACCTTCGCGGTGGTCACTCCCGGCCCGAGCGTGTGCACGGTCCCGGCGACCTCATGCCCGAGCGTCACCGCATCGTCGCGCAGGAACAGCGGCGTCAGCGTGCCGTCGATGAGGTGCACGTCGGAGAGGCACACTCCCGCTGCCTCCACCTTGACCAGCACATGGTCCGGTCCCGGCTCCGGAATCGGCACCTCCTCGAGCTCCAGTCGGCGGTTCGGCCCCAGGTGTAGTCGTGCGGCCAGCATGGTCATCGATGGCTCCTCGCGGTATCCGATTCGGGCGGCCCCGCCCCGGCGCCATGGTAGGCCGCGTCCGCGCCGGCTCGGGCGGTTTGCCCGAACCACCGAGTCGGTGTGGTGCTCAGCGCACGCTGTCGGCGGGCAGGTGGGCGGTGAGGAATTCGGTGATGATGGCGGTGACGTCGGGGGCGCGTTCGAGCATGGGGACGTGGCCGCAGCCGTCGAGGTATTCGGCGCGGTCGGGGCGCAGTCGCGCATTGACCGTGCGCCCGGCCGCGGCGGAGAGAACTCGGTTCTGGTTGCCCCAGATGACGCAGATCGGTGGCACGCCGTCGCGATCGGGCCAATCGTCAAGTGTCGCAAAGGAAGACAGGTCGCGGACCAGATAGATCAGCGCCCGCGCCGGGAAACCGGACGACAGGGGCGCCACGTACGGGCATTCGCGGTAGGCGCGCCGGGTGGTGAACCAGGATCGGGCGGTGCGGCGGGCGACCCAGCGTGGGGTGTGCCAGCCGCTCAGCTTCCGGGCGGAGTCGTCCGGCAGCGCTCGGGCCAGGCGCGCCGCCTGCCGCCAATCACCGTGCATGGCAGTGGATTCGGTGAGCGGATTGATCGCCACCACCGCCCGGATCTGCTCGGGATGCCGCCGGGCCAGCGTCAGGGCGACGGCCGAACCGACGCAGTTGCCGACCAGTCCGACCTCGGTGAGCTCGTGGTGTTCGATGAACGCGCGGATCAGTTCGGTGTAGCGCTCGAGCGTGTACCCGTCGACGGGCCGGGAGGAAGCGCCGTAACCAGGCAGATCGACCGCGTAGACCCGGTATGCACGGGACAGCGCCGCGATCTGGGGCGTCCAGATGAGATGGGAGGACCCGGCGCTGTGCAGCATCACCACCGGCGGACCGGATTCCCCCTGCCGCACATACGCCATTCGGGTGCCGTCGAATGTGACGTCTTCCATGACACTCCAACACCTTCGTTGCCAGTGTTGGATTCATGGTCCCGCAAACCGGTTCAGTGCGAGCCGATTTCGGTGAGGCCGCGGTCGAGGAAGCGGATCATCCACTCGAAACTGTCCTCGGAGTCGTTGCTCCACTGGAAGCCGTCCGACGCCTGCAGGGTGGCGAAGCCGTGGAAGAGGCAGCGCAGCGTGCGCTGGGCGTGCACCATCTCCTGCTCGCCGACCCCGTAGCCGCGCAGCACCGCCGCCATGGATTCCAGCACCCGTGCACCCGACTGCAGCAGTGGATCATCCGGCCCGGTGAAGGCGGCGCCGACGGTCGCGGTGTACCGGCCCGGATGCTCGACCACGTAGTCGCGGAAGGCATTCGCGAAGGCGGCCAGGGCCGCACTGCCGGAGAGCCCGTGCATGGCGTCGCGGACCCGCTGGTCGACTTCGGCCATGGCGAGCGCGGCAATGCCGTGCTGCAGGTCGGCCAGGCTCTCGATGTGCTTGTACAGCGAGGGGGTTCGCACCCCGAGCCGCTGTGCGAGGGCCCCGAGCGCCAGATTGCCGAAACCGACCTCGTCGGCGAGGGCGGCCCCCGCGGCGACGACGTCGGTCCGGCTCAAGCCCACCCTAGGCATGATGTTCCTTCAGGAACGGCAGGATCAGCTCGGCCACCCGGTCGGCGGCCTCGAACTGCGGGTAGTGGCCGGTGCCCTCGACCAGGCCCAGGCTGCCCAGTCCGGCCGGCAGGGCGGCGACGATGCGCTGGCCTTCGGCCTCGGGGCTCGGGAAATCCGGGTCGGCGGTGCCCATGATGATGAGCGCGGGCTGGGTCACATTGGGCACCTGGGCTTCCGCGTCCGCGGGGGTCGACTGCCCGGTCTTCATGAATTCGGCGAACCGGCCCGGCTCGCGCAGCTTGGCCGCGACCTCGGCCAGGTACTCGTCGAGGTCGGCGGGCTTGGTCGGGATGGCCACCTTCAGGTACTTCAGCCACTGGCCGAGGCTCTTGAACATCATGGTGCCCATCAGCGGGAGCATGCCGCTGCGGTGGCGGGAGTTGGTGAAGAGCGCTGCGATGTCGGCCTTCTGGGTCAGCGTGAACGGGTTGATCTCCACAATGGCCCGCACCAGGTCCGGCCGCTGCGCCGCCGCGATGGTGGCCGACCCGCCCGAGAGCGAGTGGCCCACCACGATGGCCGGTCCGCCGCCCAGCTTCTCGATGACCGCCAGCAGATCATTGGCGACATCGGTGCGGCTGATGGCCTCCTTGCCGGTGACCGACGCCCAGCCCATGCTCGACTCGCCGTGGCCGCGCATATCGGTGTTGACGACCCGGTACCCGGCCGCCGCCAGCAGCGGCATCAGGTGCCGGTAGGCATTGCGATCGACCCCCATGCCGTGCGACAGCACGACCAGCGGGCCCTCACCCATCTCGTCGTAAGCGATCCGGCCACCGTCGATGTCCACGTACTGCGTCATGGTCTTTCACTCTCCAGGAGTAGCTAACTGCGATAGCCATAAAGCTAATCGCTTTAGCTGAAGCCGTCAACCCCCATCCGGAAAATCGGTCCGGCCGGCGTGGCGCACCGCGTTCTAGCGGTCGGCCGCGGTCCGCAGGTTGGCCAGCCAGGCCTCCAGTCCGGCGCCCAGGAACCGGGTCGAGGTCGGCACATCCGTCTCGACCTGGGCCCCGGTCCAGTTCTCCTCGGTACGCACCAGCACGCCGCCGTCGACCGGGGTGAAGGTCCAGACGTGAATGCCGCCGTCGATGCTCATCCCGTCGCCGACCGCCGGCCCGCTCCAGCGAATACACCCGCCGGCCTGCACCTGCTGGACCGTGGAGGTGATGGTCAGCGTGGTCGCGGGGGTGGTGGCGGTAGCGGGAGCCGGTGTGGTCCAACGGAATTGCGAGCCCGGCTGCAGCGGTCCCGCATCCAGGCGCCGCATGCTCGTCACGGGCTGCTGCCAGGACGGCCACCCCTCGACGTCGGTCTGCAGATTCCAGACGGTGTCCAGCGGCGCCTTGATCAGCGCCTCGGTCCGGTAGTGGATCGGCGCGGCGGTATCGATGCTCTGCCCCGCGCAGGTCAGCGGTGAGGTATCCGCATCCGGGAGTGGGCCCTGACCGATCCCCAGCGGTACTTCCTCATCTACGGCACCCCCGTCCCCGGCTACCACGCCCCGGCGGACACCACCGAGATCTCCGACGAGATCATGACCTTGCTGGTCGAAGCCTTCTCCGCACTGCCCCGAGCCGATTCGACGACACCGCTCGCCGCCGATCTCCCCCCGGCCGCCCGCCGCGCCCTGTCCTTCTGGACCCGCCTGCACGGCGTCCTCTCCCTCGAACTCGCCGGCCACTTCAACGGCATGGATTTCGACCCCGCCCACCTCTTCGCCGCCGAGCTCGACTCCCTGACAGCGCGCTGACCAGCACGTATCACGCAGTTCCCGATTCCGATCAGCGACTCGGGACGTCCGCGATGCCGGGGTCCTCGTGGGCGACGGCGTCGCATGGTTGTGGTGCTGGTGGATCGGTGGCGAATTCGTTCGAATGTCTGTGCACGGCTTCGGATTCCTGAATGTAGGGCCGGTACATCACGAACATGAACAGGGCGTTGACGAACGTCACTGCCACGACAACATAGAGAAGGGTGGCTTGCAGGCCGATGCGGTCGCCGAGGTAGCCGATGATCAGTGTGCTGATCGCCCAACCGGCTGATTCTGCAGCGATCATCAGTGAGAACGCTGCGCTGCAGAGTTCGGGCGCGGTGACGGCGATGAGGATCGGGCGGTTGCAGCCGGGAATGAAGCCCTGCGTGAGTCCAACGACTGTGAAGATGGCGCCGTAGATCCATAGCTCGTGCCAGGGAACCTGGGTCCCGAGTGCCGCGGCGGCGGCCCACAGCGCCACCGCGGACTGCCACAGCCCGAGTCGGCCGGTGCGAGGCAGTACCCGCTGGAAGTAGTCACCGAGAAACCCGCCCAGCACAGTGCCGAGCAGATACGACAACATCGAGAACGGCGCGATCAATGCGGCATCGGCATTGCTGAATCCGCGGGTGCTGACCAGGAACACGACGCCGAAACTCATGAAGGCCAGCTGGGTGTTGAACAGCCGTTGCACCAGGATCAGACGCAAGGTGCGGCCGGCCAGCAGTTGCCGTGCATGCGACAACCCCAGCCTTGTTTCCGGGATGGCCGGCCCGTCGGTTGCGCCGATACGGGGGTCTTCGAAGAAGCGCCACACCAGCAGCCCGGCTGCCACGGTGATGGCTCCGGCGGCGAAGAAGCCGTAGCGCCAGCCGTCGTCCACGCGCGAGAGTTGACCCAGCGCCGGCGCAACGAGTGCGCCGAGCACCGCGGCGCCTCCGTAGAGCAGTCCGGCGGCGCGCCCGCGGTGGCTGTCGCCGAACAGGTCGGCGAGCATGCCGTTCACCAGCGGCCCGCCGGCGGCGAAGCCGATGGCTGCGATGGTGTACAGCACCAGAAGCTGAGTGAAGTTCTGCGCCAGTCCGGCGGCGCAGGACCACAGACCCCATAGTCCGCAGGTTGTCACCAGGATGGTTTTGCGCCCGAATCGCTGGGCGACCAGGACCCAGACCGGCCCGAAGATCATCGTGACGATCTTGCTGATCGCCACCAGCACACCCAACGCCGACAGCGGCAGACCCAGTGCGGTTCTGATGGCCGGGAACAGGGTGGACACCACGGCGGCTTCGCTGTTGTCCATGCTGATCAGCCCGCTGAGCAGGGCCAGTTGCCGCCAGCGGCGCGGGGAGCCGGGCACGTCGAGGTCGGCGGATGCCGCCGAGGCGGGAGAAGAGGTCATGAGAGAGGCCGGCCAGATCGCATGGTCCAGCCCGTCGATGACTCCATGCAACGCTCCTCGGGTGTCCGTGTATTAGACTAGTGGCATACGAGAGTACTCAACAAATGGAATACTTGCTATAGGTGAGAGGGCTTGCTGATGAAGCTCGAGTTGCTGTTGCTCGGAGTGCTGGGCATGGTCCCGGCGACCGGCTACGACTTGAAGAAGTTCTTCGACACTCATGGGCGGTTCATGCGCTCCAATACCCAGATGAGTCAGGTGTATCGCGCGTTGTCCCGGCTCGCCGACGAGGGTTTGGTCACCTACGAGGTCCAGGAGCGGCCCGGACCGCAGGACGCGAAGACATATCATCTGACCGCCGAAGGAATGACGGTCTTTCTGGATTGGCTCACCGGTCCCTACAACCCGCCGACGAAGTTCACCGATCCGGAGTTCCTGGCCCGGATGAGCTTCTCGGGATTCATGACCAAGGAACAGCTACTACGGCTGGTCGAGACCGAACTTGCCGCGCGCCGTGACCAAGTGGCCCGCTTCCGCGATCGCGATCGAACCCTGCCGCAGGTATCGGAGTTCCCCTTCGACCGTGACCTGGGCATCGCCATGACAGAGCAGCTGCACAGGTGGGGAGCCGAGGACATCGATATCCACATCGCCCGCCTGGAGGCGTTCCGGGACGATCTGCGGGCGGGCCGGTTCCCGGCGGGCAGTTGAGCGATGTTCGGCGAGCCCGAGCCGGGCCGCGTCGATCGAGGTTCGGCGCTCGAGCACCCGCCGACCGCCGCCGTGTTGGCGACGGCGTTGTCGCGGGTGCTCGAGCGTGTCAGCGGCCGGATCCGTGACCGCAGCGATGCCTCACAGTGTCGCCAGCTCGTCGGCGAGGGTGTGCAGTACCGGAGCCGAGACCAGGGTTGTCGAGATCGCGGCCAGGTCGAGCAAGGCCAGTGGGCCCAGGAACTGCAGCATTTCGGTATTGGTGACGGCGGGCACATGGCGCCGCAGCACCTCGCACGCCGAGGGGTCGTCGAGCAACGCCTGCAGCGGGGTGTGCACCGACAGCCGGCTGGTCGGGAAGTCGGCCGCGTTCGGCAGCGGGGTCGCCGCCAGTTCGGCCTGGGCGCGTTGCTCGCCGGCCAGCAGGTGCTCCGCGCCGACCGGGCCGTCGGCGGGCAGGCCCAGCCGCGCGAACTGTGACGGCGGTGCGTCGGTGGCGCGCATCGCCTCCACGAGCAGGCCCGCCATCCGTGTCTCCACCTCGTCGTCGACGAGCGGGCGCTGCTGGTGGGGGTCGGTGGCCAGGTCGAACAGCAGGGTCCCGTGCGAGTAGGGATTGATCAATGCGCCCGCGTTGGTGCGCAGGGTGCGCAGGCCTTTGGTGAAGGTGAACGGCTCGGCCAGCTCTGCCTCGCGCAGCTCGTCGATGCCGAATCGGCCCTTCATGTGGGTGGGCATCAGCGTGTGCTCGTGCAGGGGCGTGTTGTCCGGCGCCGATGGCGCACGCATGTAGACGTAGCGGCCGTCGGTGACGTTCACGTGCCCGCCATGAATACCGAACAGAGCCGCGGTGCGCACAGGTGTGTCGGCGGCGGTGGGAAGTGGGGAGCCCTGCATGTCCGGTGGGATCGGCACACCGAAATAGTCCAGTAGCGTCGGCGCCAGATCGATGGTCTGAACCAGCGCGCGACGATGCTCGCCGCGCGCAGCAGTGCGGGGATCCCACACGAACAGCGGCAGGTGGACCAGCTCGTTGTACCAGGGCTGTACCGACTTGCCCCACCATCCCCGTTCTCCCAGCAGGAAGCCGTGATCGGTGTTGACGATCAGCAGGGTGTCGTCCCAGAGGTCCAGCTCGTCCATCATGTCCAGCACCCGCCCCAGGGAACGGTCGCACATGGACAACAGGGCGGCGTACTCGAAGCGCGCGTGCGCGACCTGCTCGTCGGTTTCGACGACACGCTTGTAGTCCGGCCAGTCGAAGTGCGGGCCCGAATACTCGTGCGGGTACAGGTCCTTGTAGCGCTGGTGGCTGAAGAACGGTTCATGCGGATCGAAGGTCTCGATCTGGACGAACCAGCGATCTGAGGCGGCATTGGTCTGGATGAACTCCAGTCCGGCATCGAAGGTCAGCGTCTGCGGATGGCGGTCCTCGGTGGCCATGTGCGCGCGGTTGACCCAGTCCTGGCGAAAGCCGCCGTATCGCATCTTCTTGAGGTTCTCCGGGATCTCCGGATCCTCGACCTGCCCCTTCCATGGATCGCCCTCCTGGCCTCGGAAGAACTCCCAGGTGCTGTAGCGGTTGTGGTAGGTGGCGCCGCCGTCCTCCCAGTAGTGGTAGTGATCGCTGGCCAGATGTGTGTGGACGCCGTTCTGCTTCAACAGTTCCGGCATCGAGTCGTCGAACGGCTCGAGCGGCCCCCAGCTCCGATGCAGGAAGTTGTAGCGACCGGTGTGGATTTCGCGTCGCGCCGGCATGCACGGCATCGAGCCGGCATAGGCGTTGTCGAAGGTCACGGCCCGTTGTGCCAGTCGCGTGAAGTTCGGGGCATGGGTCCAGTCGCAACCGTAGGGCGGCAGCATCCGGCGGTTGAGGCTGTCGAACATCACCATGATCGCCTTCACTGGCGCTCTCCTCTCCCGCACGCGAGGTGCGGAGCTGTGTGTCGTGGATGTTCCATCCAGAGTATTCCACTTGTGTCATAGTCGCCACTGTGGGTTGCCGATACCCCGGGGCATCAGCGCACTTTGATCGGCAGCACTGCGAATGCCCCTACCGCCCCGATCGCCGCGACGGTGGCATACAGCCCGGAGTAACCACCGAAGCTCACGACAGCTGCGGCGAGCGCGGGGGCGATCGCATTGGGCAGAGCGGAAGCGATGTTGAGAATGCCCAGGTCCTTGGCTGCGCCGGATTGCTGATCGGGCAGGACCTGGGTGGCCAGCGCCTGGTCCACCGAGATGAAGATGCCGAAGCCGATGGACAGTACGGCGGATGAGACCACGATTCCCGGGACCGTGGCGGTGAGGGCGGGTATCAGCGCCGCCGCGGCGACCACCAGGCCGCCGGCGAGGACGATGGGTTTGCGGCGGCCGATGCGGTCGGAGACCATCCCCGAGAGTGCGACGGCGAGAACGAATCCGGGTGCACACACCAGCGCGATCATGGGGGTGAGGTTCGTGGCCTGGTCACGGCTGAGTCCGATGTAGTCCTGCAACACGTACAGCTGGAACGTGTGGATCATGGCGTAGCCCCCGAACAGCAGGAACCGGCCCGTGAAGACCCAGTAGAAGTCGGGGTGGCGTGCCGGGCTGACCCACAGCCCCTTCGGTGATGGCCGGGTGGTGCTTGCGCCTTCCGGGGCGGCTCGGTTGTCGGTATCGGGATTGCGCAGGATGAATGCGATCGTGATCGCCAGCAGAAGTGTCGCCGCGACCCCGTAACCGAGCGGGATTCTGGTCGCGAACCTCGACCCGATCACCGGTACGAGCATGCCCCCGGTGATCGTTCCGAGGCCGAACAGGGAGGAGTAGCGGCCACGCCGGTCGACCGGAACGCGGTCGGGCTGGATCGCCGACAGCGGCCCGGCGAGGGTGTGGAACCCGATGTGCACCAGCACGGCCGAGGCGAGCAGCCATGGCACCGACTGTGACAAACCGGTCGCCACCAGGGCTGGAGCGCCTATGGCGGCGCCGATGAGCAGCCACGGCGTGCGCGCGCCGTAGCGGGTCCGGGTGTGGTCGGACATGATGCCGACCAGCGGCTGGACCGCGATGGACACGACGGCGACGACCGTGTGGACCATGGCGAGCGTTTCGAGCTTGTGTGCCGGATCCAGGGTCTGGATCTGCAGCGCCGAGAAATAGGCGGTGATACCGAGCGCGATTTGCGGCACCGCCGCGGTGAACGGCGCCCAGACGAAGAGCCTACGGAGCCGCGCGGACGAGGCCGGGACCGTGGCCGACGTCGCGTCGGCGTCGGGGTCGGTGGGTTGAGCGGGTGCCGGATGGTTCATTCGGTTCCTCGGGATCGGTGCGGGGATGCTGGGTCGATTGACGGACTATATGACTAGTGCCATAGTGAGAGAGTACTCAACTAGTGGAATGCCTGGCATTGGATTCGCCGAGGGTGAGCCGTATCCGCATCCGCTGGGATCTTGAAAACCCGTTCACTGCACCGAAACTCATCGAGGAGGCGACATGGCGCGACTCGCGCACGGATTTCTGTGGGGGGCTGCGACTTCTCCGCATCAGACCGAGGGCAACAACCTCAACAGTGACTGGTGGCTACTGGAGAACGGCGTGGGGTCGTTCCTGCCCGAACGAACCGGAGACGCGGTGGACAGCTATCACCGCTACCGCGAGGACATGACGTTGCTCGCCGACGCCGGGCTCAATGCCTATCGGTTCGGCGTCGAGTGGGCACGCATCGAGCCGGAGCCGGGAAAATTCTCGCGCGCGGAGCTCGATCACTATCGGCGCATGATCGATACCGCGATCGAACTGGGTCTCACCCCGGTGGTCACCCTGCACCACTTCACCAATCCGCGGTGGTTCGCCGAGGCGGGCGGCTGGGTCGGTCCCGACGCGGTGGATCGATTCGCCGACTACGTCACTGCCGTGTCGCCCCTGCTCACCGACGTCGAGTGGGTATGCACCATCAACGAACCCAACATGGTCGCGGTAATGGCGGATGTTCGTCGCATCCTGACCGAGATGGACTCCGAGGTGCTGGCGCGACTCACCGCGGGCGAGCTGCCCGCCCCGAGCGAGGAAGTCGGCACCACCCTCATCGCTTCGCACCACGCCGCGCGGGAGATCCTGCGGGCCAACACCCGCGCCGCGGTCGGATGGTCCGTCGCCCAGCAAGCGTTCACCGCGGAACCCGGCTGTGAAGCACAACTGGCGGCGGCCAACCGGATATGGGAGGACATGTACCTTGCCGCGGCCATCGACGACGACTTCATCGGCACGCAGAACTACACCAGTCGCAGCGTCGGTCCCGACGGCCCGCGCCCGCACCCAAAGCACCCGGACGACACGCTCACCGGGTGGGCCTACCGCCCGGACGCGCTGGGGCTCGCGGTCCGGCACGCCTGGACCGTCACGGCGGGTACGCCGGTGCTGGTCACCGAGAACGGCATCGCCACCGCGGACGACGACCGCCGCATCGCCTTCACCGGCGAGGCGCTGAGCGGGCTACATGCCGCCATCGACGACGGCGTCGATGTGCGGGGCTATCTGCACTGGTCGGCGCTGGACAACTACGAATGGGGCCGATGGGACCCGACATTCGGGCTGATCGCCGTCGACCGCGACACCTTCGCCCGAACCCCCAAACCCAGCTTGGCCTGGCTCGGCGACCTGGCTCGAGCCAACCACCTGCCAGAAGCCTCGAAGTTGGGATCTCCGCATGGCCGGTGACGGCGGCCACGGCCAGTGCTGCGCTCCGGCCCGCACGCCCGAGCCGCGCAGGCGGGCCGTCGTGGCGGCCCCTGCGGCAGATCCGGTCCATCGCGAACCCGACCGGCTGTCACTGAGCCGTCAGATGATCGCCCTGCCCGGCGGCGTGTTCCGGATGGGCACCGACGATCGTCTGGGCTATCGCAGTGACGGTGAGGGACCCGTGCGCGAGGTGCGTCTGGCTCCCTTTCTGATCGACGCCTGCGCGGTGTCGAATGCGCGCTTCGCCGAGTTCGTCGCGGCGACCGGGTATCGGACCGAGGCCGAGGAGATCGGCTGGTCGTATGTGTTCTCCGGCTTTCTCCCGGCCGCGTTGCGTCGCGGCGCGCAGCGGCCGGAGCGGACGCCCTGGTGGTGTGGCGTCGACGGTGCGAGTTGGGATCACCCCGAAGGTCCGGGCAGTGACCTGCAGGGCCGCGATCAGCATCCGGTGGTCCACATCTCCTGGAACGATGCCCACGCCTTCTGCCGATGGTCGGGGACCCGGCTGCCCACCGAGGCCGAATGGGAATACGCCGCGCGCGGCGGGCTGCAGCAGGCCCGCTACCCCTGGGGCGACGACCTCGACCCCGACGGTGAATACCGGTGCAACATCTGGCGCGGCAGCTTTCCCGCCCGCAATACTGCCGCAGACGGCTACCGCGGCACAGCACCGGTGAACGCGTTCGCTCCCAACGGATTCGGTCTCTACAACACGTGCGGCAACGTGTGGGAATGGTGCGCCGACTGGTGGAGCACCGACCACGGCAGCGGCTCTCTGGTCGACCCGACCGGACCGATCACGGGCGACGCCAAGGTGATTCGCGGCGGCTCCCACATGTGTCACGACTCCTACTGCTTCCGGTATCGGGTGGCTGCCCGATCGGCCAACACCCCCGACAGTTCCGCAGGGCATACCGGATTCCGCTGTGCCCGTTCGCTACCGGCGCCCGAGACCTCCATGACCCCTCGCAGTGGAAAGACCTCATGAAGATCATCTACGTCGACGTCGACACCCTCCGCCCCGACCACACCGGCCCCTACGGCTACCGCCGTGACATCACACCGAACCTCGACGCCATGGCCGCGGACTCGGTGCGCTTCGACCGCTACTACTGCTCCGATTCCCCATGCCTGCCCTCGCGGACGGCGTTGACCAGCGGGCAGTTCGGCATCACCACCGGAGTCATCGGCCACGCCGGCAGCGGTGCGCAGTACCGGATGGACACCGGCCACGGACCGCAGATGGGACGGCCGCTGCTGGGCCAGTACCTGTCGCTCTGCGGGTACTACACCGCGGCGATCTCCAGCTTCGCCGAACGCCACCGCGCGCACTTCTTCCTGGCCAACTTCCGCGAATCCCAGCGCGCCACCTCGGGTTTCGGTGACGAGCCCGCCGACGACGTCACCGACGCGGCCATCGATTGGATCACCAAGCACCGCGACGAACCCAACTGGTACCTGCACCTGACCTACTGGGACCCGCACACCGATTACACGCAGGACCCGGAGTGGAACGAACGCGCCGCGGCGACCGGCCCCGCACCGGAGTGGCCCGACCAGGCCGCGATCGACGAACACCAGGACATCTATGGCCCCCGCACCGCCCGTGACCTGCACTACGCGTGGGTACCGCGCAACACTCCGGTACCGCACAACATGCCCGATCGCATCGCCGACCGCGCCGACTTCGAACACCTGATCAACGGCTACGACGGCGGAATCATGTTCTGGGACAGCCAGTTCGGCCGCCTCCGCGCCGCCATCGCCGAACTCGGCCTGACCGAGGACATCGCCCTGATCGTCAGCGCCGACCACGGTGAATCCTTCGGTGAGCAAGGTTCCTATGCCGAACACGGACTCGCCAACGAAGCCGTGCACCGGCTGCCGATGATCATCTACTGGCCGGGCGTGACCGACCGTGCCGACCGCCGCAGCAGCGATGCGTTGCTCTACAACATCGACTACGCGCCCACCCTGTGCGAACTGCTGGGACTGCCGATCCCGGACAAGTGGCAGGGCCGCTCCTTCGCCGCGGCGGTGCGCGGTGAATCGATGGAATCCCGTGACTATCTGGTCTGGGGCCATGGTGCGCATACCTACCAGCGAGCGGTACGGACTCGAGACCACCTCTACATCCGTACCTATCACCCAGGATGCTTCAAAGCCGAATGGGAATCGCTGTTCGACGTCACCGCCGACCCGCACCTGACCGTCAACCTGATCACCGACGAACCGCAGCTCGCCGAATCGATGCGGTCGAAACTGCAGCAGTGGTGGGACTTCTATGCCGGCACCCCCGGCGCCCTCCCCGATCCGATGCAGACGAGCCTGCAGAACGGCCCGACTCTGTACAACGACCCTGGCGATTACATCCAGCACCTGCGCGACACCGGCCGCGACGACCAAGCCGACGATCTGCACGAAAGGCTGCACCCGAGCAATGGCGCAATCGGCGCCTCCTGGACCGCGGAGGGTCCGCTGATGCCTCCCGAACAAAGGGAAATTCTGAAAGCGTACGCCGCCCGAAATAACTCATGATGCTGTGAAATGCATTCGAGGCAAATGCCTCCACTGAAAGTGGAGGTGGAAACTTCATAATCGGAGATATGACCGGAATTTTCGTTCATTGGTGATATCTCCCGCTTCTGGAAGCGTTCTGACCTGGTCGGATCGTTCTCTTGGTGGAACGCCGCATGCCCTTCGGTATGCGGCTGCTTCCATTTCTCCAACGCCTTGGAATGGGCGCTTGAAATAGCTTCTGAAATTTCTGAGAATTGCCTGAATAAACCACGGGTGTGACGTAGCCTACTTTCTAGCGCGCGCTGATCATGGATCAGCTGTCCATGATCACATTCATGCCCGCATTTGTGTCCGCGCCCCTGCTCGTGGCCAGATGCCGACATTTCTCAGAGAGCAATGAAATACATGACACCTCGACAAGGACTGTGCGTAACCGCGCTGGTCGCAACCATGTCTGTCGCCGCGGTGGCGACCGCCGCCGCCGAGCCGATGTCCCCCCTCCCCGCTGGGGCGCCCGAGAGCACGGAAACGATCGCCACGGCGCTGCACTATCACGCTGACCTGGATGCCAATGCGGTGGTGGCGTCGGTCGCGACCGGCGGATTCACCGTCGACCAGAACACCGGCCAGGCCATCCTTCGCGATGCGGCCGGGACGGCTCGGGACTCGGTGCCACTGAGTTTCGTCATGGACGGGCAGCGATACCCCATCGACGCCGCGATCTCCGCGGACGGGCGGCAGCTTCGACTGACCCCGCAGCTGCCGGACGGGTGGGTGCCGCCCACGGTGCTGCAGCCGGTCGCCTCCCCGCTCGAGAACCAGCTCGCGATGAACGACGTACTCAACTCGGTGAGCTTCGGACTGTCGGCCGGCAGCCTGATCGGCACCGTCATCGGTGCGGTCGTCGGGGTCGGTGCCGGACTCGCGATCTCCGGCGCCTCGTGCGTGGTGTTGTCCATCGGATGCGTTCTGGCGGTCGTCCCCATCGTTACCATGCTCGGTGGCGCCGGGGGACTCGCCGGTCTGGTCCTCGGCGGTGCGCCGGGCCTGATCAACGGACTGTGGAACTACTACACGACGCTGCAGGCCGCACCCGGCGCCAGTAAATACGCAGACCAGATTCCGGCGTTCCAGAAGCCCGCGCCCGCCGCGGAGGCCACCCGATGATCGTGCGACAACGAGCGTTCACCGCCGTGGCCGCGGGCGGCATCGCGATCGCCTGCGCCGCGGCCGCACCACAGGCGATTGCCGATATCGACGCCGCCGCGGCAGGGGAGACCGAGTTCCGGACCGAGGTCTCCCAGGGCTGGGCTGTCACGACCATCGACGCCGGCCGCTTCCAGGCCGACCAGGATGGCGCGGCGATCACCGTCCTCGACGCCGCCGGGCAACCGGCAGCCCGGATCCCGCTCGCCTTCGCACTCGACAACCGCACATACGAGATACAGCCCCAGATATCGGCCGACGGCCGGACCCTGTCCCTGCTGCCCGATATCGCCGGTGCACAGCCGATCGCTTCGCCACTGGAGAACCAGCTCGCCCTGGACGACGGTCAGAGCAAACTCGGTCTCGCCATGGCGCTCGGGCCACTGGCCGGGGCGATCGGAGGCGCGGTCATCGGTGTCGTCGTAGCGCTGGTCTCCTGTGCCGTGTTGACCATCGGCTGCCTTCTCACCGGTTTGCCGATCATCGGCGTCTTCGCCGGCGCAGGCGGTCTGGCGGGAACGATCCTCGGCGGCGGCGCAGCAGCGGCCTACGCCGTATGGAATTACCTCGACACCCTGTCCAAGGCACCGGGCGACAGCCGGTACGCCAAGGACGGCGAAGGCACCAATGCCGCCGGTGTGCCCGACAGCCATCTGCGCATACCCAGACTGGCCACCGGGTCCGGCGGCGGCAGCAGCAGTGGGAGCGGGAAGAGGTGACCAGCGCGGTGTGACGTCGTAGTCAGCCCTCGATCACCGGGTCACGTGCCCGGTGATCGAAGGCTGATTCGCGCGACGTTGTCACGGCTCGGGGATGAGGATCGTGCGCGCACGCTCATCTGTGGCTACCTGCAACTGCTCCGGTGTGAGCTCGTCCAGCCCGGCGGCATTGCGCAGGAACGGCCCGAACAGTTGCCAGCCGAGCTCGAGGGCAGCCGCATGCGCGGCCGCCAGGGCGGCGTCTGCCGGCGTGTCGTGATGCTGCTGTGCCAACCGGAGCAGCCGGTTCATCACGGGGAATCGATGCTGCAGCTCGCCGACCGGATATCCGTCGAGCAGGCAGCGAGCGATCACCGTCCAATGCAGGCTCAACTGAACGTCGGTCGAAGAGAGCTCGCGGTCGGCGGAGGCGGCTCCCAGATGGTCGAGAACCTCTGCGACGAGTTTGTCCTTGGTGCCGAAATGCCGGAAAACCAGGCCGTGATTGACCCCCGCCCGCTCGGCGATGTCGCGGATCGATGTCGATGCCGGGCCATGCTCGGCGAACAACGCTGTCGCACTGTCGAGGACCGCCGCGACGATGGCCTCCCGGCCTTGCGGGGGTGTCTTGCGAGAAGTTGTTGCCTCGGGCGTAGTCACTCGACTACAGTAGCGCAAGCTGACTGTAGTCGAGTGACTACATATCTGTCGGCAGCCATGAGGAGGCATGCGAAATGCGCGACAACACTGTCGTCGTCGACAAGGACCCTGGTGCTGACGTTGGGGTCAGGCCCGTGCAGATTCCCGGGTCGCCGCTGATCAGCGGACCGTTCACGCATCTGGCCGCTGAGCGTGATCGCCTGGCGGGACTGCGCTGGCAGAACTTCGACGTCCACCAGGTCGGGTCGACGCTGGGCGCCTTCATCAGCGGGATCGACCTCCGCGTCGAACTGGCCGACGAGGTCGTCGCCGACCTGCGTCAGGCACTGCTGGACTACAAGGTGCTGTTCTTCCGGGATCAGCCGATCACACCCGACCAGCATGTGGCTTTCGCACGCCGATTCGGCGATCTCGAAATCCATCCCTTCATCCCCGCTAACACCGGCCGGCCCGAATTGGTGCGATTCGAGAAGAGCGCTCAGGTCGCGGGGTTCGAGAACACCTGGCATCACGATGTCACGTGGCGGGACACACCGTCGAAGGGCGCGATCCTGCACGCGATCGAGGTGCCGCCCGTGGGCGGCGACACCTTGTTCTCCGACATGTACGCCGCCTACGACTCGCTGGATTCCGATATCCGCGCCGAGATCGAAGAGCTCACCGCGGTTCACGACTTCACCCGCGCCTTCGGGCATGCCCTGTCCGAGGATCAGCGGGAGCAGATGCGGGCCAAGCATCCCGAGGTTCACCACCCATTGGTATGCACCCATTCCCAGACCGGACGAAAGCATCTCTACGTCAATCGGATCTTCGTGGAGCGGATCGCGGGCCTGAGCCCCGAGGCCGGCAGCGCGCTGCTGGATCGGCTGTGCCGGCAGGCCGACTACCCCGAGCATCAGGTGCGGCTGCAGTGGGAACCGGACACCATCGCGTTCTGGGACAACCGGGCCGTTCAGCACTACGCCTCGAGCGACTACTGGCCGCAGATCCGTGTGATGGAGCGCGCCTCGATCATCGGAGACCGTCCGCAGCGGTGACCTGCGTGACGGCGCCGGCACCTTCGGCTGTCGGCGCCGTCGCTCGGCTACGAACTCTGGGAGCACGCGAATGCTGTGTGCTCAGTGGCCGGAGGTGCCCTGGCCGTTGTCGGAGACCTGGAGCTGGTCCGACAGGAAATCCAGGGTCGGGCCGAGGGCCTCGTCGCTGTAGGCGACCGCGTGACGCTTCCCGGGCACGACCCGGGTATCCACCGGCGTGCCGGCGGCCCGGAGCCGGGCAGCGAACTCGGTCATCTGGTCGACCGGCATCAGTTCGTCGCTGGAGTTGAACAACATGACCGGTGGGTTGCCCGCGGAGGTGTGCAGTGCAGGCGATGCGGCACGTGCGCGTTGTGTGCAGTCCGCGGTGCCCGGGACACATCCCAGATACGTGATCGCGGCTACGGCCGACATCAGTGACGCCCGCGGTGTGGCCGAATCGGTCAGGTCGTAGGGGCCTGACCAACCCACCACGGCCGCCAGCGGGGCGCCGTCGGTGATCACGGCCTGCATCAGCAGATGCGCTCCGGCCGAGGTTCCCAGCCCACCCAGGCGGTCCGGGTCGACACCGTAATCGGCGGCATGCGTGCGGATGTGCGTGATGGCCGCTTCGACGTCCTGGTACTCACGCGGATCTCGTGGTACGGACAGGTCGTAGTCGATGTCGAAGACGACGAAGCCCCGCTGAGCCGCAGTATGTGCGGCGTTGTCCAGCAGCGACCGGTCGCCACGGACCCACGCGCCGCCGTGGACGAAGATCAGCCCGGCCCGGGGCTGCCCGCTCTCGTCGCGGCCCTCGGGGCGGTAGACGGTCATCGCCTCGGGACCGTGGGTGGTGGAGTAGACGCTGTCCTCGGCCGGCACCCCGGGGGCCGGTGCCGGTGGCTGCGCCGTGGCACCCGGCATGCTCGCGGAACCCAGTAGCAGGGCCGCCAGGGTGGTATATCCGATCAGCTTCGCCTTCGGCATGGCCATCATCTCCAGATCTCGGGTTCGCTCGTGACTGCCGTCGCCGGTGTCGGCGGACAACTATCTAGATGATGACACTAGTGTCATAATATTGCGTTCCACTAGTGGCATTCAATTTGATTCCTGGATCGCAGGGACGGAGCACGATCACGATGTCCACCGCCGGTAAGGACCACCCTTCGAGCCGCTGCAGCGTCGATGTCGACACCGGGCCGCCACCGGCTGTCGCTGATGTCAGCGGTCCGATCGACTACCGGTTCAGCCTCGCCAACGAGCGCACATTCCTGGCATGGATCCGCACCGCACTGGGACTGCTGGCCGGTGGTGTCGCTGTGCAAACGCTTACCCAGCAGTTGCCCAACGCCGGATTCCGGCGAGCGATCACCGCGGCGTGTGCCGCCCAGGCAGTGCTGATCGCCGCGGCGGCCCACCGGCACTGGCGGCAGGCCGAGATCGCCATGCACCGCGGCGAAGCCCTGCCGCCACCGGCTCTGATGCCCTTCCTCGCCGTGACAGTCGCCATCGTCGCGATCCTCACCACCGCTGCGGTGCTGGTGTCGTGACAGCTCGAGCGTCGCACTGGCCCCCCGATCCGGGGCTGGCCGTCGAGCGCACCGCACTCGCGTGGCGGCGAACCGCGCTCTCGTCGGCCGTCGCGCTCGCGGCATCGGTGCACATGGCCCTCACTGTGGCGCCGGGCCCGCTCTCGGCTTGTGCGAGCGCTGCCGCCGCAGCGTTGATGGTCGCAGTGATCGCGGCCTGCGCCCGTCGACGGGGCCGGCAACTGCGGCGGCGGCAGCCGCGCGGTATCGGCACGCTCACCCTCGCGGTCGCGACGACTGCCGGCCTCGCCGCCCTCGTCACCGCTCTCACCGCGATGCGGTGAGGACATCCTCATGAGCTGGCCGGTCCGACCGTCGGGCGGCGACATGCCGTATGGGTCACCTGTGCGCGGGGTCCCCGCAAAAGTGCGAATTCACCACCCCGATATTCCACTTGTGTCATACTTCACCCACTCAACTTGTGGAGTAGTTGAGTTCGTCGAGACGACATGAGCGCGATTCGCAGCGCGACCATCCCGATAACCGCGCCCGCGGCGTGATGTCACGCGTCTGTCGTCAGTTGAATTCCCGAAAGGGGTTGGTATGTCCACAACTCCCGCCATCGACCCGGCCGGCGCCGCCGATCCGCCGCAATCCCCCGCGGCAGCCAGCCGGCCCACCGGCGTTTCGCGGGCCCGAATGTTCACGGCAGTGGTCCTCATCGTCCTGTTCAGCGAGAGCGCGCCGATCCAGACGACGATGGCCGCGACCGCGCTGGAGAAGATCGCGGCCTCGTTCCCGGGCAGCGGCACGAATATCGCCTGGACGATCATCATGTCCGGACTCGTCGGGGCTGCCGCCGCACCGTTGATCGGAAGGATCGGCGATGTGTGGGGGATGAAGCGGACGTTCGTGACGTGCGGTGCGCTCTTTGCGGCGGGTTGCCTGGTCTGCGCGCTTGCCGGCAGCTGGGCGGTCTTCCTGTTCGGCCGCTGCCTGCAATCCTTCGCCGTCGCCAGTGCGGTCCTCGCCTACGGTCTGGTCCGGGATCTCCTGCCGCGTAAGCACCTGGCCCTCGGGTTCGGCGCGATCGCAGCCGGATTCGGGTTCGCGGTGGCCTTCGCCCCGCTGGTCGGCGGCTGGCTGATCCGAGCCCACGGCTGGCGGGCGGCGTTCTGGCTGTCGCTGGCATTCATCACGGTGATGATCGCGCTGGTTGCGGTGTGCGTACCGGATTCGAAACCTATTGCGCGCCAGCGTCTCGGCTGCACCGGCGCGGTCCTGCTCACCTTCGGCGCCGCACTCATGATCGTCTATGTCGACCGGGGCCAGGTGTGGGGCTGGGCCAGACCTGCGAGCGTGGCCGGGCTGGCCTGCGGACTGGCATTACTGGCATTGTTCGTTCTCGCGCAACGGCGGGCGAGCACGCCACTCATCGATCCGCGCGTGTTGTTCCAGCCCCGCTTCGGCCTGCTCCTGGCGGTGGGATTGCTCGCGTCCTGCATGATCGGCGTCCAGACGTACGCGATCACCTATATGGCTCGCACGCCCAGCCCTGGCGTGATCGAAAATGGCGTCGTCGCAAGCACTCTCGCGAAGGTCGCCCAGGCCGGCGGCATGCGCCTGCCACCCGAAGCCGTGCAGGTGAGCCTCATCCCCGGCTTCAGCTACAGCAGCGGATTCAGTTCACACGACTATGCCCTGCGCATCGCGGTGTTGCAGGGCGTGATCACGGTCGCCTTCGGGGTGATCGCCGCTATTGTGGCGCGCAAGTTCGGGGCCAGGCTCCCGCTGCTGTACGCGACGGCGATGTTCGCCGTGATCGGCCTCATCGAGGCCGTCGGACCGCATACCTGGGACATCCTGACCCTCACCAATGCGGCCTTCGGCTCGGCACTCGGCTTCTTCTACACGGCCGCTGCGGTTCTCGTGGCCCAGACGGTGCCGCAGGAGCAGACCGGTGTCGGCTTCGGCGTGTTCAGCCTCGTCCAGGGCGTGGGCACGGCCATCGGCGTCGCCGTCGTCACCGCTTTCGCCGCGGCCCACCCGATGTCGGCCAGTGTGCGAGTCGCCGGACGGCCGCCGCAGCTCGGCCCAATTCCCAAAGTGTTCGGTGACCAAGGCTTCGAGCTCGGATTCTGGTTTGCCACGGCGACTGCCCTCGCCGCGCTCGTCCTCGTGCTCGTCATGCGCGGAAGCCGGCCCCCGGTCATCGGCGAACGGACGGTAATCAGCGTGCCTTCGCTGCCGCCCGACCCGGCTGGCTGACCGCGAGCCGTCTGCCGGCCCAACTCTTGGCTTATTCCACTTGTGGAATAAGCAGGGATGCCGCCACCGTTTCCGCCTGCGGATCCCACTCCCCCGGAAGGACCCCAATGCCACTCGACGACCGGCCCAATATCCTCTGGATCGTCAGCGAAGACTGCCCACCGCGCTTCGGCTGCTACGGAGACGAACTGGCACAGACCCCGAACCTCGACCGGCTGGCCCGCGAGGGCGTGGTATTCGAACACGCCTTCAGCGTCAGCCCGGTGTGCGCACCGTCCAGATTCGCGATGCTGACCGGCCTGCGCCCGGAAAGCCATGCGCCCGCCAACCACATGCGCGCCAGGGCGCCGATGCCGTCCTGGCTGCGCACCTATCCGGAAATCCTGCGCGAGCAGGGCTACTACTGCACGAACAACGCCAAGACCGACTACAACTCCGACGTCGATCCGGATGTGATCTGGAACGAGTCGTCGCGCACCGCGCACTGGCGCAATCGCGCACCTGGCTCACCGTTCCTGGCGGTGTTCAATTTCGATGGCACACACGAGAGTTCGGTGTTCCGGCGGACCGAACCGGCCCGGGTCGACCCCGAGTTCGTCCGCGTGCCCGCGTATCTTCCGGACACTCCCGAGATCAGGGGCGATATCGCCCGCTATTACGACAACATCGACGCGATGGACGCGTTCGTCGGTGATCTGCTCGCCCAGCTGGACGAGGACGGACTCGCCGATACGACGATCGTCATCCACACCTCGGACCACGGCGGTGTCAATCCGCGGTCGAAACGCTTCTGCTACGACGAAGGACTGCGGGTCCCGCTCATCATCCGGGCGCCCCGAGCGTATCGAGGGCTTTTCCCCGCCCCGGGCACTCGCGTCAGCGCGGCCGTCACCACCGACAGAATTCCGGCCACCGTGATCGATCTGGCCGGTGCCCAGCTGCCCGCGCACATGCGCGGAAACAGCTTGGCGCGCACCGAGTTCGACCCGTACACATCGCTCGCGTTCGGGGGCCGCGGCCGGATGGACGAGCGGTACGACCTCATCCGCAGCGTCCGCGACGCGCGATACCGCTACATCCGCAACTATCACCCGCATCGGCCCTACGGCCGGCATCAGCCGTTCGCCTGGATCGCGGCCGGCTATCAGTCCTGGGAGACGGAGCATCTCGCGGGACGGCTCGACGCCGTCCAATCCGTCTTCTGGAAGCCGAAACCGGGTATCGAGTTGTACGACACCGAGGCCGATCCGGACCAGGTGCGAAACCTGGCCGGCAACCCGCAGTACGCCGGAGTGGAGAACCGGCTCGCGGCAGCGTTGCGGGCGCACCTGATCGCGGTGCACGACAACGGGTTTCTGCCCGAAGGTTCACCGCACGAGGGCTACGACGCCGGCCGCGCGCCCGGCGTCTACCCGCTCGATCGGGTGCTCGATATCGCCGACGCGGTCGCGGAACAGCGTCCGGGCAGCGCGCCGGTATTCGTCACCGCGCTCGATGATCCCGATGCCACTGTGCGCCGCTGGGCGGCCATCGGGCTGCTCGCTTCCGGTGCGATCGACGAGACGATCGCGTCCGGGTTGCGGACTCTCGTTGCGAGCGAGCCCGATCCGTTCGTCGTGATCCCGAGCCTGGAGACCCTGGCACGCTACGCGGAGGATGCGGACGCGGTCACCCGCCTGGTCCGGTATCTGGATGCCGCGCAGCCGCGGCCGGTCCGGCTCGAAGCGCTCTCGGCGCTGACGGCTCTCGCCGATGCGCAGATCGGTCCGCATCGCGCGGCCATCGACGCGGCCGCGCGGTCCACCGGGGAGTACGTGTCGGGCGCGGCGCGGTATCTGCTGGCGCGCATCGACGGCACCTACACCCCGAGCATGATCCTTTTCACCCCGCCGGCCGAAATGTTCGCGCAGGCAGCCCGATTCGGAGCCACTCCCGAGCAAGTCATGGCCCAGCTCGGCGGCTCGGCAGCGCCCAACTCGACTCCGTGATAGTGCTCTGGCCAGCTCTTATGTCGCTGTTCTCGATTCCGATCCTCGACTCGAGGCATGTTCGCCCCCGGCGAACATCGGTCCGGAACAATCGGTATACCCCCCGGGTTGAGTAGGTAACGCTCAACCTTGGAAGGGGTCGAAGACGTGACTACACCAACGAACCTGCCGGTCCTGTTCCTGACCGATCCGATCGTGCTCCCCGGCATGGTCGTGCCGATCGAGCTGGACGAGTCGTCGCAGGCCGCCATCGATGCCGCCCGCGCGGGCAAGGTCAACCAGGTGCTGGTCGCGCCGCGCCTCGATGAGGGGTACGCCACCTACGGCGTCGTGGCCACCATCGAACAGGTCGGCCGGATGCGCGGCGGCGCCCCCGCGGCGGTGCTGAAGGCGGAGAGCCGGGCCAAGATCGGCCACGGCGTGACCGGGCCGGGCGCGGCGCTCTGGGTCGAGGCCGAACCGGTCGAGATTCCGGCCGCCGACGGACGCACCAAAGAGCTTGCGGCCGAATACAAGAAGCTGGTCGTGTCGGTCCTGCAGCGCCGTGAGGCCTGGCAGGTCATCGACGCGGTCAATCAGATGAACGATCCGTCCACCCTGGCCGACGCGGCCGGCTGGGCGTCGTACCTGAGCAATGAGCAGAAGCGCGAGATCCTGGACACCCCGGATACCACCGCGCGGCTGCGCAAGCTGATCGAGTGGACCACTCAGCACATCGCCGAGACCGAGATCACCGAGAAGATCAGCGAGGATGTCCGCGAGGGCATGGAGAAGCAGCAGCGGGAATTCCTGCTGCGCCAGCAGCTCAACGCGATTCGCAAGGAGCTGGGCGAGGACGAGCCGGACGGCGCGGAGGACTACCGCACCCGCGTCGAGAACGCCGACCTGCCCGCGGACGTGAAGGAAGCCGCCCTCCGCGAGGTCGGTCGCCTGGAGCGCTCCAGCGATCAGAGCCCGGAGACGGGCTGGATCCGCACCTGGCTGGACACCGTCCTGGAACTGCCGTGGAGCGTGAAAACCACTGACTCCACCGATGTTTCGGCCGCCCGCGCGGTGCTGGACGCCGATCACCACGGCCTGGACGAGGTCAAGGACCGCATGGTCGAGTACCTGGCCGTCCGTTCCCGGCGGGCCGCGCGCGGCCTGGAGGTCGTCGGCGGTCGCGGTTCCGGCGCGGTGCTGGTGCTGGTCGGTCCGCCCGGTGTCGGCAAGACCTCGCTGGGTGAATCGGTGGCACGGGCCCTGGGCCGCAAGTTCGTTCGCGTCGCCCTGGGCGGCGTGCGCGACGAGGCCGAGATCCGCGGTCACCGGCGCACCTACGTGGGCGCGCTGCCCGGCCGCATCGTGCGCGCCATGAAGGAGGCGGGATCGATGAATCCCGTTGTCCTGCTGGACGAGATCGACAAGGTCGGCTCGGACTTCCGCGGCGATCCCGCGGCGGCCCTGCTGGAGGTCCTGGACCCGGCGCAGAACCACACCTTCCGCGACCACTACCTGGACCTGGATCTGGACCTGTCGGACGTGCTGTTCATCGCGACCGCGAACGTCATGGAGACGATTCCCGGCCCGCTGCTGGACCGCATGGAACTGATCACCGTGGACGGCTACACCGAGGCCGACAAGGTGGCCATCGCCCGCGACTTCCTGATCCCGCGGCAGCTGGAGCGCAATGCCCTGACCGCCGAGGAGGTCTCGATCACGGACGAGGCGCTGCGCGAGGTCGCCGCGAACTACACCCGGGAAGCCGGGGTGCGGCAGATGGAGCGCCTGATCGCCAAGGCGCTGCGCAAGGCGGCGACCAAGCTGTCGGAGTCGGCGGACATCGCCGAGACCGAAAGCCTGGTCAGCAAGGGCGAATTCGTGCCGGAGGGCCTGGGCTACGACCGCGAGCTGGGCTACGACGCCGAATCCGGTCCGGCCGCAGGCGGTTCCGGCAAGCTGGTGATCGGACTGGGTGACCTGAAGGACTACCTGGGCCGTCCGCGCTTCACCCCCGACGGGGTCGAGCGCACCGCGGTCCCCGGTGTCGCCACCGGATTGGCCGTGACCGGCGCGGGCGGCGATGTCCTCTACATCGAGGCCAATGCCGCCGAGGGCGACCGCTCGCTGACCCTGACCGGTCAGCTGGGCGACGTCATGAAGGAGTCCGCGCAGATCGCCCTGACCTATGTCCGCTCCCACCTGGAGGAGATCGGCATCGAGCCGAGGGTGCTGGATCGCAATATCCACATCCACTTCCCGGCGGGCGCGGTCCCGAAGGACGGTCCGTCGGCGGGCGTCACCATGGTCACCGCCCTGGTGTCGCTGGCCCTGGGCCGCCAGGTCCGCGCGGATGTCGGCATGACCGGTGAGGTCACGCTGAACGGACGGGTGCTGCCGATCGGCGGCGTGAAGCAGAAGCTGCTCGCCGCTCAGCGCGCCGGCCTGAAGACCGTGTTCATCCCGGCCCGCAACGAGCCGGATCTGGACGAGGTCCCCGCCGAGGTGCTGGCCGCCCTGGATGTCCGCCCCGTCGCCGACGTGGCCGAGATCCTGGCCTACGCCATCGAGCCGGTCGCCGAACCGGCCTACGACGGTCGTGCGCTGAGCGCCACCGCCTGAGGTCGCGAGAACGGGAGCCGTGCGTGTTGTGTAAACACGCACGGCTCCCGGCCATTTCGGCAGGCTCCGAACCAGACCGGGTCGTACCCTCGTTTAGGGGTCCACCGGGGATCCGACGGAGGGCGAACGACATGCAACCGAACCAGCCCGGTCAGCCGAATCAACCGAACCAGCTCGATCAGGTCGCGGGCGAGCGGCTTTCGCACGCGAACCGGATCTTCACCTCCGATCTGTCGGTCAACGAGTTCGCGCTACTGCACGGGGCGGGCTTCGAACCCATCGACCTGGTGATGGGCGTGTCCGTCTATCACGTCGGGTTCCAGTTCACCGGGATCCGGCAGCAGCAGGAGTTGCCGGTGCTGACCGAGGCCACCTATCGGGCGCGGTGGAATGCCATGTCGCGCATGCAGGCCGAGGCGGACTCGCTCCAGGCCGACGGGGTGGTGGGGGTGCGGCTGGAGTGGCGGCAGCACGGGGAGTCGATGGAGCATCTGGAGTTCATCGCGGTGGGGACCGCGGTGCGGTTCGCGAAATCGCCGGGCAGCTATCGGCGGCCGAACGGGCAGGCCTTCACCAGTCACCTCTCGGGGCAGGACATGGTGACGCTGATGCGCACCGGCTACGCCCCGATCGCCTTCGTCATGGGTAACTGCGTGTTCCACGTGGCGGTGCAGGGCTTCCGGCAGATGCTCAGCCAGATGGGCCGCAATATGGAGATGCCGCAGTGGACCCAGGGCAACTATCAGGCCCGCGAGCTGGCCATGTCGCGCATGCAGGCCGAGGCCGAACGGGACGGCGCGAACGGCGTCACCGGCGTCAGCGTCGATATCTCCAACTACGCGTGGGGATATCACACGGTCGAGTTCTACGCCTCGGGCACGGCCATCCGCCGCATCGGCGACGGCGACCCGATCATTCCGCAGTTCACCCTCGGCATGAACTCGTGAGCGATTTCGATACCGGGGCCGCCACCCGCGCCATCGATGCCGCGCTCGGCGGCCCGGGCGGCCTCGGACTGGTCTTCACCGTCTTTGCGGGCGTCCCCGGGGTGACCCGGACACCGCCCCGCAAATCTCTGTTCCGCTCGGAGCCGGAGCGGGTCCAGATCGGTTCGTGGCGTTACGAGGTCACCTCCGACGAGCGGATTCGCGCGGCCCACGTGGTGGGCGGCATCGTGCTGGCCGAGGAGCTGCTGCCGGCCGCCACCATCGCTCCGCACCTGGCCCGGGCGCTCGCCGAGATCGCCGCCTCGTACGGTCCGACCGCGCTGCCCCACCTCTCGGCGGCGCTGGACGTACTCGCGGGTCCGGGCTGAGCACAATGTCGAAGAAGGGCTGCACCGACGATCGAGAGAGGGCTGCTTGGCAACCAACCGGCGAATTTCCTTTGTTTCACATGAAACGAAACCCGCACGGTCAGTTGGTTTCTCGTAGGGTGCGTAGGTGATCACCATTGCCACCTGGAACGTCCTGCACCGCGTCCACGCCGACAACTGGGACAGCGAGATGGCCGCGCGCTGGCCGCAGGAGGCGAAGCGGATCGCGGTCGTGACCGCCGCCGTCGCGGCCCGGCCCGAAGCGGTCATCGCGCTCCAGGAGGTCAGCGGCGATCAGCTGGCGAGCCTGCGGGAGGCGCTGCCCGACCGGACTTTTCACGTCCTCGACTACCCGCGCATTCCGAGCCCGCGCCGGGTGCCGAGCACCCTGGCGGATCGCTCCGAGCATCTCGTGCTGATCGTGCGCGGGCCGAGCCGGTTCGTCACCGCGGAGCCGCACGCGGTCGATCCGGGAAAAGGCCTGCTGGCGGCCGAGATCGACGGCATTCTGATCATCGCCACCCATGTCAGCGGGGACCGGCGCCGGGCCGGCCAGCTCGAGCGCCTGGCCGCGGTCGCCGGCGACGGCCCGGCAGTTCTGCTCGGTGACTTCAATGTCGGCCGGGACGACCTCGCCGCCGCGTTCGGCGCCGGCTTCACCATCCCCGGGTTTCTGCCGGATTCCGTCCCCACCCGGCCCCGGACGGCCGGTTCGAAATCCCAGTTCATCGATCATGTGGTCACGCGCGGCGTGCCGGTGCGCGGTGTCGCGGTCGAGGATGTGGCCGGGGCGTCCGACCACAACCTCGTGCGCGCGATCGTCGGCTAGAACTCGCCCGCGACCCCGAGAATGGTTCGGCCGGAGTGGGTTCCGTCCAGGATGGCGCGCAGCACCGACTCCGCCTCGGTTATGGGTGCGAAATTCTCCAGCAGCGACAGATGCCGGGGCTTCAGGTCCTTGGCCAGCCGCGCCCACAGTTCACGGCGCTGGGCGATCGGGAAGTGCGCGGAGTCGATACCGATCAGGGACACGCCGCGCAGGATGAAGGGCATGACCGTGGTGGGCAGGTCGGAGCCGCCGGTCAGGCCCGAGACCGCCACCGCGCCACCGTATTTGACGGTGCTCAGAATGTGGGCCAGCGAGGTCCCGCCCACGCTGTCGACGGCGGCCGCCCACTGCGCCTTGCCGAGCGCGCGCAGCTTCTCCCCTTCGCCGGGCTGCCGGCCGATGACCGAGGCGGCGCCGAGCGCCGAGAGCAGTTCGCCCGCACCGAGTTTGCCGGTGGAGGCCACCACCTCGAATCCGAGCCCGGACAGAATGTCCACCGCCACACTGCCGACGCCACCGGTCGCACCGGTGACCAGCACCGGGCCGGAGCCGGGGGTGAGACCGCGGTCGAGCAGCGCCTGCACACTCATAGCCGCGGTGTAGCCCGCGGTGCCGATGGCCGCCGCCTCGCGCGGGGTCAGGCCGTCCAGCTTCACCACCCACCCGGCCGGAATCCGTGCGTACTCGGCGAAACCACCGTGGTGGGCCACGCCGATGTCGTAGCCGTGCGCGACGACCAGGTCGCCGGGCGCGAATTCCGGATCGCTGGAGGACACCACCTCACCGGTGAGGTCGATGCCGGGGATGAGCGGATACTGCCGCACCACGCCGCCGCGCGGGGTGATGGCCAGCCCGTCCTTGTAGTTGGCGCTCGAGAAGTGCACCTTGATCGTCACGTCGCCCGGCATGAGGAAGTCGTCGGCGACCTCCTCCCGGATGAGGGCGATCCCACTGTCCGTTTCGTGTGCCACCATCGCCTGGAACTCCATGTCCAGAGCATAGGTCGCCACCTGCGCGGACGCGTCACCTTCCGGACCAATCGCGCCCGTTACCCGGCAGGTAATCGCTTTCGTTCCCGCGCTTTGCGATTGTCGAATCAGCGATCGAATTGCGAAGGAGCGCAGCAGATATGCCGACTTTCCAGACCACCACCGACGGCACCACCCTCTACTACCAGGACTTCGGCTCCGGCACCCCGATCCTGTTCGTGTCGGGCTGGACGCTGAACAGCGACCAGTGGGAATACCAGATGCACTACTTCCTGGCGCAGGGCTACCGCTGCGTCATGATGGACCGGCGCGGCCACGGCCGCTCGGACACCCCGGCCACCGGCTACGACGTCGATACCCGCGCCGACGATGTCGCCGCCCTGATCGAGCACCTCGACCTGCGGGATCTCACCATCGTGGCGCACTCGGCGGGCGGCGGCGAGACGGTGCGCTACCTGAGCCGGCACGGTTCCGATCGGGTGGCGCGAATCGCGCTGCTGGCCCCGGCGATTCCGTTCATGATGCTCACCGACGACAATCCGATCGGCATCCCGATCGAGGCGCTGGAGGGCCTGCTGGAGCAGCTGCGCACCGACCGGCCCAAGTGGTTCGTCGAACGGTCCCAGGGCTATTTCGCCACGCACCTGCGTCCGGGCGTCACGCAGGCGGTCATCGACGAGGAGATCAGGCGCTGCCTGTCGGCCTCGCCGTACGCGATCCAGGTCATGCAGCGCGAAGCGTTCACCACCGATCACCGCCCCGATGTGGCTGCGCTGACGGTCCCGACGCTGCTGCTGCACGGCATTCCGGACCAGTCCATCCTGATCGATGTCGCGAGCCGTCAGGTCGTGAAGCTGGCCCCGCACGCGGTGCTGAAGGAGTACCCGGACGCCGGGCACGGTCTCTACATCACCCACGCGGCCGAGGTGAATGCCGAGATCCTCGACTTCATCAAGGGCTGACGGCGAACTCGAGGACCGAGAGCTCCGGCATGACTCGCCCCCGACCTCGGCCGGGGGCGAAACCCGTTGTCCTCAGGCGAACTTCGGTGCGCGCTTGCCGGTGAACGCGGCGATGCCCTCCTGCCCGTCGGCGGAGTCGGCGCAGCGGGTGATGAAGGCCGCCTCGGTGTCCAGCTGCTCCTCGAGGGTGTGCCGCGAGGACACCAGCAACAGCTTCTTCACATTGGCGTTGGATCCCTTGGGGCCGGTGGCGAATTCCTGCGCCAGGGCCTCGACGGCGGCGGTCAGCTCGGCATCGGGCACCACCCGGTGCAGCAGACCCCACTCCAGCGCCTCCGCGGCGGACAGGGTGCGGTTGGTGAGCATCAGCTCCTGGGTCTTGCGCAGGCCGATGATCCGCGGCAGATAGTAGGACGCGCCGCCGTCGGGGCTCAGGCCGACCTTGGTGTACGCCATGGTGAAGGCGGCGGATTCGGCGGCGACCACCAGATCGCCGGCCACCGCGAGGCTCATGCCCGCGCCGGCCGCGGTGCCGTTCACGCCCACGATGAGCAGCGCGTCCATCCGCGCCAGCGCCGACACCGCCCGGTGCAGGGTCCCGGCCAGCTTCTCGATGAATGCCCCGGTGTCCGCGCTGGCGGCCATGGCCCGCACGTCGCCGCCCGCGGAGAAGAACCGTCCGGCCGCGGTCAGCACCACGACCTTCACCGTGGGATCCTCCGAGCAGTAGGTGGCCGCGCGCTCCAGCTCGTCCGCGAGCGCCTGATCGATGCCATTGGCGGCATTGGGCCGGTTCAGCGTGATGCGGGCGATCGGGCCGTCGTGCTCGAACAGGATGTTCTCGTAGTCGTGCCCGCCCGTCGCCCCGCCGCCACCCCTGTGGGAATCGCTGCGCGATGCTGAGTTCATTCGAGTGCCTTCCGTCGGGTGGAACCTGGATCACAGCATGGCGTACTCGACCCGGACCCCGAGCAACCGGATGGGCCGATCCAACTCGAAGGCGTGCAGCACTTCCAGCGCCGTCTGCACGATCTCGTCCACATCGGTGGTCGGTGTGGATAGCTTCCGCTGCTTGCTCCGGGTGAAGAAGGTCTTGGTACGCACCGTGACACCGACCCGCCCGACGGCCCGTCCGGTCGCGAGGGTCTCCTCGGCCACCTGGGTGGCCAGCCGCACCACCGCGGCATCGATCTCGGCGCGTTCGGTGAGATCCCGCGGGAACGTCTCGGATCGGCTGTGGCCCACCGGTTCTCGCGGCTCGGCGATGTCCGTGTCGCCCGCGCCGTGCCCGAGCACCCACAGATACGGCCCGGTATTGGGGCCGAACTCCGCCGCGAGCGCCTTCCGGTCGGCGGCGGCCAGGTCGGCCACCGTCTCGATCCCCAAGCCGCTCAGGCGTTTCGCGATGCGCGCGCCGATGCCCCAGAGCGCGGAGGTGGGCCGGTGCGCCATCAGCTCGACCCAGTTGTCCCTGGTCAGCCGGAAGATTCCGGTTCCGGTGTCCGCCGCAGGCGGCTCGTCGGCCGACCGCGCCGACTTGCCGACCGCCTTGGCGAAGCCGGTGGCCAGCTTGGCCCGGGTCTTGTTGTCCCCGATGCCGACCGCGCAGGTCAGCTCCAATTCCGCGACGGCGGACCGGATCTCACGCGCCAGTTCTCCGGGATCCTCGGTGTCCACCGCCAGGAACGCCTCGTCGAAACCGAGCACCTCGACCCGGCCGGGGAAGGTGCGCAGCAGCGCCATGATCTCCTCGGACGCCTCGGCGTAGCCGGCGAGGTCCTGGGGCAGGAAGACGGCGTCGGGGCAGATCCGCGCGGCCGTGCGCAGCGGCATGCCCGCCCGCACCCCGAAGGCCCGGGCGGGATAGGACGCGCAGGACACCACCTTGCGGGGTTCGGCCGGATCGCCGTTGCCGCCCACGATGATCGGCTGCCCGCGCAGCTCCGGATGCCGCCGGAACTCGACCGCGGCCTGGAATTGGTCGAGGTCGACGTGCAGCAGCCAGCGCGTCACTCCTCCGTCATACCGCATGGTCTCCCGGAATGCCGGGAACTGCCGAAACGGTCAGCGGGAGCGGTCAGCGGGAGCGGCGCAACCACCTGAGCGGCGAGCGGTAGGCGTAGCGCGCCTTCACCGCACCGGTGTCCACCGCACCCGTGACCCGGATCAGCGGCGCGCCCGGGAATCGCGGCAGCTTGACCCGGTTGGCCACCGAGCCGGCGCCCGGCTGCACGCCGTCCGTGTCGACCCGCCAGCCGCGCGGCACGATCAGCACGACCGTCCCGGCATCGGCCTCGACCCGGATGTCGATTTCCCGCCGTGAGCACCGGGCCCGGGTGAAGTCCAGCACCAGCTTGCCCGAAACACAGTCGGCCACCAGCTGTTTGGGGACGATCCAGTCGTCGTCGGTACGCTTGGTGCCGCTCGTCACCCGTAGTTCCATGGCAGGGGTATCGTCGCTGGGCTGATATCGGCGGGCGCCGAACATCCGCTCGATATCGTCGACACGGGTCGCGGGCGTGTGCCGCTGCTCCTTGGTACGGGTCACCGAAACTCCTCCCCCGGCATGTGAAACGATCTTGTGGGGTATGCCATGGGAGCTCGAATTATGCCGCATAGCAGGGCATTTCGGGAGGTCGGAGCGGCCGCTGCGGCCACAACACGGTGTCGGTTCGGGCACGGCCAGATCACGATCGTGCCCGAACGCGGCTCCGACCCGCGCGTGGTCGCGGTGACGGCTAGCGGCGGCCGAGGAAGACCGTGGTGGCGCCGAGAATGTAGATGTCCTCGCGCGCGCCGATGAACGTGTCGGCGGCCGGATCCAGCAGCGCCGCCAGGGTGGCCCGATCATCCTCGCCGATGCGTTCGCCGACCCGCTCGCTCAAGCCGCCAAGCCAGGCGACGACGCTCTCGCGCACGGCCGGCGCGGGCGGCGCGGGGTGATCGATCAGCACGCTGAAGGAGGTCGCGTCGGCCAGCCCGGCTCGGCTCAGCGCCACATTCCAGCCGTAGGGCATGGGGTTCGCGGCGGTGATGTCGGCCCGCATCTGGGCGAAGCCCGCGTCGCGCAGGGCCAGCAGCCGGTCCTGGAGTCCGGGCGCGCCGACGCCGAGTTCCCAAGGCAGGCAACGCATCGACAGCCCGCCCTCGGCCAGCGCCAGCCAGCCGCCCGGCCGCAGCAGCCCGGCCAGGCGCGCGGTGCCCGCCTGCTGATCGGGCAGGTGGTGCACCATGCGCGAGGCCCACACCAGATCCGCTTCCGGGATCCCGGCGCCGAAGTCCGCGGCCGCGGCGTCGGCGTGCACGGTCCGCACCCGCACCCGATCGTCCCCGTCCAGCGCGACCTTCACGGCCTGCTGGGCCGCCTCGAGCAGTTCCGGCACCGCGTCCACGATCACCAGACCCCCGCCGCCGCGGGCCAGCAGTTCCCGCGCGAACGCGACACTCTGGCCGCCCGCTCCCGCGCCGATGTCCAGCACGGTCGCTTCCGCGCCGGCCGGGATCAGGGCGACCAGCCGCCGCGCGATCTCGGCATTGGCGTCGGCCGACATGGCGTCATCGCGCCGGAGATCGTCGACCATGGCCGCCCAGTCGATCCCGTCGTGGGTGTGGCCGTGTCCGTGTCCATGTTCGTGGCCGTGCCCATGTCCGTGACCGTGGGCATGCGGATGTCCGTGCGTGCCTGCCTGTTCGTGCGAGTGAGCGCTCATACTCCGACGCTATCGGCGCGCACCCGGACGGCTCGAATCCTTTTGCCGATCCGGCAAGGTGTCCGGTCCGATCGGACTGCCGTGCGCCGGGTCCGATCAGACTGTCGCCGCGGCACCGGAATCGGCGAACTGGGTGCGGTAGAGCTCGGTGTAGCGGCCGTCCGCGGCGAGCAGTTCGGTGTGTGTACCGCGCTCCACGATGCGGCCGTGCTCGAGCACCAGGATCTGGTCGGCATTGCGGATGGTGGACAGCCGGTGCGCGATGACCAGGGCGGTGCGGCCGTCGAGGGCCTCGGCCAGCGCCTCCTGCACCGCGGCCTCGGAGGTGGAGTCCAGCGAGGCGGTGGCCTCGTCCAGGATCACCACGCGGGGCTGCTTGAGCAGCAGCCGGGCAATGGTCAGGCGCTGGCGTTCCCCGCCGGAGAGCCGATAGCCGCGCTCACCGACCACGGTGTCCAGGCCGTCGGGCAGCGACTCGATCAGCTCGCGTAACCGGGCGTGCTGCAGCGCATCCCACAGCTCGTCCTCGGTGGCCGCGGGGCGGGCGAGCAGCAGATTGGCGCGAATGGTGTCGTGGAACAGGTGCCCGTCCTGGGTGACCAGGCCGACGGTGTCCTGAATCGACTGCCCGGTCAGCTCGCGCACATCCATGCCGCCCAGCAGCACCGCACCGGAGTCCACGTCGTAGAGCCGCGAGACCAATTGCGCGATGGTGGATTTCCCGGCCCCGGAGGAGCCGACCAGCGCCACCATCTGCCCGGGCTCGGCCCGCAGCGAGACATCGTGCAGCACCTCCTCGCCGCCGCGGGTGTCGAGCGTGGCCACATCCTCCAGCGAGGCCAGCGAAACCTTGTCGGCCGACGGGTAGCCGAAGGTGACGCCGTCCAGCTCCACCGCCACCGGGCCCGCGGGCACCGGCACCGCCAGCGGCGAATCCTCGATCAGCGGCTTCAGATCCAGCACCTCGAAGACCCGCTCGAAGCTGACCAGCGCCGACATCACATCCACCCGGGCGCTGGCCAGCGCGGTGAGCGGCGAGTACAGCCGGGTCAGCAGCAGCGAAAGGGCCACCACCGCACCGGGTTCCAGCTCACCCTTCAGCGCCAGATAGCCGCCCAGCCCGTAGACCAGCGCCAGCGCCAGCGCCGAGACCAGGGTGAGCGCGGTGACGAACACCGTCTGCAGCATGGCCGTGCGCACCCCGATATCGCGCACCCGCCCGGCGCGCAGCCCGAACTCCGCGGACTCCTGCCGCGGCCGGCCGAACAGTTTGACCAGCGTCGCGCCCGGCGCGGAGAACCGCTCGGTCATCTGGGTGCTCATGGAGGCGTTCAGCCCGGCCGCCTCGCGCTGGATGCCGGCCAGCCGCTCGCCCATGCGCCGGGCGGGGACGACGAAGACCGGCAGCAGTACCAGGGCGAGCAGGGTGATCTGCCACGACAGCCGCAGCATCACGGCCAGCGTGAGCACGAGGGTGACCAGGTTGGTGACGACCCCGGACAGGGTGGTGCTGAACGCGCGTTGCGCCCCGATAACGTCATTGTTGAGCCGGCTCACCAGTGCGCCGGTCCGGGTGCGCGTGAAGAACGCGATCGGCATCTTCTGTACGTGATCGAACACCGCGGTGCGCAGATCGAAGATGAGCCCCTCTCCGATGCGCGCCGACAACCACCTGATCACCAACCCCAAGCCGGCATCCAGCACCGCGACCGCCGCGATGATCCCGGCCAGCGTGATCACCGTGCGCGGCGCGCCGTGCCCGACGATGGCGTCGACCACTCGCCCGGCCAGGACCGGGGTGGCCACCGCCAGCAGCGCCGACACGATGCTGAATACCAGGAACGCCACCAGCTGCCGATGGTGTGGCCGCGCGAAGGCGAGGATCCGCCGGGCAGTGGCCAACCGCAGCGGTCGCTGCTCTGTGGGCGCGTTCATCTGCCGATACAGCTGATTCCACGCCACGGATTCGATACTCATCCCCGCTCCTCACCGGTCACGGGATCCATCGAACCCCGCACCACCGACACTAATACCTCAACAAAGGTTGAGATCAAGTCCATCCGCCCAGGCCAGCGGTTCGCGCTGAGCGAAATCCGGCGCCCGCCACCGGGCCGGATCGGCGAAGCCTCGCGATGGCGCGCATAGGGTTGGGGCGTGAGCGAGGCGTGGGAGCGAGCGTTGCGCGCGGTGATCACCGGTGAGGTCGACACCGGGCCCCGGCGGCGGGCCGAGTACTCCTCGGACGCCTCGAACTACCGGATCCTCCCGCGCGGCGTGGTCTTCCCGCGCGATGCGGCCGATGTGCGGGCGGCCCTGGATGTGGCGCGCGCGGAGGGGCTGACCGTGACCGCGCGCGGGGCGGGCACCTCGGTGGCGGGCAATGCCGTCGGACCGGGTCTGGTGCTGGACTTCAGCCGCCATATGAACGCCATCCTCGACCTCGATCCCGAGCGCCGCACCGCACGGGTGCAGCCCGGGGTGGTGCTGGCCGCGCTGCAGCGGCGCGCGGGCGCGCACGGGCTGCGCTTCGGCCCGGACCCGTCCACCCAGAACCGGTGCACGCTGGGCGGGATGATCGGCAACAATGCCTGCGGTCCGCGCGCGGTGGCCTGGGGCCGCACCTCGGATACGGTGCGCGAGTTGCGGATTCTCGACGGGATGGGCATCGAGCGCACCCTGGGCGCGGACCTGTCCGTACTCGCGGGCCTGCCCGAATTCACCCGCACCCACCTGGCGCTCATCCGCACCGAGCTGGGCCGGTTCGAGCGGCAGGCGTCCGGATACGCGCTGGAACATCTACTGCCGGAACGCGGTTCGTCGGTGGCCAGGGCCTTCGTCGGCACCGAGGGCACCTGCGGGCTGTTGCTGGACGCCACCGTCGGGCTGGTTCCGGTGCCCGCGGCGACCGTGCTGGTGGCGCTCGGCTACCCGGATATGCCGGCGGCGGCGGACGATATCGCCGCCGTCATGGCGGTGCGGCCCATTGCCGTGGAGGGCATGGACGCGCGCCTGGTCGACGTGGTGCGTGCCCATCGCGGCGGGGTGCCCGATCTGCCGCGCGGCGGCGGCTGGCTGTTGATCGAAATCGACGGTGAGACAAGCGAACAGGCACGGGACAAGGCGGAGCTGCTGCGCGGGAGCGCGCACGCGCTGGATTCCCGCGTGGTCACCGACCCGGCCGAGGCGCAGGCGCTGTGGGGCATCCGAGCCGACGGCGCCGGCCTGGCCGGCCGCACCCCGGACGGCCGTCCGGCCTGGCCGGGCTGGGAGGACGCCGCCGTGCCGCCCGACCGGCTCGGCGACTACCTGCGCGAGTTCGAGGCGCTCCTCCGGGACCACGGCCTGGACGGCCTGCTCTACGGTCATTTCGGCGACGGCTGTATCCATGTGCGCCTGGATCTGCCGATAGCCGATGCGCCGCAACGCTTCCGGTCCTTCCTCGAGGAGGCGGCGCGGCAGGTGGTGCGGTTCGGCGGCTCGCTCTCGGGTGAGCACGGCGACGGCCGGGCGCGCTCGGATCTGTTGCGGTTCATGTACTCCCGGGCGGCCCTCGACGCCTTCGCGGGCTTCAAGGCGCTGTTCGACCCCGACGCCGTGCTGAATCCCGGTGTGCTCGTGCATCCCCGCCCGATCGATGCCGACCTGCGCCTGGCCGGGCTGCGCCCGCTGCCCACGACCGGTGGTTTCGCTTTTCCCGCCGACGGCGATCTGGCCACGGCCGTGCATCGCTGCGTCGGAGTCGGCAAGTGCCGGGCCGACACCCACGCCGCGGGCGGGTTCATGTGCCCGTCGTATCTGGCCACCGCCGACGAGAAGGACAGCACCCGCGGCCGGGCCCGGGTGCTGCAGGAGGTGGTCCGGGGCGCGCTGGATTGGCGGTCGGACGCCGTCGCCGAGTCGCTGGATCTCTGCCTGTCCTGCAAGGCATGCCATTCCGACTGCCCCGCCGGCGTCGACATGGCGACCTACAAGTCGGAGACCCTGTACCGCCGCTATCGGCACAGGCCGCGCCCGATCGACCACTACACCCTGGGCCGCCTGCCGCGCTGGCTCGGACCGGCGACGCGGCTCCCCCGGCTGGTGAACGCGCTCGGTGCGGCGGGACCGCTGCGCCGCCTCGGCCTGCGGTTGTCCGGAATGGATCCGCGTCGCGAGGTGCCCACGGTGGCGCACAGGAGTTTTCGGCGTTCCTGGCGGCAGCCGGTGCGCCCCGGCGACTCCGCACCCGGGGTGATGGTGATGCTGTGGATCGACACCTTCACCGACGCCTTCGATCCCGAGATCGCCGGTGCCGCCGTGGAATTGATCGAGTCACTGGGCCATCGCGTGCGCATCCCCGACTCCCGGGTCTGCTGCGGTCTCACCTGGATCAGCACCGGTCAGCTGGACGGCGCGCGGAAGCGGCTGCGCGCCACCGTCGACGCCCTGGCCGCGCATGTCGGTGCGGGTGGGGTGGTGGTCGGGCTGGAACCGTCGTGCACGGCCGCGCTGCGCGAGGATCTCCCGCGCCTGCTGCCCGAGGATCCGCGGGCGGCCGCCGTGGCGGGCGCGGTGCGCACCCTGTCGGAATTTCTGGAGGGCGAGCCCGGCTGGCGGCCGCCGGACCGCAGTGGCCACACCGTGCTGGTGCAGCCGCACTGCCATCAGCATGCCGTGCTGGGGTTCGCGGCCGATCGCCGAATACTGCGCGGCACCGGTGCGAAAGTGATCGAGATCACCGGATGCTGTGGGCTTGCTGGAAATTTCGGAATGCAGCGCGGCCACTACGACGTATCGGTCGCGGTCGCCGAGAACGGCCTGCTCCCGGCACTGCGTGCGGCGCCCGTGAATTCGATCCTGATCGCCGACGGTTTCTCCTGCCGGACCCAGGCCGCACAGCTGGCCGGCCGCCCGTCCCGGCACCTGGCCCAGTTCCTCCTGGATCGGCCGTAATCGGCACGGACCGGCCATGATCGGCACGTTCCGGCCCTGACCGGCGCAGACGAAGGGGCGCCCGCCGTGGCGGGTGCCCCTTCCCTCATCGTCAGCTGCCGAACGGCAGCATGCCGGGCGCAAGCTGGTAACCGCTACTACCGGCGAACACGTTTCCCCAAACGCCGAGCAGGAAATTGATCAGGTTGGTGATCATGCCGAGTACCTCCAGTGCCGGATGCCATTAGTTTGCTGAGCAACCAAGACAATCGGAATGAACATCGCCACCGTCGATCTTCGCGTTAACAATAGAATGGCGCGGTGACTTCAGCGCCGCCCGGAATCGATCGGATGACGGTCGAGCGCGCCCGCACCCTCCGTTCGGATCGGCCGCTGGATCTGGCCGCCACCATCTCCCCGCTGCGCCGCGGCTTCGGCGATCCCTGTCATCGCGAAACTCCCGACGGCTCGCACTGGCACGCCTCCCGCCTGCCCTCGGGGGAGGTCACCTACCGGCTGCGGCAACTCGATCGGCAGACGGTCGACGCCCGCGCGTGGGGTCCGGGCGCGGAGGAGTTCCTGGCGGGGCTCCCCGCCATGCTCTGCCTGGACGAGGACCTCAGCGATTTCGCCCCCGAGCATCCCAAGGTCGCCGAGGCGCACCGCCGCAATCCGGGGCTGCGCATGCTGCGCACCGGCCTGGTGTGGGAGGCGCTGGTGCCGGCGGTGCTGGAGCAGAAGGTGCACACCAGGACCGCCCACGACTCCTGGCGGAAACTGGTGTGGCGCTACGGAACTCCCGCCCCCGGTCCGGCCCCGCAGGGCCTGCGGGTCATGCCCGACGCCGAGACCTGGCGGCACATCCCGTCCTGGGTCTACCATCGCGCCAATGTCGGCCCGCAGCGTTCGAAAACCATTGTGCTGGCGGCGCGTATCGCACCGAAGCTGGAGCAGGCGGCCGGGCTGAGCCACGCCGACGCCGCGCAGCGGCTGCGCACGGTGCCCGGGATCGGGGTGTGGACGGCCGCCGAGATCGCCCAGCGCGCCTTCGGTGATCCGGATGCCCTCTCGGTGGGCGATTTTCATCTCGCGGCCACCGTCGGCTGGACGCTGCTCGATCGTCCGATCGACGACGACGAGATGGTCGAGTACCTGGAACCCCTGCGCCCGCACCGATATCGCGCCGTGCGGCTGCTCGGCCTGGCCGGGTTCGCGCGCAAACCGAAGTTCGGCCCGCGCACGCCCTACACCGATCACAGTCGCATCTGAGCGCCGATCACCGCTGGGCGGCGGCCGCGTCGGCCTCCCGCTGCGCCCGGGCCAGCGCGTCCGGGACGGGGATGCGGCCCAGGTACATCTCGTCGAAGATCGGCGTCATCGCCTCCAGCGCGGCCGGGAATCCCGCGCCCCCGCCCGCCGCGATCTCCTGGTCTCGCAACACATCGAAGAACGGTGACACGTCGACCCCGTGCCGGGCCCAGTAGTCCCGATACACCTGTTGTTCGGATACCACGGCCGGAATCGTCGCCCCGTCGATGCCGAGGTAGCGGTTGCCCGCCGCACTGCCCAGCCAGGCCAGCACCCGCCGCACCGCCGCGGGGTGCGGGGTGGCGGCATTGCCCGCGAGGCCGATGGCATTGTTGGCGCTCACCCGCCCGGCCGGGCCCGCGGGAATCATGGCCAATCCCCAGTGGAATCCGGCATTCTGGGCAATCGTGGCCAGATTGAAGGTGCCCGACTGGAGCAGCGCCATCCGGCCCTGCAGGAAGGCGTTCTTGGCGAAGTCGCCGCTGGTATTGGTGTCCGCGGCCGAGGGGGAGAGCCGGTCGGCGACCAGCCCCACCGTGTAGCCGAAGGCGTCCCGTCCCTGCGGGGAATCGAAGGCGAACCGGCCGTCGCGCTGGAGCTGCCCACCGGCCGAGCCCAGATACGGCAGGGTGATGGATTGAAAGTCGTTGGCGGCGTTGTACGGCCACTCCGATGCCGGGGCCAACCGTCGCAGCAGCGGCCGGAAGGTATCCCGCGCCGGGTCGGGGCTCCAGCGCGCCGTCGTGACCTCGTCCGGGTCGACCCCGGCCTGTGCCAGCAGGTCCCGGTTGACGTACACGGCGGTCCCGCCGTCCACGAATTGCGGTACCGCCCACAGCGTTCCGGCGCGCGTGTACTGCGTGACGGCCTGCGGGTCCCAGGCTCGGGTCGCCTGCGGTCCCAGTGCCGCACCGATATCCATCAGGTGACCGCTGTCGGCGTAGTCCTCGTAGAGGTTGGTCCAGAACAGGTCGTCGGCGATTCCGCCCGCGACATCCAGCCGTAGCTTCTGCGCGTAGGAAGCCCACGGCACCAGCGTGATTCGCACCTCGACATCGGGGTTGGCGCGCTGGAACTCGTCCAGCGAGGCCCGATACGCGGAGACGAAACTCTGATCCCAGATCCGCAGCCGCACCACCGTGCGCCCGCCGCTCGCCGTATCGCGGCCCAGCCACAGGGCCGCGGCCACCAGCAGCACGCAGACCACGACCAGCCCGAGCAGGGCCAGGGTCGAATCTTTGATCCGGATCCCTGTCATTTGATCCCCGTCACCGCGATGGAGGCCAGGACCTGCCGCTGGAACACCACGAACAACAGCACCAGTGGAACGATCGCCAGCGTGGTGGCGGCCATGATCAGCGTCCATTGCGCGTTGTACTGGGTCTGCATGGTCGCCGTGGCCACGGTCAGCACCTGCCATTTCGGGCCGGACGCGGCGACCAGCGGCCACATGAAGCTGTTCCACTGCGAGACCACGGTGATGACGGCGAGCGTGGCCAGGATCGGCCTGCTCATCGGCACCACGACGCTCACCAGGATGTCGAGGGTCGAGGCCCCGTCCATCCGCGCCGCGTCGATGATCTCCCCCGGAATGGCCCGGAAGTACTGGCGCAGCAGGAAGATCGCGTACGGCGAGCCGAACAGGAATGGCAGCACCAGCGCCCAGAAGCTGTTGAGCCAGCCCAGCTTCGCGAACATCAGGTACAGCGGCACCAGGGTGACCGCGCTGGGTACCATCATGGTCCCGAGATACACCCAGAACAGCAGGTCACGACCGGGAAAACTGGTGCGCGCGAAGGCATATGCCGCCATGGCCGAGGTGACCAGCTGCCCGCAGGTGATGCAGACCGTCATCAGGGCGGTGACCGCGACCGCCCGCCCCAGCCCCTGGTCCAGCACGGTGCGGAAGTTGTCCAGCGTGGCGGGATGCGGTGTGGCCAGGGCGGATTCGCTCGCGAACTGCTTCGGCGTCTTGACCGCGGTCAGGGCGCTGAGCACCAGCGGAGCCACCGTCAGCAGCGCCCCGAGGATCAGCACCGCGTACGCCGCGACGGCCCGGGCCGCCACCCGTGGTTCAGTACTCATGACTGGTCCGATCCCGGAAGTATCGGTGCTGCACCACCGTGATCACGAACATGACCGCGAAAACCACCACCGCCATGACCGCGGCCCGCCCCGGATGCGCGGCCTCGAACGCCTCCGAATACATCCGCATGGCAACCACATCGGTGTGGTGGTCGGGCCCGCCCCGGGTGAGCGCGTACACCGCGTCGAAGGTCTGGAAGACGCTCAGCACTCCGGTGACCAGGACGAAGAACATGGTCGGGCGCAGCAGCGGCAGGATCAGCCAGCGAATGCGCCGCCGGCCGGTGGCCCCGTCCAGCGCGCCCGCGTCCAGGATCTCCCCGGGTATGGCCCTGATCCCGGCCACGAAGAACAAGGCCACGTAACCGACATTCATCCACACGATCACAGCGGCCACCGCCGGCAGCGCCAGCGTCGGTGAGCTCAGCCATTCCACCCGCCGTCCCAGCAGCGCATTCAATGCGCCGCCCGTGGGTGCGAAGATCCACTGCCACACCACCCCCACCGCCACCGGCGCACACATCCACGGCAGCGCGTACACCACCCGCAGCACGGTCCCGCCCCGCCCGCGCCGCGCCAGCACGGCCGCCACCGCGAACCCCAGCGCCGTCTGCACCGGCACCACCAGCGCCGTCAACGCCAGCGTCACCAGCAGCGAATGCCCGAACTGCCGATCCCCCAGCACCGACCGCCAGTTGCTCGCCCCGGTGAATTCGATGGGCCCCAGCAGATTCCAGCTGTGCACACTCAGCCACAACACCACCGCGATCGGCACCAGCAGGAAACACCCGACCCCGATCAGGCTCGGCAGCAGCAGCGCATAGCCCACCGCCGCCTGTCTGCGCCGGGCCGAACCGCGGCGAACCGTCCGATCCATGAGCAGCGACGCTACCGGGCCGCTGCCGGCGGCAGCGCTCTCCCACGTCCGATCTGCCCGATATTGCCCTGTGCGCGATGCGATTTCGAGACGGCGTCCCACCCGGTGCCGGGCGACGGCGCATGATAGTTTGTGCCGCGCTCGTTCATAGCTATGACGGCGAGGCTGGCCACGACAGGGCAGGGGACGGCGTCGATGAGAATCAAGCCACGGGAACAGATCCTCGGAGTCTGGCGGTCGCTGCTGACCGCGTGTTATCGGGATGGCGAGTGGGTGTGGGACGGCCGCAACGGCTCCAACTCCATCAGCGACGCCGAACAGCTGCTGTGCCTGCTGTACCCGGCGACCGAGATCGACGGCTTCGGGCTGGAGCATCCCGACGAGATCGCCGACGACATCCGCGAGGTGCTCTCCCCCCTCGGCGACAATGGCCTGCGCATCGGCGAGCGCGTGGTCTGGCTGCTCGAGCAGTACATCGACCGCCACACCGACCGCGACCCCGACTCCGACGCCGCCCTGCCGAATTTCGCCGCGGGCAGCTACCTGGCCACCTCCGACGGCGCCGAGCCGACCCCGGCGCAGCGCACGCTCGAGGTCGTCGACTCCTATTCCATGTCACTGACCCTATGCCTGGCCGCGCTGAAATTCCTGCGCGGATTCAGCGGCCCGGTAGCCGAACTGGCCGTGGGCCGGCGGATCAAGCTCGCCGTGGACCTGGGCCCGCGCATCGAGGCGCTCGACGTGCTCATCAATGTCCGGCTCACCGCCGCCATGGTGGGCCTGATCCGCAGCTTCGTCGTGAATACGGTCTCGCCCAAATCCGCCGCGGGGCAGGCCATGCTGTCGATGCTCAACCAGACCGGCGGCTCCCCCGACGCGGTGGTGCACGCCGTGCAGCAGCGCCTGGACCGGGTGCGGATCCGGCTGCGCAACGACGCCACCCTCAGCCAGGTGGAGGGCGTCGACCTGGACAGCGGCGACATGCTGTTCGAATGTGGTTGGAGCTGGGCCATAGTGCGCAAGGCCGCGTCCATCGACTTCGTGGACATGCCCATCGCGGATCAGCCCGGTCATGCCGTCGCCCGGCCCTACCTGCACTTCACCGTGGTGGCGCTGGACGGCATCAACGACCTCACCTCGGTGCGCACCCGTGAACTCGACCTGCTCAACGGCGAGCAGCGCCGCCTGGCCGAGGCCCTGCAGCTGCGCTGGGATCTGGCCCAGCGCTACTGGGCGGCGGTGGCCCGCTTCGGCACCGGGCGCTGGCCGCTCGAGGACATTCCGTGGCGTACCTCCGACGGCGAGGAATCGGACTACTTCAGTCTCGTCGTCTCCGCGGTGCTCATGCAGGATCTGCTCAACCGCGAGGCCAACGACGACGATCTGGACCGCGCCGCAACGATTTTCGACGAGCTGGCCCGCCGCGGCCGCATCGTGCGCCGCTTCACCGCCGACGATCCGGCCCGCACCATGCACACGCCGGGCGTGAGTCTGCGCCTGCTGGGCAGCGAGGCGCTGGACGGCCCGCTGCTGCTGTGGACGGTCTCCGATTACGCCACCGTCCTTTTGAAACGCACCCTGCAGGCCGCGCGGCTCTCCGGCACCATCGAGACCCGCGACCAGCTGATGACGCTGGCCCAGGCCACCATGGACCACCTCGACCTGCGCGCCTTCCGCGAAGGACCGGCCACCGGCCTGTGGGACGATCCCAGCCGCATCTTCGGCGGCCCCGAAAACCACCTGCCCTCCTGGTATCTCACCGAGCGCGTGGTCGAGTGCATGGTGACCGCCGCGCGCCTGTACCGGGAACCGCCGCTGCGGGCGCCGACCTCGGTGACCCGGGCCATGGAGCTGCTGACCGAGGCCGAACACCTGCTCAACCGGGAGATGCTGGAGCTGAGCGAGACCGACGTGTCGGCCGGCCGCACCGCCCTGGCCCTGGCCGAGCAGCGCCTGGAACGGGCCCGCACGCTGATCGACGAGCGCCCCGGCACCGCAGTCAGTCTCGCCTCGCAGGCCCTCTTGGAACTGGACGAGCTCGCCTACGCCCGGTTCGACGCCACCAGGAGCGTGTGATCGTGCTCGTGTTCTCCTCTTCGGACAAGGGCGGCACCGGACGCTCGGTCACCAGCTGCAATATGGCCTACTGGCTGAGCATGAAGGGGTACAAGGTCGCCTATCTGGACTTCGATTTCGGATCCCCCACCGCGGGTGGCACTTTCGAGATCAGCCGGATCGACAACGGGGTCCGGGACGGGACCGGCCTGCACGCCTATCTGCTCGACGAGAACGGAACGCCGGCGCGGCTGAGTGTGCGCTCCGAGACCGACCGGATGGAACTGAGCCGGTCCCGGCATCCTTCCGGCCGCCTGGTGCTGTTTCCCGGCGATCTCGGCGGCTCCGAGTTCACCACGCTCGACGAGCGCATGATCGATCGCTGCGCCGCGCTGTTCGCCACCTGCGAGCAGGAATTCAATGTCACCTTCGTCGATCTGAGCGCGGGCCGATCCATCGCCCTGGCCCTCGCGCTCAGCGCGACCCGGCACCCGCAGCTGTCCCGCGCGGTGTGCCGCTGGCTCATCTTCCACCGCTGGACCCGCCAGCACATCGCGGCCGCCCGCGGCCTGGTGCACGACGAGCACGGCGTGCTGGCCGTCGGCGAGACCTGGGGACACGACCGGGCCGAGCTGCTGAATTCGCTGCGCTTCGTCCGCACCGCGGTGCCCGAACTCAACCTGACCGCCGGCCTCCGCCCGGCCCAGGCCGCCTGGCTGCAGGAACAACACAACACCCTGACCCGCGCGGCCAACCGGCACGGCATGGGCGAGAGCGGGATACTGGGCAAGATCCCGGTGGAACCGATGCTGCAGTGCCGGGAACAGGTGATCCTGGATGTGGATGTGGCCGCCCACGTCGCCAATGCCGAGACCGTGGCCGCATTCCGCCTGCTCACCGAGAAACTCATGAACGACGCCGTCTGGGAACAGGTGGAGGTGCGCCGATGAGCTCCGCGACCGACTACAGCGAGGCGGGCGAACGCAATCGCGTGGCCGGCCAGCCGCTCTCGCATCTGTCCATCGAGGTCGGGCACTTCTATATGGACGAGCTGGTCGACGGCGTCGACCGGATCCACGCCCAGCTGCGCAAGGTGGCGCCCATCGTCCAGACCCAGATCGCCGCTGCCGAAGCGGAATTCGGGGCGGGCGCCCGGGTCAGCACCTGCTTCCTGGTCGACGACTACTTCTGGACCCGCACCGCCAACCGCCCGCGCGATGCCCGGCGCACCGCCGACCCGCGCCACGTGCTGGAGCAGCTGCTGGCCGCCGCGGAGGAATGCGGTGTGCGCATCGACTATCTGGCGCGCGAGGCGGGCTGCGCCGAGGTGCCGTCGTTCCAGGATGGTGAACCGGTCGGCGAGCCGGTGCGGCTGGCGGAGATGATGGCCGCCCGCATCGTCGCCGAACCCGAGCGCGACAGCACCGGCCGCCGCCCGCCCACCGTCGAGTCGGGCTGGCTCTGCAATGGCCGCCGATCCTCGGAATTCGATGCGGGACAGGCCATGCGCATCTCGCGCTACCGGCCGCCGGAGGAATTCGGCGCGCGCAATCACTCCATCTTCCTGGATGTGCAGCTGTGGAGCCGCCGCCTGGAGGAAGAGGGCGATCAACAGGTGGAGCGCATACTCTGGTCCTGCCCCTTCCTGGCCGCCATCTGGCAGTTGCTGCGGCTGGGCCTGATTCGCAACGAGGGCGCCATGGTGGCGGCCCCGGTGCCCTGGGAGGAGCCGTGGCCCGGCGACTGGTCCCGGCTGCCCGCGGTGGTGAAACTGAATCCGAAGGCCAAGCCCTTCGCGGCCTATCGGGCGCTGTCGGTGCTGCCCTACAGCTATCTGGGCATCGAGCACGCCGTGCGGGTCATCCTCGACCATCTGCAACTCGATGACGATGTGCAGGCGAAGCTCGCCGAACGCGGTGCGGGCGAACGAATTCCGGTGCAGGTGCCGCGCCGGGCCACCCACCGGTTGAACCATATCTTCCTGGGTGACGTCTGAGGTGGCCGCCCGGTGAACGAGCCGCTGGTGCTGCTGGGGGAGGTACGCACGGCCCTGCTGCCCAATGCGGGTGGACTGGCCGCGCGGGAGGCGACAGCGCTGCTGTCCCTGCTGCCCGGGCAGCGGGTATTGATGCGGGAACGACCGCTGGCCCTGGCGATTTCGCCGGGTTCCGCCGTCGGGGTGGACTGCAAGCTGGCCACGGTGTCCGGATCGGACAGCCGCGCCATCGGGACGGTGGCGGCGCACGCGATCCTGGTGGGCGGCCGGGTGATGCAGAGTTCGGCCTGTTCCACGGTGGTGCGGACGGCCGACAAGAACCGGCGGCCCTGGTCGCACTACCTGGATCAGGTCGGGACGCTGGAGGTGTGGCACCGCATCGCCGACGACGCCGCGGCCGCCGTCGATCTCACCGAGGGGTTCCTGGAGGGCTCCGGCGCCACCACCCTGGACCTGGGGTCGGTCAGCGACCGGCTGCTCACCCGCGTGCGCACCGATCCCCGCCTGGATCAGCAGCCGCCGGTGCGCTCCAGCGCCACCCGGCTGCGCTGGGCCGCGCGGGTCGCGCCGCCGGTAGGCGGCGCCGTGCGCGGGCGCACCCTGTTCGCCTTCCGGCTCGAGGACGAGCACACCCGGTCGGTGCGGATCATGGTGCCGACCGCCCGGGATCTCGGTGCGGTGCAACGCTTCTGCGAGGACCTGGCCGTGCACGACTGGCTGCTGTCCACCCTGGGCGCGGCACTGTCCGAGGCGGATCGTCCCATGCCCGAACGCGATCCGTCCGCCGAGCTGGCGCCGCTGCTCGAACAGCTGGTGCACCTGTGGATGCCGGGCGCCCACACCCCGCCCCGGCTGCGCGAACTGTGGACGCGGCTGGAGTCCGATCCGGGCTTCACCCGGCAGTGGACCGCGCAGGTCGGACATCTGCGCGACCGGCTGGCGGTGGCGACCCTGGCGGCGCTGCGCAGCGCCAAGATCAGCACCGTCCAGTGGTGACCGGCGGATCCGACCGGCGGCGCGACCGGATCAGAGCCGGAACCAGCGGCGCACCAGCAGCGCGAAGAATACCGACATGGTGACCGCGCCCAGATAGCTCTCGAGCACGAACACCGCCCGCCCGCCGACCCGCAGGTTGTCGGTATCCCCGACGCCCAGCGGATTCAGGTAGTTCATGAACACCTGGTACACGGTGATGGCCGGCGGCTGATCCGACCGCAACGTGACCGCCACCACGAAGACCAGCAGCTGGAACGCCACGAACCACAGCATGCGGAAGGGCCGGTAACCGTAGCCGCAGATGAGATCCGGGACCAGGCCGCCGGCGCGCCGCCAGGCCGCCGGCTGCGCCAGCCGCCGCGCCCGGGCCAGTGCCAGGCCGCAGCGATCCTCGGCATCGGTGTCCTCGTCGATGCGGTAGAGACTCCCGGCCCGGCGGTAGGCCAGGGCGGCGTGCGCGGGCAGTCCGGCCTGCACCAGTGGGCGGCCCAGCCGCTCGTAGGCCTCGGCCAGCAGCCGATTCTGGGTGCGGCTCAGGCGCAGTGGCCCGCGGAACTCCACCTCCGCGGCGATCAGGGCCGCGAGCAGCTGGTTGACCGCCATCGGCTGCGGCGCCGCGGTGGCGGTGTGTTCGAGGACCGGTGCGTAGAGGTGGGCGAAGACGAGACTGTCACCGGCCCTGCGGATTCCGGGCGGATCGTACGTCGCCACCACCGCCTCGGTGTGCCGGGTGAACAGGTCCAGCAGCGGCTGTTCGGTGGCGCGGCGGCGCAGGCCGTGCGGCTGCTCCAGGAATTCGGTGACGTTGTCGGCGTAGGTGTCGGCGTGGCGCTCGACGCGCATGCTCATATCCGTCACGAACGGCGACGATGGAGCGCTTTTCTCGAGCATGATCAATGATAGATCCTGTGCACCAGCACATCTCGCGGCTCGTCCGCGCCGAAGTAGGCGGCCTCGTGGTCGGCCCACACGAAGCCGACCTCCTTGTAGAGGTGGTAGGCGACCCGATTGCCCGGCTTCACCGTGACGAAGACCTGTTCAGCGCGGGCCCGATGGCATTGGGCCAGAGCGGCTTCCAGCAGTGCCCGGCCGTGGCCGCGGCCCCGGCACTCGGATGCCACCGCGAAGCCGAGAAACCAGGCCGTGCGCTCTCCATCGAGGGCGGTGAGCACGTAGCCGCAGAGCTCCCCCGCGTCCTCGGCAACCGTCCAGTTTGCTCCGTGTAGCTCGAAGAGCTGCCGGAGTACGAAATACGGATACGCGAGATGCTCGAATTCGACCACCTCGAGTGCGCGGATCGCGTCCAGATCCGACAGTGACGCGATCCGGCACGCCGGATCTTCCGGCAATTCGAAGGCCGACAACGGTGTTCCCCTCCACCCCGGGCACAAGTGCGATGGATTCCAGGGTAAGCGTCACACCGAATCTTGGGTGCGGTTCGGCCGCCGGCTGTCTGCGGAGCGGGCGGCCGAACCGCGCTGCAGCACGCGGCGGGGACTGCGCCACCGCTGCCCGCAGGTTAGGCGCGGGGCGCTCGAAAGCGCTGTGCGGCAGCGTTCATCGCGGCCGGGGGCCTTTCCCGGTTCACCCCGGGCCGCGAAATCCTGGTGTAGACGTGTGCCTTCTGGTGGCGGAGCTGTGCCGTCCGGGCGTCGAGCAGTAGCCACAGCATCCGGTGGACGAACCGGTCGTAGCCGGTCGGTACGGGATCGGGGCCGGTCATGGCAGTGCCCGCTCGTCGAGCACGCACCGTCCCTCCTCGACCAGCGTTGCCCGTGCTCGTCGGCGTACCTTGCAGGTCTGCACCGTGCAATCGAGGTGCAATTGCATTGCGGCGTGCGCTTGTTCGACGGTCATCACACCCGGATCACGGCGGCAGCGCGACAGACCGGCAATGTGCATGTTGAGGGACGTCAGTTGCATGTCCAGACCACTCCTCGTTCCCGCTGGTTCCTGAAGTGCCCGGAGGTTCAGGAAAGGAAAGGGGTCTAGCTACACCGCTCCGGGCACATCTCCAGCACACCACGAGCAGACGCCAGGCGGGCGAATTTCGAGCAGGAGAACGCAAAATTGCGCGAATTCCCAGCAGTGAATCCACCTGGGGGAGGACGATTCTCCAAAGTGGACGAAGCCCTCGCCCGCCGTCGAGCCCCGATCCATGCCCGCGACCGCGAATGGAGCGTGTTGTGTCCGAAGGTCCCGCGTCATCCACCCTGCCCCGCCGTCAGCTCGGTCGCTATCTACGGGACTGGCGCATCCAGGCAGGATTGACCATCGCCGAAGCCGCCAAGCTGATGGAGTGGGGCGCGAGCACCTTGCAGCGGCTCGAGAAGGGCAACGCGGACCGCATCCGCACCATCGACATCCAGGAGCTGTGCCGCATCTACGGGATCCCCGCCGAAATCGCCGAGGGGCTCAAGGGTTTGGCGCAGCAGGCGGCGGTCAAGAGCTGGTGGCACTCCTACGGCGACCTGATTCCCGAGAACTTCGACGTCTACGTCGGCCTGGAGGCATCCGCGCAGCAGTTGTCCTGCTATCAATCGGAATTGGTGCCGGGCCTGCTGCAGACGGTCGAGTACGCAAGGGCCCTGAACCGGCTGGGATACCCGGAAGAGACCGTGGTGGAGGTGGATCGGCGCGTTCAGCTGCGTATGCAACGGCAGGCCATGATCACCCGCCGCATGCATCCGGCGACCATCGCCATGGTGTTGCACGAATCGGTATTGCGCCGCCTGGTGGGAGGTGCAAGGGTGATGGCGGCGCAAGTGCGACACTTGGCGGAACTGAGTACCCGGTCCAATGTCGCGCTGCGTATCCTGCCCTTCGCCGCCGGTGTCCCCCTGGGACTTTCGACCGGACCGTTCGTGATTCTGGAATTCGGATGCGACAGCAAGGGGCAACCGGTGGAGCCCCCGGTGGTCTACGTGGAGGGGTTCACCGGCGATCTGTATCTCGAGAGACAGGGCGACGTTCAGCGTTATCGCCGGGCCCAAGCGGGCCTGGAACGCTGCGCGCTGGACGTTCAGAACAGCAGAAACCTGCTCCGGCAGGTGGCGAAGGAGTATGCCGCCTGGGCGGTCGAGCCCGGAGGCGGTAGCGGAGCGTAACCATGTAGGGCTCCGCACAGGCGATGAAAGGACAGAGCATGAGTGTGGATTTTTCCGGGGCCCGCTGGTTCAAGAGCAGCCGCAGCGGGGCCGGTAAGGAGTGCGTCGAAGTGGCGTTCCTGCCCGCGGGCCGAGTGGGCGTGCGGGACAGCAAGAATCCGCAGGGCCCGGCGCTGGTGTTCGGCGCGGCGGAATGGGGATCCTTCACCGTGGGCCTCGAAAACGGGGTCTTCGACCGGTGATTCGCTGAACGAGGGTCCACGGGCCCCGGCCCGTGAACCCTCGGTATCAGAGGATTGCGACCACACCCATGGCGACGGCGGCGACCAGTACGCCGATCGCGACGGCGGGCATCAGTGCGCCGGTGAGTACGTATACGCCCATCGCCGATACCGCGAAGAGCATCCCTACGATCAGCCGTTCGACCCAGTCATCGGGACCCATTTTCCGGTACCGGGGACGCGCATTCTTGAGTCCTCGGTCCACGAATAGTTGGATACCCATGCTTAGCCGTCGCAAACATACTTCCGTTGCCAAACGGCAGCCGTTTCGTGATCAACAACCAGCTCGGCCATCAGCGCCGGAAGAGCTTGTTGCCCAGCCAGACGATCGGGTCGTACTGCCTGTCCACCACGCGTTCCTTGAGCGGGATCAGCGCGTTATCGGTGATCTTGATGTGTTCCGGGCACACTTCCGTACAGCACTTGGTGATGTTGCAGAAGCCCAGGCCCGCATCCTCTTGCGCCAGTTCCCGGCGGTCGGCCACATCCAAGGGATGCATTTCGAGTTCGGCAATGCGCATCAGGTATCGCGGACCGGAGAATGCGTGCTTGTTGTCCTCGTGATCACGGACCACGTGACAGGTGTTCTGGCACAGGAAGCATTCGATGCACTTGCGGAATTCCTGCGACCGTTCCACATCGGTCTGCTGCATCCGGTACTCGCCCGGCTTCAGATCCACGGGCGGCGTGAAAGACGGTACTTCGCGGGCCTTCTGGTAGTTGAACGACACATCCGTGACCAGGTCGCGAATAACCGGGAAGGTGCGCATGGGCGTCACCGTCACCACTTCTTCCTGGGTGAACGTCGACATGCGGGTCATGCACAGCAGCCGCGGCCGCCCGTTCACCTCGGCCGAGCACGAACCGCACTTGCCCGCCTTGCAGTTCCAGCGCACCGCCAGATCGGGCGCCTGGGTGGCCTGCAGCCGGTGGATGATGTCGAGCACCACCTCGCCCTCGTTCACCTCGACGGTGAAGTCCTGCAGGCCGCCGCCCTCGGTGTCACCGCGCCACACCTTGAACTTCGCCTCGTAACCCATGGCTATTCCGCCTTTCCGGCGTCGTCCCGCAACTCTGCGAGATCGGCGGGGGTGTAGTACTTTTCGAGCTCCGCCAGGTCGAACAACCGGAGCAGGTCGGTGCGCATGGGCACCTGGGCCTCGGGCGTGACGGTCACCGACGGCACCGAGAACCCGACCTCGTCCGGGTCGATGGTGCAGACCAGCAGCTTGTTGCGCCACACCGGATCCATGCCCGGATGGTCGTCGCGGGTGTGGCCGCCGCGGCTCTCGGTGCGCAGCAGTGCGGCCTGGGCGACGCATTCGCTGATGAGCAGCATGTTGCGCATGTCCAGGGCCAGATGCCAGCCCGGATTGAACTGCCGGTGGCCCTCCACGGTGACGTGGTCGTAGCGGTCGCGCAGCTCGGAGAGATGCGCGACCGCCTGCTTCAGTTCGTGTTCCTTGCGGATGATGCCGACCAGATCGTTCATGGTCTGCTGCAGGTCCATGTGCAGCGTGTACGGGTTCTCGCCCGGGCCGCCCTCGGTGGGCGGATCGAACGGCGTCACAGCCGATTTCGCGGCCGCGGCGATATCGGTGTCGGCGATCGTGGGCCGTGCGGCCAGCTGCTCGACATAGGTGGCCGCGCCCAGTCCGGCGCGCCGGCCGAACACCAGCAGGTCCGACAGCGAGTTGCCGCCCAGCCGGTTGGAGCCGTGCAGGCCGCCGGCGCATTCACCGGCCGCGAACAGGCCGGGCACCGTGGCCGCCTGGGTATCCGGATCGACCTCGATGCCACCCATCACGTAGTGGCAGGTCGGCCCGACCTCCATCGGCTCCTTCGTAATGTCCACGTCCGCCAGCTCTTTGAACTGGTGGTGCATGGACGGCAGCCGCTTGATGATCTGGTCGGCGGGCAGGCGGGAGGAGATATCCAGATAGACGCCGCCGTGCGGGGTGCCGCGCCCGGCCTTCACCTCTTCGTTGATGGCCCGCGCGACCTCGTCACGCGGCAGCAGATCCGGTGTGCGCCTGGCGGAATCGTTGTCCTTCAGCCACTGGTCCGCCTCCTCGATGGTTTCGGCGTACTGGCCCTTGAACACCGGCGGGATGTAATCGAACATGAACCGCTTGCCGTCGGAGTTCTGGAGCACCCCGCCGTCACCGCGCACGCCCTCGGTGACCAGGATGCCCTTCACCGACGGCGGCCAGACCATGCCGGTCGGATGGAACTGCAGGAACTCCATATTGATCAGCGACGCCCCGGCCCGCAGCGCGAGCGCGTGCCCGTCGCCGGTGTACTCCCAGGAGTTCGAGGTCACCTTGTACGACTTGCCGACGCCACCGGTGGCGATCACCACCGCGGGCGTCTCGAACAGAATGAAGCGCCCGGACTCCCGCCAGTACCCGAAGGCCCCGGCGATCCGGTCGCCGTCCTTGAGCAGCTCGGTGATGGTGCATTCGGCGAAGATCTTGATGCGCGCCTCGTAGTCACCGGTCTGCGCGTAATCCTCCTGCTGCAGCGAGACGATCTTCTGCTGCATGGTGCGGATGATCTCGAGCCCGGTGCGGTCGCCGACGTGCGCCAGCCGCGGATAGGTGTGGCCGCCGAAGTTGCGCTGGCTGATCCGGCCGTCCTTGGTCCGATCGAACAGCGCCCCATAGGTTTCCAGCTCCCACACCCGGTCGGGGGCCTCCTGGGCGTGCAGCTCGGCCATGCGCCAGTTGTTGAGGAACTTGCCCCCGCGCATGGTGTCCTTGAAATGGGTCTGCCAGTTGTCCTTCTCGTTGGCATTGCCCATGGCGGCCGCGCAGCCGCCCTCGGCCATGACGGTGTGCGCCTTGCCGAACAGGGACTTGCAGACCACCGCCACGGACAGCCCGTGCTCACGGGCCTCGATGACCGCACGCAGGCCGGCACCGCCGGCACCGATCACGACGACGTCGTACTTGTGCCGCTCGACTTCAGGCATGGAACCGAATACTCCTGGGAGACAGAGGAATAGAGGACTGTCAGCCGATGAGGCGAGGATCGGAGATGGTTCCGCTCGCCACCAGCATGACGTAGAAATCGGTGAGGACCAGCGTGCCCAGCGTGGTCCAGGCCAGCTGCATGTGCCGGGTGTTCAGCTTCGACACCACGGTCCAGAAGCGGTAGCGCACTGGGTGCTGCGAGAAGTGCTTGAGCCGTCCGCCCGCGATGTGGCGGCAGGAGTGGCACGACAGCGTGTACGCCCACAGCAGCAGTGCGTTGCCGGTGATGATCAGCGTCCCCAGGCCGATGCCGAAGCCGCCGCCCTTGGCGTGGAAGGAGATCACCGCGTCATAGGTGTTGATCACCGAGATGATGATCGCGACGTAGAAGAAGTAGCGGTGCGCGTTCTGGATGATCAGCGGAAGCCGCGTCTCCCCCGAGTATTTCGCGTGCGGCTCGGCCACCGCGCAGGCCGGCGGCGACATCCACACCGACCGGTAGTAGGCCTTGCGGTAGTAGTAACAGGTGAGCCGGAACAGCAGCAGGAACGGCAGCACCAGGAAGCCCAGTGGAATCCACATGGGCAGGTGGCCGACCGGCGTGCCGAAATGGCTGGAGCCCTCGACGCACGAGGCGCTCAGGCAGGGCGAATAGAACGGTGTCAGATAGTGGAAGTCCGGCACCCAATACGCGCTGCGCACAAAGGATCTGATGGTCGCGTAGATGACGAAGGCCGCGAGCCCCAGCACCGTCGCGGCCGGCGGCACCCACCACCGGTCGGTGCGGAGCGTGCGTGCCGAAATGGCAGCCCGTCCCCTACTGAAAACCCCGGTAGTGCTCGATTCAGAAGCCTTGACTGGTGCGGCGCTCACTGCTGGATGCCTCGCTGCTCTACCCCGTGGAACGTCATCGTTACCTCCGGCATCGAATGTGATGGTGAGCACCTTACGACAGGGGTGCTATCACTCGAGCTCGCAACAGCTATTTCGTGATCCCGTGATTTGCGCCACATTTCCTGTAGCCCTCAGTGATTCGTTTGCTTGGTGAACAAACGGCAATCTCGCGAACTCGCCGGGCTGTCAGAGTGTTTCGGATTCCGGCCCGTGCGCAGGTCGGGCGGCTCGTCCGCGGCGGTTACCGGCCGTCATATGACAGCAACAACCGTGTGGTGGCCTGTCGGTCTGCTGAGGGTTCGAAGGGAGCCGGTAATGAGACGCGCCGCCATCGTCATGCCGATGCGCACGCCCGTGGGTCTGCCCGGCGGAGCACTCGCCGCGGTGCCGCCGAACCGGCTGGTCGGCACTGTCATCGCGGCGGTGCTCGGCCGCTCGGGCATCGATCCCGCGCGGGTCGAACAGCTGGTCACCGCCGTCCCCGAGGCCGAGGCCATCCGCTCGGCGCTGCCGCAGTGCGGACTGTCGCCGGAGCTGGGTGACTTCGCCCTGGGCGAGGGTCCCGGCAGTGGACTGCGCGCCCTGATCACCGCCGCCATGATGGTGCGCACCGGCGCGGCCGACGTGGTGCTGGCGGTGGGCGCCGAATGCTCCAGCGCCGCAGGGGGATTCGACGCGCAATCCGCCAGCGTCCCGCCGCTGCCCGGCGTCCGCCCAGGGCCCGCGGCCGGCGACGGACCCACCACCGACCAGCAGATCGCGATCTGGTCCGCCGAACCCGCACGCGGACAAGCGGATTCGGACCTTGCTGAACAGCTGGCCCGCGACCACGAGCTGGGCCGGGCCGCCGCCGACGACTTCGCCGCGGTCAGCCACCGCCGGGCCGCGCGCGCCCATCGCCAGGGTGTGTTCGGCGCGGAGACCGCGCCCGTCGTGGTGTGCGCGCGTCCCGGCGATCCCACTTCCGCGGTGGTGCGCCTGGTCGACCGCGACGAGGGGTTGCGCGACGATGTCTCACACCGCGCCTTCGCGGCGCTGTCCCCCTTCCGGCCCGACGGCGTGACCACGGCCGGAAACAGCAGCAGCCGCGGCCTGGCCGCCGCGGCCTGCCTGGTGGTGGCCGAGGACCGGCTGGTGGATCTCGGCCTGGAGCCGATGGGCTACCTGCTCGACTGGGTCAGCACCACCGCTCCCCCCGGCGTCCCGGTGCCCGCCGCCACCTCCGCGGTCGCGAAAGCGCTGTTGCGCGCCGGTTTCGAACTGTCCGACCTGGAGCTGCTCGAGGTGGAGGAGACCTCCGCCGTCGAGGTGCTGGCCCTGGCCCGCACCCTGGGCCTCGGGGGCGACACCGCGGAGCGCCTGAACGTGCACGGCGGCGCGATCGCCCTCGGTGACCCGGGCGGCGCGGCGGGTCTGCGCATGGTCACCACCATGCTGCACGAACTGGCCCGCCGCGACGGCGGTCTCGGCCTGGCCGTGACCCCCGCGGGCCCCGGCAGCGCCCTGGCCGCGATCTTCGAATCCCCCGATCTGGAACCGGTTTCGCAGGCCCCGCGCGGCGCCCGCTTCCGCGGCGTCGGCGGCCGGCGCTCCGGCCGGGGCCGGCACCGCCACTGAGAACCGGTCAACCGCCGCCGAGGACTGGTCGCGCGGGCGGAGCCGGACGACCGCCGTGCCCCGGGCGAAGGCCGCCGCCAGCTCCTCCCGGTTGACGCTGCCGTCCGAATTCAGGCTGATGCGAACTGGGCGCGGTCTACCGGGAACGCAGCCGCGATCTCGACCTGGGTCCGCATCGTGCGGTGGACGCCGTGGTCTCCTACCTGTCGGCCCGGGGCGTCGAGGCCGGAGATCTGCGGCTCTGCTGCTGGTCGGCGCGGCTCATCAGCGCGCCCTGCAGCGGCAGCTGAGCCCGCCCGCCGCGCTCGCCGAATTGCCCAGCCCCGACGCCATTGTCGAGGTGGCCCTCCCGCTGTTCGAAACGAAGGATCAGTTACTTGGTGCGGGGGCGGGAGTGGAAGCCCAGGCCCTCGTCCTGCGCGCCCATCCAGGCCGCCTCATCGTGCTTGGCGTCGGGGACGTAGATCGTCTCCTGCTTGGCCTGCGGTGTTTCCGGCGGCGGCGCCTGTTCGAACTCGTCGGTGTCGATGACGAGCCTTTCCAGATCGTTCTCCAGCCGGCGGACCGTGCCCGCGTCTCCGTAATGCGAACGCAGTGCGGTGACGCACTGCCGGAGCTGGCCGACCGCGTAGCGGAGTTCCGCAATCTCGCTGCGTGTCATCGAAACCCTCCTCGAGCCGTGTGACAGACCACACATCGTGATCTACAACACAGTACGTGATCGTGCGGGATTCGTCTCGTCGGCAATCAATATTCGCAGCTAGAGGGCCTGTCACCGGGTGCGGAATTGGGGCGGCGGACGTTTCAGATCTTCGAAACCGCCCGTCGCGGATGATCTTCTGGCTACCCGGCGATGGCGTACTCCGGCCCGCAGTCGGGACCGCAGTCCGGGTCCGCGCCGCGTACCGCCGCGGTCGCCCGGGCCACCAGCGCCACCACCGCGGCGGCCACCTCCTCGGCCCGCTCCAGGATCACGCTGTGCCCGGCGCCATCCAGCCGCACCAGCTCGGCGTCGGTGACCTGGGAGGCCAGCACCACCGAGTGCGCGAACGGAATCATGAGGTCCGCGGACCCGGCCAGCACCAGTACCGGAATCGAGCCCAGCCGGTGCAGGGTCGCGGTCTCGTCGAAGCGGATCAACGACTCCAGGAAGCTGGCCATGGTCAGCAGCGAGGTGTCGTTGAGCATGGCCGTCGCCACCGCCAGCATGCGCGGGCTCACCTTGCGGGTGCCCAGGGTGGCGTCCCGCAGGATGGGCTCGAAGATGCGGCGGCTCAGGTGTTTCGAGGCCTGCATGGCCCGCGGCGCGCGCCGCACCGCCACCCGCAGCGAGTTCACCGCCGGTGCGCTCAGCAGCCGCCCCAGCCCCACCCGGGTCACCCCGTTAGCGGCGCTGGAGAGCAGGCCGACGCCGACCACCCGGGTCCCGATCGTCTCCGGATACAGCCGGGCGTGGGCCAGCACGGTCATGGCGCCCATCGAATGACCCACCAGGACAACGGGTCCGGCCGGCACCACGGCCCGCAGCACCGCGTCCAGATCCCGGGCCAGCTGCTCGATGGTGTACGTGGAAGGGTCGGCATTGCCGGAATCCCCGTGTCCGCGATGGTCGTAGAACACCATGTGGGTGTCGTCGCCCCAGGTCTGCAGCAGGTGCCCGCGCATGAACGCCCACGATTCGGCGCGCAGGCAGTGCCCGTGGACGAACACGACGGTGACGGGGGCGTCGGTGGTGCCGAACTCACGCACCGCGAGTGGCACGCCGTCATCGGCGGACACGGTGATGTGGTGGCCGTCGAAATCGGCCGCGCGGGTGTCGATCGTGGACATGACGTCCTCCTGAAGAGTGCGCCTTCTTGCCCGGTTGTCGATAGAAATAACCCCTGCGTTAACCCCCCACACCAGGCGTTATGGACAAGTTGTCCAACTGTCTCCGCTGATCTATGCACGACTGTCGGGGGATCTATCGGAGTCTCGCCACATTGCAAGACCCGTGTAGAAATCCCTGTACGTCCGGTCGGCGTGGGCAATTTCTACTCAAATCTAGTGAATGGACTAGACAAAAGTGGATTCATATCGCATCGACAGTGACCGGGGTCCGATACCGCATCGTCACATTCCGGCTGTCATCACAATCTGCCGCTCTCTAGCAATCGGACTAGAGAGCGGCAGATTTCTGTGCGGAGCTTGGCTACGTGGCCACCCCCGTCTTCGTGGACGGGAGGAACGGGCGCAACAGGTTCTGTTCCACCGACGGCCCGAACTGCCATTCGGCGATCCAGGGGCCGGTGCCCTCGCTCGGATCCAGTGCGCCGCCCTCGAGCCAGCGGTAGCGCCCGTCGAGGATGCCGCGGGTGAGGTCGGTGTCGGCGTCATCGGTGTTGGACCAGAGATCGTCGAAGAGCTTCTCGACCCGCAGGCGGGCCTGGCGGCAGAAGACCTCGGCGAGTTCCTCGGCCGCCACGCCGTCGGGATTGCCGTCGACCCGCAGGGACTGGGCGCGCACGCAGGCCGCGGCCATGGCGAACAGTTCCGCGCCGATGTCGACGATGCGGCCCAGGAAGCCCTGCTTGTATTCGAGCTTGGCCTGCCAGCGCGCCATGCCGTACATGAGGGCGCGGGCCTGCTTGCGTGACATCCGCTCGACGAAGCGCATGTGCCGGGCCAGCGGCCCGAATTCGCCGTAGCCGACCGGCGCGGTGCCGGCGCCGACGGTCAGCTGCGGGAACCATTTGGCATAGAAGCCGCTCGCCCCGACCGCCGCCTTGGCCTTGTCCTTGAGCTCGGCATTGCGATCCACCAGCGCCCCGGCCGCGGCCATGTGGGCATCGGCCATCTCGCGGGCGATGAGCAGCCGCATGATCTCGCTGGAACCCTCGAAGATGCGGTTGATGCGCAGATCGCGCACCAATTGCTCGGCGCCGACGGCTCTTTCGCCGCGGGCCCGCAGCGAGGCCGCGGTCTCGTAGCCGCGGCCGCCGCGGATCTGCACCAGTTCGTCGGCGATCCGGCACGCCATCTCCGAGGCCCACAGCTTGGCCAGCGCGGCCTCGATGCGGATGTCGTTGCGGTTCTCGTCGCACATGGTGCCCGACAGATCGAGCACCGACTCCAGCGCGAAAGTCGTTGCCGCGATGTAGGAGAGCTTCGCGCCGACCGCGCCGTGCTCGCCGACCGGTCGGCCCCACTGCACGCGGGTGGCCGACCATTCCCGCGCGATCTTGAGCGACCACTTGGCCGCGGCCGTGCACATGGCCGGGATGGCGAGGCGACCGGCATTGAGGGTGGTGAGCGCGATCTTGAGCCCGTCGCCCTCGCGGCCCACCAGATTCCGCTTGGGTACGCGCACCTTGTCCATCCGGGTGACACCGTTCTCGATGCCGCGCAGGCCCATGAACGCATTGCGCCGCTCCACCGTGATGCCGGGGCTGTCGGCCTCCACGATGAACGCGGAGATGCCGCCGCGATGGCCCTCGCTCTTGGGCACCCGCGCCATGACCACGAGCAGTTCGGCGACAACGCCATTGGTGGTCCACAGCTTCACGCCGCTGATCTCGTAGGCCTCCCCGTCCGCGGTCGGGGTCGCGGTGGAGGCCATGCGTGCCGGGTCGGAGCCCACATCGGGTTCGGTGAGCAGGAACGCGCTCACCGCGCCCTTGGCGCAGCGCGGCAGGAACTCTCGCTTCTGTTCGGGGGTGCCGGCCAGCTTGAGCGGCTCGGGCACGCCGATGGACTGGTGCGCGGAGAGCAGGACGCCGAGGCTGGCGTGTGCGGAGCCGACCAGCATGAGGGACTTGTTGTAGCCCACCTGCGACAGCCCGACCCCGCCGTACTCCTCGGGAATCTTGAGGCCGAAGCAGCCGAGTTCGGCCAGCCCGCGCACGTATTCGTCGGGGACGCGGCCCTCGGCCTCGATGCGCTGGCCGTCGATGGTCTCGCAGAAGGCCCGCAGCCGGGTCAGATAGGCCTCGGTCTTGGCGGCGTCCGCGGCGTCGGGGCGCGGAAATGGATGGATGAGGTCGAGCCGGAACCGGCCGAGGAACATCTCCTTGGCGAAGGACGGCTTGGCCCAGGTGGTTTCGCGGGATTCCTCGACCAGTGCCCGGGCTTGTTCTTCGGTGGCGTCGACTTTGGCGGCAGTCGCCATGATGTCCTCCTCGACCGTGATGAGAATCACATTCGAGTGTAGGAGTCTTTGTTACCCGCCGGTAGGGGCTGGCAAAGATCAAAAAGCCTTGTCACAAGATGATCTTGATCAGCTCGCTAATCTTTGGTTATTGAACGCCGCGCAGGTATCGGCCGAAATGCGGCACCGTGAAACCGATGGTTCCGCGCTCGGCCGAGTAGATCAGACCCTTCTTGATCAAGCCGTCGCGCGCCGGGGACAACGAGGCGGGTTTGCGTCCCAGCTCGAGCGCCACCGCCGAGGTGGCCACCGGTCCGTCGTCGCCGGACAGGTCGGCCATGGCGCGCATGTATTCGCGCTCGGCCGGCGTCGCTCGCTCGTAGCGGGAGCCAAAGAAACCAACCGCCAGCTCTTCTTCGGCCGCAGGCGACGCCACTGCCACATCCTCGGCCGAGATCGGGCTCTGCGCCGCCGCGTCCCAGGCGGCCTTGCCGTACGCCTGCACGAAATACGGGTACCCGTCGGCCTTCCGGTACAGCGCGTCCAGCGCCTCCTCGGAGAACTTGACGTCCTCCCGCTCGGCCGGCGCGATGAGCGCCTGGTCGGCCGACTCCCGATCGAGCCGATCGATGCGATGGTAGGAGAACAGGCGCTCGGAGTAGCTCTTGGACGCGGTCAGCACCGCGGGCAGGTGCGGCAGACCCGCCCCGACCACGATCAAAGGCGCGGCGTCCTGGCTCAATTCGTGGCAGGCCCCGCAGATGGCCGAGATGTCGGCCGCCCCGAGATCCTGCATCTCGTCGATGAACACCGCGATGCCGATGCCCAGATCACGCACCAGCGCCGCCGCCTCCATGAGCAGCTCCACCAGATCGATCTCGATATCGCCGGAGTCGGCCCGCCCGGTCACCGCGGGCACATCGATGCCCGGGTTCCAGCGTTCCCGCATGCCCTTGCCGTCGGTGGAGCGCAGTGCGAAAGCCTTGAGAATCCCCAGGAAATCGTCCACCTGCTCCGGATTGCGGTGTGTCACAGCGATCGAACGCACCGCCATGTGCAGCGCCGAGGCCAGCGGCCGCCGCAGTTCCTGATCGGGGCGGGCCTCCAGCTTCCCGGTGCCCCAGCCGCGCGAGCGGGCCGCCGAGCGAAGCTGGTTGAGCAGCACCGTCTTTCCGACGCCGCGCAAACCGGTGAGCATGACGCTGCGTTCCGGCCGTCCGCGCGCCACCCGCTCCAGCACGATGTCGAAGGCGTCGAGCTGCCGGTCCCGGCCCGCGAGCTCGGGCGGTCGCTGCCCCGCGCCGGGTGCGTAGGGATTCCTGACGGGGTCCATGCGGCCCAACCGTAGCGCGGTCGTCGCGGATTATCCGGGCATCTATCGAGGACACTAGAGACAGCTATCGACCGGCATACCGGCTCGGCCGATTCGCGATCGGCGGAAGTCGATACAGCGAGTCCGCGGTGTCCTCGGGGGTCTCTACCCTTATGCCTGATTCGTTGGGATCCAGCGCAGGAGGGTTCATGTCGGAAGAAGCCGTACCCACGCCCACCGTCGCGGAGGTGGTCGAATCCTGGAACGTGCCCGCCGAGGCGATCGTGGCCGCGCGCATCCGCAACAACATCCTGGTGGCCATCGAGCGCGGGTACGACGATCCGCAGCTGGTAGCCGATCTCGCGGTGGGTCCGCTGGTCATGGCGCTGGGGCAGTTGGAAGTCGATCTCGCGGACGCTCGCCGGCGGATTGCCGAGCTGGAGCGGGCGATCGAGGCGAAGGATTGATAACGGGCGTATTGACCACGTATATCGTCTCGTGATCCACGGCCCTATACCCCGAATTACTTGTTCAGCGGGGCATTTTCGTAAAGATGCGACGCGCCTATCGTGTCGGGTGGACAACACGGCGGCCTAGTCGTAATCTTCTCGTGACTTAGCGGAGTCTGTTGCTTCATCGGAGAGGCAGCCCGCGACGTTACAGCAGCAAGATCGGAGATGCGGCTCAGTGGGTAAGCACAGCTTGCAGCAGGAATCTCGGCTTCCGAATTCCGTGAAGGGCGCCATCGTCATGGGTGCGATGGCCGCGACGACTACCGGCGTGTTCCCGGCGATCACCGCCACCGCCGCCACCGTCGAGATCCCGGGCATCGGAAACTTCGACGTGCCGGACGATTTCGCGCCCCAGGTGCAGCAGTTCAACCAGACGGTCAAGGACGCCGAGACGGCGCTGCAGACCCCGGGCGGACTGGGCGGCGGCGCTCAGGTCGGCGTCCCGGCTGCTCCCGCTCCGCAGTTCCAGCTGCCCAGCATCTTCCAGAAGTCCAGCTCCGTCGGCGACATCGCGCTGCACGCCGCCGAGACCAAGGTCGGCGCCCAGTACTCCTGGGGCGCGACCGGTCCCTACAGCTTCGACTGCTCCGGCCTCGTGCAGTGGGCCTACAAGCAGGCCGGAGTCGAGCTGCCCCGCACCAGCTTCGAGCAGTCCAACGTCGGCGCCCCGGTCGCCTTCGAGGACCTGCAGCCCGGCGACATCGTCATCACCAACGGCGGCGGCCACGTCGGCATCTACGCCGGCGACGGCAAGCTGCTGAACGCCGTGCAGACCGGCACCCCGGTCTCCTACACCAACCTGCACGCCAGCCAGGTCGTCACCGCGCGCCGCATCATCAACGCCTGACGCACATATGATCGTCAACGCCCGACGCAGTATCGTCGACGTGTGACCACTGCTCCACTGAGCACCACGGCTCAGGCCCGAGTTGATTCTTGGACCTGGGCCGTCCGCATTTTCAAGACCCGCTCCGCGGCCGCTGCGGCCTGCCGGTCCGGGCACGTGCGGGTCAACGGCGTACCGGTCAAGCCCGCGCACCAGCTGAAGCCCGGTGACGAGATCCGCGTCCGCGTCCATGGTTCCGAACGCATCGTCATCGTCGAGCAGCTCATCACCAAGCGCGTCGGCGCGGCCGTGGCCGGGCAGTGCATGATCGACAAGAGCCCGCCCCCGCCCGACCCGCAGCTGACCGCCCTCCTGCCGCGCCGTGATCGCGGCGCCGGCCGCCCGACCAAGCGCGAGCGCCGCGAGACGGACCGGTTGCTGGGGCGCGACCTCCCCGGCCTCCCCGGGGCTTCAGCGGACGGCTAGGAGCCGTCGACAGCCTTGCGCCCGTGCCGAAGCTTGGGTGCCAACCCGATTTCGGACGTGCCCGGCGAGTTACCCCCGACTCACGAAATCAGTTGTCTCGCTGGGATATTGCGGCATCGCCCGGCGTGCCCGTGCCCGTGGACGCCGCCCGCGCTCCCCACGCGGCGGCGGCGATGGTGACCAGCGCGCCGAGCATGAGCGCGGCCGGTTCGCCCGGCTTCAGCACGTGCAGCTGGGTGCCCACCGTGACCGCCGCGACCGGCACGCCGATCTGCGCGGAAGCGATGGCCCCGAGCGGAATCGGCTGACCCAGGAACCGCATGAGGACGTGGGCCAGTACCGCGCCCGCGCCCAGTGCCAGGCCCAGCAGGATCAGGTGCGGGTGGTCGCCGAATTCGCGCAGGTTCAGCCGTGCGCCGAGCCAGACGAAGAACAACGGTGCGAGGAAGCCGTCGCTGATGGCGAAGAGCTGCTTGGCGACTCGGCGCGGTTCCCCGATGGCCGCCACCACCAGGCCGAGTGCGAAGCCCGCCAGCATGATCGAGACGTGACTGCGGGTGGCGAGCGCGCCGAGGGCGAACAGCAGGGCGAGGCTGACCCGCAGTTCCAGCGCGAACTGCCGATCCTCGGAGATCTTGTGCAGCCGATGCCGGATGCCGGAGTCCTCGAGCCAGCGCAGGAAGAAGTACGCGACCACCGCCGCCCCGGCCACCAGTAGCGCCCCGAGCGCGGCCCGGCTCGCATTGTGCGGATCGATCACCAGCGGCAGCGCCACCACCGCGGCCGCGTCGGCGATGGCGACCTGAGCGGTCATCTCCAGCACGGGTTTTCCGCTCAGCCCCTGGGAATCGATGATGGGCAGCACGATGGCCGCCGAGGAGGAGGCGAGCAGAACGGCGTAGAGCAGTCCGTGTCCGGTGTCGAACCAGGCCGCGATGCCCTGCCCGGCGATCACCGAGAGCACGCCCACCAGCACCGCGCGCAGCGCGCCCCGCCCCAGCGCCGAGCGAATGGCCGCGTCCCGCACCGGCACGTGGGTGCCGGCCACGAACATGACCACCGCGAAGCCGACATCGGCGATGAAGGCGAAGGTCGGGTCCTCCGGGTGCAGCAGGCCGAAGCCGGTGGTGCCGAAGACGATTCCGGCCAGCAGTTCACCCAGGATGACCGGCAGGTGCCAGGACTGCCGCCAGGCCAGCCAGGGCCCGGCCAGGCCGAGCAGGGTGATGAGGGTGAGGGTCTGGAAGGTCACGGCGTCGTCGTCTCGGCATTCACGCGGTCAGGGCAGGGAGGCGATCTTCACCGGGATCGCGATGTTCTCGTCGGTGTAGTAGATGGCGCAGACCCGGTGGTAGCCGTCCACGATCTGCATGGGCACGGCCTTGCGGAAGTCCCCGCGCACCACCAGGATCGGCGAGAGCGCCAGGCCGGCCGTGATCTTGGCGAGGTCGCGGCGGACGAAGGGGTTGTAGGTCGGCAGGATCTCCAGCTGGGAGGCGCGCAGCAGGTCCTTCGCCTTCTTGTGCACCACGGGGGCGTCGCGCAGCTTCTGGATGACCTTGTCGACGATGTCCGGCTCCGCCAGCATGTCGAGGTAGTCCGCGGCGGCCGGGTAGTCGTGCTCGTCCGGCTCCTTCTTCCACTTGACCGTGATCTCGGGGTCCGCCATGGAGCCATCATTCCCGTGCGACCGACCGGTCGCCTATGGACACGCGGATTCGGTCCCAATTGACCGTTTTGCCCGGCTGTCAGGCTGCGGGGCCGACCACCCACTCCACGCAGATGACCCGCCGATCCACCTGCGCCGCCGCCAGTTCCCGCACCGCACCCGGCTCGGCCGCACTGGGTACGCAGGTCAGCAGCACGGTGAAATCGGTGGGATCCGCCGCCGTCAACTCCAGCAGATTCGCCGCCGCCACCAGCCGCGTCTCCCCCGACGCGTGCACCACGCCCCGGACGGCCGGCCCGCACTCGCGAATGTCCTGCAGCGCCGTCGCCAGATCGGTGCGATCGGCGCAGTCGCACCGCATCACCACGATCCGCTCCTCCATCCCCGTCAACCCCGCCGGCAGCGGGCGCGGCGTGCGGGTCAGCACCACCACGTCCCGCGCCCCCGCCTCCAGCAGCCAGCGCACCGCGACCTCGCCCTGCGGGCCCAGCCCGCCCGCGACCAGATACGTCCCGTCCGGCCGGATGTCGACGGCCGGAAAGGCCGGTGCCGGCGGCTGCCCGGCCGGGTACGCCGCGCCGAAGCCGCCGTCGCGCCACCGGCGCCGCGCACCGGAATCCGTTCTGCGCCATTGCCGTTGCGGTGGAGCGGCCGTCAGCGAGCCGAGGGCCGTCCAGTCCACGGCGCACCCGTCCAGATAGCGCCGCGCGATGGTGTGCAGGAAACTCTCCGCCTCGTCGTCGCGGGACAGCACGGCCTGCGCGCCCTCCCGGAACGGGGCGCGCTCCCGCAACCCCGGGGTCAGCACCGGCTGCGGCCCGATCTCGAGAATCCTCGAAATCCCGTCGGCGGCAGCGGATTCCAGCGCCGCGGCCAAGTGGATCGGATGCCACGCATTGGCAGCCCAGTAGGCGGCGTCCGTGCGCAGATCGTCCGCCGTGGCGGGCGGTGCCGTGGTGCGCGCGGTCTCGTCCCCGGTGGCCCGGGTGTCCGGCATCCGGGGCACCGGGCCGGGCCGGGTGGTCGAGTAGAACGGCAGCTGCGGCGGATTCGCCTCGAGATCGATGAGTTCACCGTGCAATTCGGCGGCGCGGTCGCGGATCGCCGGCAGGTGCGCGGCGGCGGGTATTGCGTCGGCCGGGAGGCGCTGGGCGAAGATGGTGCGGCGATGGGCCCGCCGCACCAGGGCGTCGACATAGCGGGGCTCGCCCGCCACGGTGATGGCGGTCGGACCGTCCACCGCGGCGACGGCGACATCGGCGCGCATGGGCTCGACCAGCCGGGTCACCTCCGCGAGGGTCGCCTCGAGCACGGCCGCGGCTCCACCCCCACCGGCCCGCTCGAGCAGCCGCGCCCGCGCCACCGCCACCCGTGCCCCGTCGTCCAGCGACAGCGCGCCGCTCGCGACCGCGGCGGCCACCTCACCGGCGCCGTGCCCGGCCACCGCATCCGCGTGCAACCCCACCGACTCGAGCAATTCGGCCAGTGCGACCTGAAAGGCGAACAATGCCGAATGCTCGAATACGATGCCGCGCGCGCCGGATTCGCCCGAAGTGTCGCCCTCGCAGCCGAATTCGCGCGCGCGATCGGGCCCGTGCTCGCCGCCTCGACCCGTAGGGGTCATTCGGTGGAATCCATTGCGTGGCGTCCAGACTCGTGGGCCGCCGGCCGCTGCCACGGCGTCCACTGCCGCGGTCAATGCCGCCGCGAAGACCGGGTACCGGGCCGCGAGCGCGCGTCCCATGCGCGGGAGGCCGCCGGTTCCGGGGAAGAGGAAGAGCGTGCCGCCGTCGTGATCGGTGCGGACCGGGTCGAAGATGCCGGTCGCCGCGCGTGGGAGGGGTGCGGGCGCGACCGTCCCCGTGGTGCGGGCGATCGCGGGCGTGGTGTCGATGCGGCGGGCCAGCGTGCGCAGGTGGGCCGCGGCCTCGGCGCTGTCGCGGGCGAGAACCCCGGCGCGGGTGGGTTCGGGTATCAGCCGGGCAGTGGCGGAGGCGAATTCGCGCAGTGAGCGATAGGACCCGATCGCGACGGCCCAGCGCAGCGCGAGGGCGTGGATGGCGGCCGGGTCGCGTCCGGTGAGGGGCAGGAGAACCGGGGGTTCGTCGCCGCGGTCGAGGGCGGGGGTCCCACCCGGTCGCGCGGGGTCGTCCAGGGCGATGTGTGCGTCGGGGCTGTCCGCCTCGGGGAATCCGATGGCGGGCCCGCCGATATCGGCGTAGCGGCGGGTTCGGGTCCGGAGCGCGTCGGTCGTGCGCTGCAGCACCAGGACGGTGCAGATGCCATTGCCGCCGCCGGCGCCGGTGCCGCGATTCCTGGGCACCGGTATCCGAAGGTCCGAAATGTCGGGTAGCAGAGCGAGATCCACACCGCCCGCGATGACGAAGGGCACGGCTTCGTCGGCCAGCAGACGTACGCCCATATCCACGGCGACCAGTGGTGAGGCGCGCCGGCTGTCCACGGTGAGGCTGGGACCGCGCAGGTCCAGGGCACGCGACAGGTGGTGGGCGCTATTGGTGCCGCCGACCGCGCCGAAGACCACCGCCGCATTGGACGCCGGTGCCAGACAGCCCAATCCGGAGTCGTCCAGTGCTTCCACGGCGACCTCGAGGTTGGTGCGCTGGCGCGGGGTGAGCCCGGCGGCCGCGAGGCGATCCATGCCGAACCACTCGTGATCGAACTCCAGACCCGTCGACCGGCAGCCGACGCCAACGATCGACACCCGGGGGAACGGGGTGGGATCGGTCGATGCTCTCGTACTCTGCCGCACAGGAATGCCCTCCCGTGTCCGCGCGCTGTCGGCCGTCGAGGTACCACCGGCGATTCTGCCAAGAATTCGCCGCGGCCAGAAGAGCTTTTGCGCAGGCGAATTCGTCAGCCGGCGCTGTGCAGGTCAGCGCCTATCCGATCGCCCCGAAGGCCTCGGGGTCATCGTTGCGCATGATTACGAGGCCGTGGCCGTCCGCCCCTGGAAGGGATGGTCGAAATCCTCGGCGGTGGCATGGGAACTGAAGAACCGCAGTGCTAGGTTCACCGCGTCCTGTTCGGTATTCACACCAGAGATGGCCATGGTCCGGCGCAGCGCGTCGTCGTCGAGATAGATTCGAGTGATGGCCATTTCAGGCACCTCCGCCGCATCCGTCGTGTCCTCAAAGCATGACGGATCCAACAGGCGCCGATAGCCGGAATGGCCAGAGCCCTTGGCAGGAAATGCCAAGGGCTCTGTCGTAATTGTCTGGGACGTACGGACTTTCGCCGGAATTATCCGATCATGCCCGCGAGCCGCTGCTGGATCAGCGCCTCCGCCTCGGTGACCATCCGGGAGACCAGCTCACCGCAGGTCGGGATGTCGTCGATGAGGCCCTGCACCTGACCGGCCGACCAGATGCCGGCGTCCAGGTCGCCGTCCTCGAACACCCGGCGGCCGCGCGCGCCCGCCACCAGATCCTTGACATCCTCGAACTTGCCGCCGGCCTTCTCGATCTCGACGACCTTGCGGCTGATCTCGTTGTCCGCCACGCGGGCGGTGTTGTGCATGGTGCGGAAGATGAGCTGGGTGGCCCGCTCGGAGTTGGCGACGATCTGCTCCTTGACCGTCTGGTGGATCGCCGACTCCTGGGTGCACATGAAGCGGGTGCCCATGTTCACGCCGTCCGCGCCCAGCGCCAGCGCCGCGACCAGGCCGCGGGCGTCGGCGATACCGCCGGAGGCGATGACCGGGATGTCGAGGGCCCGGGTGGCGGCCGGAATCAGGATCAGGCCCGGCACATCGTCCTCGCCCGGGTGCCCGGCGCATTCGAAGCCGTCGATGGACACGCCGTCCACGCCGATCTTCTGCGCCTTGAGCGCGTGCCGCACGCTGGTGCACTTGTGCAGCACCTTGATGCCGGCTTCCTTGTAGTACGGCAGGAAGGGCTCCGGATTGGATCCGGCGGTCTCCACGATTTTCACGCCGGACTCGATGATCGCCTGCACGTACTCCTGGTACGGCGGCGGGTTGATCGACGGCAGGATGGTGACGTTCACGCCGAAGGGCTTGTCGGTGAGCTCACGCGCGCGGTCGATCTCGCGGCGTAGATCGTCGGGGGTGGGCTGGGTGAGCGCGGTGATGATGCCGAGACCACCCGCCTCGGAGACGGCAGCGGCCAGTTCGGCGCGGCCGACCCACATCATGCCGCCCTGGACGATGGGGTGCTCGACCCCGAAGGTCTCGGTGAATCTGGTCTTCAGTGCCATGGGCGCTGTCCTCTCCCTGCCTCTCGCAAACTGCCCCGATACTCGCATAGTTGCATATGGAGCGACAACCCTGATGTGAGTCAGAGTTTGCACCTGACCAGGGCTTTGACCAGTGCACCCGGGACTGGCCGCTTCTGGATGCGGGTGCCTACCAGGCTCGAATCTGTGCTCTGAACTGCTGAATGAAGCGGTGAGAACTTATTGGTGAAACCTTCTCTGTAACCCTTGTCACGTCAGAAAGTTAAGCGTTATTCTCACAGGCGATCAGCGTGAAAGGACACCGCATGACCTTCCAGCCGCTAGACGAGCCGATTCGGTCGCGTCGCAACCACTGGGTGAACCAGGTCGCGACCCACGCGGCCATGCGGCCCGGTCAGGTCGCCTTCAGGTACAAGGGCGTGGACACCACCTGGAAGCAGTTGCACGAGCGGTCGGAGCGGTTCGCCGACGCGCTGTCCCGTCGAGGGGTCGGGTTCGGCGATCGTGTGCTCATCCTGGCGCTGAACTACACCGAGTACATCGAGGCCGTCATGGGCATCAATGCGCTCGGGGCCATTGCGGTGCCGGTGAACTTCCGGCTCACCCCGCCCGAGGTCGCCTACATCGTGGCCGACTCCGGGGCCAAGGCCATCGTCACCGACTCGGTGCTGCAGCCGCTGGCCGTGGGCGTCGCCGGGCAGGCCCCGGACCCGTCCACGATCGTGGTCATCAACGGGCAGACCGGCGCGGGCGTCATCGGCTACGACGACTTCCTGGCCGAGCCGGGTGAACCGCATGCGCCACTGGACATTCCGGAAGAGACCCCCTGCCTGATCATGTACACCTCGGGCACCACCGGCAGCCCGAAGGGTGCGGTGCTCACCCACGCGAACATGAGCGCGCAGGCGCTGACCTGTATCCGGGCCATGGAGATCACCCCGGACTCCATCGGCCTCTGCAGCTCACCGTTGTTCCACATCGCCGGGTTGGGCTCGCTCACCCCGTATTTCATGCTCGGCGGCAAAACGGTGCTGCATCCGCTGGGTGCGTTCGATGCCACCGAATTCCTCGACGCCGTCGAGGCCGAGCAGGCCACCGCCGCCTTCTGCGTGCCGGTGCAGTGGCAGCTCATCTGCGAGGAGCCGACCGTCAAGCAGCGCAACCTCGCGCTGCAGGCGCTGTGCTGGGGTGCGGCCCCCGCGTCGGACACGGTGCTGCGCGCCATGGCCGACTGCTTCCCGAACGCCTTCAACGTGGCGGTGTTCGGCCAGACCGAGATGTCACCCATCACCTGTGTGCTCGAGGGCAAGGACGCGCTGCGCAAGATCGGCTCGGTCGGCCTGCCCATCCCCACCATCCAGGCCCGCGTGGTCGACGACGAGATGAACGATGTCGCACCCGGTACGGTCGGCGAGATCGTCTATCGCGGACCGACTCTCATGCAGGGCTACTGGAACAAGCCCGAGGCCACCGCGGAGGCCTTCCACGGCGGCTGGTTCCACTCCGGGGACCTGGTCCGCCAGGACGAGGAGGGCTTCATCTACGTGGTGGACCGCAAGAAGGACATGATCATCTCCGGCGGCGAGAACATCTACTGCGCCGAGATCGAGAACGTGCTCTTCGCGCACCCCAAGATCCACGAGGCCGCCGTCGTGGGCCGCGCGCACGAGAAGTGGGGCGAGGTGCCGGTCGCGGTGGTCGCGCTCATCGACGGCGTCGACGACCTGACCCTCGAAGAGCTGGAACCGTTCCTGAACGAGTCCCTGGCCCGCTACAAGCACCCCAAGCACCTCGTGGTCGTGCCCGAGCTGCCCCGCAATGCCAGCGGCAAGGTCGTGAAGGTCGAACTGCGCAAGGCGTATTCGGCCTAGATCATGTCCTTGGCGGTGAGCCAGCGCATGATCGGCCAGCCGCAGAACACCGGCAGCCAGCAGGTCAGCACCCGGTAGAGCAGGACGGCGGGGACCGCGATCCCCGCCGAGACACCGAAGGCGGCCAGACCACCGATGAGGGCGGCCTCCACCGCGCCCACCCCGCCGGGGGTCGGGGCGGCCGAGGCCAGGGTGCCGCCGATCATGGTGACGATGGTGACGGTCACGAAAGTCGTACTGCCGCCGAAGGCTTCGATGCTGGCCCACAGCGCCAGCGCCATGCCCAGGGTGGTGGTGGCGCAGCCGCCCACGATCATGGCCAGCCGGCCGGGCCGCCGGGCCAGATCCTTCAGCTGGCCCACCACCTCCGCCAGCTGCGGGCGCACCTCGTTGAGCAGCCACTTGCGGACCTTGGGGACGAACATGGTCACGCCCAGCAGGCCCAGCAGGGCGCCCGCCACCAGGTACAGCACCGTGGCACTGGGCACGAAATGCGACAGGTTGGTGGAGGTTCCGGCCAGCGCGCCGAAGATCAGCAGCAGCACCACGTGGGTCACCACCTGCACCGTCTGCTGCAGAGCCACCACCGCGGTGGCCCGCACCGCACCCAGGCCGCCCTTCTGCAGGAACCGCACGCTCAGCGCCAGCCCGCCCACGCCGGCCGGGGTGGTGGTCGCGGCGAAGGTGTTGGCGATCTGCATGAGCAGCAGGTTGCCGAACCTGACGGCCTCGGAGGCGCACGCCCACAACGCCATTGCCGCACCCACATAGGTGAGGGCGGACACGGTCAGCCCCAGCAGCGCCCAGCCCCAGTTCAGATTGCGCAGCTCCGAGGCGAAGGTGGGCACCGCGCTGATGTACGGGTAGGCCACGTACACCAGGCCGATGAGCAGCACCAGCTGGATGATCTGGTTGCGCGAGAAGCGGGTGATCTGCGCGGCCTCGATCTTGTCCTGCCCGGTCTGCGCGGCCACCTCCGCGCGGATGTCCTTCATCAGCTCGCCCGCGTCCGGCACCGCCTTGCGGAGGTGGGTGGGCACCGCGGTCTTGGTGAGCCGGGCCGAGGCGTCCAGCACCGCCTGCTTGTCCAGTACTTCGAGCGCGGTGCGCACGGCCGGGCCGACACCGAACAGATGCGCGGAGGACAGCAGCAGCTGGGCCACGTCGGAGTCGAAACGTGCCTGGTACGCGCCGAATTCGGATTGCACGAACCCGCCGAACAGCACGGTGCCGTCGTCGAGGACCCGGATCTCCTCGGCGTGCAGTTCGCCGTGCGAGATCTGGGCCTGGTGCATGCTGTGCAGCGCCTGCCACACCCGGGTCAGCACCGGCTCCCCGTCGGCGGCGGCCAGCGGCCGGCCCTGGGGCACGGTGTGCGCGTACACCATCCAGCCGCGGTCCAGCGCCGCCACGGTGAGCGGCTTGTTGCTGGCCAGGCCCAGATCGGCGATGGCGAAACCCATCAGGGCGCGATGCTCGACCGCGCGGCGCATGGAGGCGAACGGCGCCGGGTACTCGCCGCTGCGAATCGTGAGCCAGCGCTTGAGCTGCTGCAGCATGCCGCGGCTGCGCTGGTTCGCGCCGTACATCTCGATGATCAATTCATTGTCCGGTGAACGGGATTCACCGGACTCCGCCGCGGTCCCGGCCACGGCGGGCGCGCCGTTGGGTGAGGCGCCCAGTTCCGGCTGCGGCACCGTGCTCGCCGAAAGCACCAGTGGCCCACGGGCGGCCGGGCGCAGCACCTTGAAGGCGGTCACCCGGAACCCGCGCTGGGCCAGCACCCGCACCGCCGCGTCGAGCGGCACCTCGAGCGCGGGCGTGCCTACCACCAGCACGATGACCGCGCCCACCAGCCAGCCCACCACCAGGCCCAGCGCGGCCCGGGCGGGCACCACCAGCGAGACGAACAGGTGGATCGGCACGAAGGCCAGCAGCAGCGTCCACCACCAGCGTCGCGCCCGTGCGGGCAGCCACGGGCTGGCCACCGTGAGCGTCGCCGCCAGCATGGCGATCCAGCGCGGATCGTCGAGGAACTGCGACAGGAAGGTGTTGACCTGTCCCGGTTCCGACAGATGCCAGCGCGGTGCGGAGAAGCCGGTGCCGGTGATGGAGAACAGGCCCAGCGCGATCAGGCCCGCGGAGACGAAGCCCGCCAGCAGTTTCCACTGCCCGCGCAGCACCAGCCGCACCAGAATGGCGAAGGGCAGCGCGAGAATGGCGATGCCGTAGACGATGTAGACCAGGTTCGACTGTTCCGGGGTCAGGAACCCCACGATGCCGGAGACCGAGCGTTCCAGCGCCTCCCACTGCGGCCTGGTGATCAGCGATCCGGCGATGACGATGGCCACCGACAGCGCGGACAGCACAACGCGCAGAATGTCACTGGTCCGGCGGATCCGCGGCTGCAGCAGGCTGCCGGAGACGGGAATCTCCCGCCCGTCGACTCGCATGTCCTATTCGCGCTTTCGGATCGTGGGAACGGCTGTGGTCCCAAGGTCGGCTCGGTGTGAGTATGCGGCAGTCGACGGCATCACCGACCACCCAACACGCCGTAACCGTAACAGTGTCTGATTCGCCCCTCTGCTCCGCTCCGGGGCGGGTTCGCGGCCCCCGAGGTCTCGATTCTTCCCTCCTCCGCTTCGCTCCCCCGCTGCAAGGCGGAGGTCTATTCCAGCCGCGGTCCAGCATCGAGACGGGCCGCGACCGCCTCCACCTCCCTGCGGCTTCCCTGTTATTCCTGCTTGATGCGAGTCTTTGAAGGATCGCGAACGGGCGTGCGAGGATCGGGCCGTGGTGCTCGATCTCCGTGTCTGTTTCGTCGGTGAGTCCTTCGTCGCGGGAGTCGGTGATCAGCGATGCCTGGGCTGGGCAGGCCGGCTGGCGGCCCGGGCCACGGCGGCCGGACAGCCGCTGACCTGCTACAACCTCGGCATCCGGCGGGAGAACAGCACCGAGCTGCGGGCCCGCTGGGAGGCCGAGTGCACGCCCCGGCTACCCGCGGGTGCGGACTGCCGGGTGGTGATCTCCACCGGTGTCAACGACACCCAGCTCGAGGACGGCCGTCCCCGGGTCGATCCCGGTGAGTCGGAGCGCAATCTGGCCGACATCCTCCGCCGGGCGCGGGAAAAGGGCTGGCAGACAATGGTGGTCGCGCCGCCGCCCAATGTCGACGACGACCACAATGCCCGGCTGCTGGCGCTGGACGCCCGCTTCGCCGACCTGTGCGACGAGGCCGCGGTGCCCTACCTGCGCGCGCATCAGCCGTTGCGCGAGAACCAGATCTGGATGCGCGATGTCGCGGCCGGCGATGGCTTCCATCCGGGCGCGACCGGCTACGACGAGTTCGCCGCCCTGCTCGCGCCTCACTGGCTGCTCTGGCTGGCCGATCCGGGCTCGGAACTCCCGGTGGTGCGCTGAGTTTCGGTTCCGGGTCCCAGCCAGTCCTCGACCATGCCCTGGAGCCGCGGCTCCCGGGCCGAGGTCACCAGGCCCGAGCCGACCAGCACGCCCAGCGCGATGGCGAGCACGGTGAGCACCGCGGTGACCAGGATGTGCAGGCCGTTGGGGTCGTTCTCGGTGACCAGCGCGGAGATCCCGCTCAGGCTCATGCCACCGGGCACCAGCATCCAGAAGGCGGGCAGGAACACCACCTGTGTCGGCGGGGCGTCCTTGAAGCGCTGCACCAGGTATGCCACCGGCACCGCCACCATGCCGCCGAGGAACGAGCCGAGCAGCCCGCCGCCGAGCTGGGTGCCCAGCTGCTGCCCGCAGAACGCCGCGTACAGCACGATCAGCAGCCAGCCCAGGGATCTCTGCGGTGCGCTGGCCCGCCAGCTGTGGCCCAGTCCGATCAGCAGCACCCCGAGTATCGGTGTCCACCAGCCCAATCCGTGTCCGGCCTGTGGTGACACCGTGGGCAGCGTGCCCAGCAGCTGCAGCCCCACCAGCACCCCGAAGGCCAGCAGCACCAGCTTGTTGAAGCCGTAGATGGTGCGGCTGGCGCCCGCGATCATGGATCCGGTGGCCAGCTCGATGGACCCGTTGGTGAGCATGGCGCCCGGCAGCAGGCTCGACACCGAGGGGATCAGCAGCTGGGAGGGATTGCCGCCGCCGAGCGCGTTGGGAAAACCGAACGACAGCAGGGTGACCACCGCCCCGGCGAGCACCGGCAGGCTGGTGTACAGCAGCCGGAACCGGTCGGCCGCCATGATCAGCAGCTGCACCGCCAGCCCGAGCACGATGTAGCCGAGCAGGGCGGTGGAGGTGGGGTTGAGCATCAGGCCGAGCCCCACGGTGAGCACCACATTGCCGGTCAGCAACCGCCACACCGGTGTCGGCTGCGGCGAGGCGAGGATGTCCTCGAGCGCCGCGGTGGCCTCGGCCGGCGGCGGCAGTTCGCTGGTGATCCGGTCGATGAGTTCGTAGAGCGCGGCGATCTGATCCAGGCGCAGCGTGTCGGAGTCGGCCTCCAGCAGGTCCATCGCCGATCCGCGCGAATCCTGTACGCGCACGAACACTCCCGTGGGCAGCACGAAGAAGTGCACCTCGGTGGCGTCGTAGCGGCGCGCCAGTTCGTCGAGGATGTCCTTTACCCGGCCGGTGGTCTCGCCCGAGCGGATGAGGGCTACGCCCATGTGCCGCAACAGATCCAGCAGGTCGGCGGAGATGGGTGGTTCCTCCGGCGGCGGGGCCTGCTCCGCCGGGGCGACCGCGCCGGGGCCGACCCGCCGCAGCCAGCGATCCATGGATCCGGCGGCCTTGCGGGTGGCCCCGTAGAGGCTGCGCGACAGCGCGCCCCGGCCGCGCGTCGTGCGCCGGTGCGGTGGATGGTGCCGCGACAGACTCGTAGCCCTCGCCTCCATAGATGAGCAACTTCGTAGCAATCAAAATCTAGCGCGCGGCGGGCCCGGATCCGCCGGACGCGAGCCATCTCACTCCCATGCATCCTCGCTCTGAAGCGGAACTGCCGATAGCATCCCGCCCGAATCCCGGCTTCCAAGCCATCGGGTATGCCTACCGGTTGCCCTCTTCCTAACCTGGTGGCATGGATATCGATACGCGACTGCTGCGTTACTTCCTGGCAGTCGCGGACGCGGAGAACCTGCCGCGGGCGGCGCAGCGACTACATGTCGCGCAGCCCGCGCTGGCGACCCAGATCAAACAGCTGGAACAGCAGCTGGGTGTGGAGCTGTTCATTCGTTCCCGCGCGGGCTGGACCCTCACCGCGGCCGGCAAGGTACTCGCCGAGCAGGTGCCGGCGCTGCTGGCGTCCTGGGACCGGATCCTGCGCGACACCAAGAGCGATGCCAGCCGCGCCTCCCGGGTGCTGCGGCTGGGCTGCGTGAACAGCGCTGCCGACGGCCATATTCCGGAGATCATCCGGGTCTTCCACCGGCTGCACCCGGACTGGCAGGTCGATCTGCACCAGGGCGGCTGGACCGACCCGACCGCCGGGCTGGACGAGGGCGACGTCGATGTCGCCCTGCTGCGCCTGCCCTTTCCGGGCCAGGACGAATACCACCTGCGGGAGCTGTTCGCCGAACCACGCTGGATCGCGCTGCCCGAGGACCATCCGCTGGCCCAGCGCGACGACATCGCCTTCCGGGAGCTGTGGGACGAGCCGTACGTCGCCTCGCCCGCGGAAACCGGCTGGTGGCGCGACTATTGGATGGGCCTGGACTCGCGGCCCGCGGACACCGCCATCATCGGGGCCATCGCCCGCAATACCGAGGAATGGCTGCGCGCCATCGCCAATGGCTTCGGCGTGAGCTTCACCCCCGCGTCCACCGCCCGCACCGAGCACCCGGGCGTGGTGTTCCGGCCCGTGCACGGCATCGGCCCCACCCGGGTGGCGGTGGTGTGGCCGGACGCCTCCGAGACCGATCCGGTCATGCGGTATTTCATCCGCTGCTGCTCCGACATCATGGGCCAGCACGGCGCGGACGGCCGTCGCACCTCCTGATCGCCGCCGGTCGGACATGATTGGGGGCATGAGCGACCAGCACGAGCACTGGCAGCGCACCTACCGCACGCATCCGGAGATGTACGGCGACGAGCCGTCGGAGGCCGCCGTGTACGCGGCGCGTCTGTTCCGCGAGCGCGGGGCCCGCGACGTGCTGGAACTGGGCGCGGGCCACGGCCGGGACGCACTCCACCTGGCGCGCCAGGGTTTTCGGGTGACCGCCGCCGACTTCAGTGCCGTCGCGCTGGCGCAATTACGGGAGCGGGCGGACGCCGAAGGCGCGGGCGACCGGGTCCGCACCCTGGAACACGATGTGCGCCAGCCGATTCCGCTGCCCTATCGCAGCGTGGACGCGGTGTACGCGCACATGCTGCTGTGCATGGACCTCAGCACCCAGGAGATCCGCGACCTGGTCGCCGAGATCCGCCGCGTCCTCAAACCCGGCGGCGCGTTCGTCTACACCGTCCGCAATACCGACGACGCCCACTTCGGCAGCGGTAAATCCCTCGGCGACGACATCTACGAGCACGGCGGCTTCGCCGTGCACTTCTTCTCCGCGGAACTCGTCGAGGCCCTCGCCGCCGGATGGGAGCTGCGCGACCGGCATTGCTTCGAGGAGGGCGAGCTGCCCCGCCGCCTGTGGCTCGTCACCCAGCTGCTCCCGGCCCGCTGACCGCCGCCGCGATCTCGGCGCGGATCGGGCGCGGCGCGCCGGACAGCAGGGTGGGCAGATCGCTGTGGGTGGCGTGCAGGAAGCCCGCCTTCAGGTTGGAGAACAGCGACACCGTGTGCCCGATCCGATACGGTTCGAGGCCTGCGCCGACCAGGCTGTCGCGCAGCTCGGTGAGCGGCACGTCCCGGTATTCGACCGGGCGGCCGAGGGATTCGCTCAGCAGTCCGGCGATCTCCGCGCCGCTGACCGAGGTCACACCCTCGAGCTCGTAGGTGCGACCGGCGTGCGCGGTGGACGCTCCGGCGCGCAGGTCGCGCTCGACCTCGGCGGCCACCCGCACCGCGACCTCGGCCAGATCCTCCCGCGATACCCCGGAGATGCGGCCGGTGCCGAACGGTGCGGCGAAAACCCCGGTGGCGGCGGCGGATTCGGCCGCCCCGGCCGCCAGGCCCACCGGCACCTCGCTGTAGAACCCGTTGCGCAGCACCGTCACCTCGAAAGGCGCTGCGGCCAGCTGCTTCTCGGTCCACAGGTGCGGGACGGCGATGGTGGTGTGCCCGGCCGACGCCGAGAGGCTGGTGTAGACGACGTGCCGCACCCCGGCGGCGGCCGCGGCGGCCACCACCGCGCCGTGGCGGGCCGTCACCACATCGTCCTCGGCGTATCCGGCGGAGATGAACACCAGCGTGTCCACGCCGTCGAAGCCGGCGGTCAGGGATGCGGGATCGTCGAAATCGATGCGCCGGGCGGTGTTGTCGCTGTGCTGCGCGGCTGTGGAGCTGGTGCCCGCCACCACCTCCAGATCCGGCCGGGCCCGCAGGCCCGCCAGTACCAGTCCGCCCAGAGCGCCGGAAACGCCGGTCACGAGAATCATTGCGCTACTCCTTGCGTTGCGAAGGTCGTGGACCACGACCTGACCGAGCTTCCGACGACGGTGGCGACCTGGGAAGAAGGCACTTCGGTGTCAGTCACGAACACCGCTGTTACCGACCAGGCCGCAGCCGCTGTTCCCGCCGGGCCGTGTGGCGATGACCACTGCGGCATCCGCGACACCCTGGACCGGATCGGCGACAAATGGACCGTGCAGGTGCTGGTCGAACTGCGCAAGGGCGTGCGCCGGTTCGGCGAGCTGCAGCGCGCGGTGCCGGGTATCTCGCAACGCATGCTGACGCTCACCACGAAAAGGCTGCTGCGCGACGGGTTCCTGGAGCGCACGGCGTACCCGACCATTCCGCCGCAGGTGGAGTACCGGCTCACCGAGATGGGTGAAAGCCTGGCCGGGGTCGCCTTCTACCTGGCCGACTGGTCCCGCGCGCACATGGACGCGGTGGCCGCGGCCCGCGCCCGCTGGGACGCGGAGCACGGCGAACTGGACTGAGCGCCGATTCCGGTCGCTCGGCCCCGCACGCGGATTCGCTCAGCCCGCCTCGAGGACGGCCATGGCGGCATTGTGGCCGCCGATGCCGCTGACGCCGCCGCCGCGGACCGCGCCCGCACCGCACAGCAGGACATTGCGGTGCCCGGTCGCGACGCCCCACCGGGCGGCGGGGCTGTCGTCGGCATCGTCGGCGCGGTAGGGAAAGGACAGGTCCGCGTGGAAGATATGGCCGCCGGGCATGCTGATCTCGCGTTCGAGTTCGACCGGGGTGCGGGCCTCCAGGCACGGGTTGCCCTCGCCGTCCAGGGCGAGACAGTCGCGGATCGGTTCGGCCAGCACCGAATCCAGTTGCGCCAGTGTGGCATCCACCAGCCGCTCCTTGGCGCCGCGCGGATCGTCGGCGAAAAGCCGTGCGGGCGTGTGCAACCCGAACAGAGTGAGGGTGTGGAAGCCGCGCTCGTTCAGCTCCGGCGCTAGGATCGACGGGTCGGTCAGGGTGTGGCAGTAGATCTCCGAGGGCGGGGCCGAGGGCAGCGTGCCCGCCGCCGCCTCCCGGTAGGCGCGCTCGAGCTGACCGGCCGATTCCGCGATGTGGAAGGTGCCGGCGAAGGCGGTGCGCGGATCCACCTGCGGGTCACGGAGTTTCGGTAGTCGCCGCAACAGCATGTTGATCTTCAGTTGCGCGCCCTCGGGTTTCTCGGCCGACTCGCCCAGCAGTCCCGCCAGCACGTAGGGCGCGGCGTTCACCAGCACGTGCCGCGCGCTGGCCACGTGCCCGTGATCACCGTGCAGGTAGTGCACGTCGGCGGTGTCGCCGTAGGGTTCGATGCTGGTGACGGTGCATCCGGTGCTCAGCTCGGCCCCGGCCGTGCGGGCCGCGCCGGCGAGCGCGTCGGTGAGGGCGCCCATGCCGCCGACCGGCACATTCCAGTCGCCGGTACCGCCGCCGATCACGTGGTAGAGGAAGCAGCGGTTCTGCCGCAGCGCCGGATCGTGGGCGTGGGTGAAGGTGCCGATGAGCGCGTCGGTGAGCACCACGCCGCGCACGGTTTCGTCGGCGAAGGCGGCCTCCACCGATTCCCCCAGGGGCCGTTCGAAAATCGTCTCCCAGGCGGTGGAATCGTCCACCGTGCGCTGCAATTCGGCGCGGGTGGGCAGCGGGTGGGTCAGAGTCGGGAAGACGCGCTCTGCCAGTCGCCCGGTCATGGCGTAGAAGCGCTGCCAGGCTTCGTAATCCCGCTCCGATCCGGTGACCTGCGCGAAGCTGGCGCGGGTGGCGGCCTCGGAACCGTTGTCCACCAGTAGCCCGGTGCCACCGATCGGCGTGTACGACGAGATGCGCCGCTTGCGGGTCTCGAAGCTGAGGTCCAGATCCCGCACGATGCGCTCGGGCAGCAGGCTCACCAGGTAGGAGTAGCGCGACAGTCGCGCGTCGAAGCCCGGGAACACCCGCTCGGACACCGCCGCGCCACCGGTGTGGGTCTGGCGTTCCAGCACCAGCACCGAACGCCCGGCCCGGGCCAGGTAGGCGGCGGCGACCAGGCCGTTGTGGCCGCCGCCCACCACGATCACGTCGTATCCCGCTCGCGTCATGCGCCCATCGCATCACACTGTGCTTGATTTGCCTCCGCTTCGCTCCGGCGGGTTCGCGGCGCTGGAGTCTCGTTCTTCCCTCCTCCGCTCCTCCGCTTCCCTCCTCCGCTCCTCCGCTTCGCTCCTCCGCTCCAAGCGCGGGGAGGCGGAGCGCAGTCCAGAACGAGACGCGCCGCGAACCTGGGCGCGGGGCGCGGCTAGCGGCCGCTCATGTCGAGTGCCGCCAGGTGGCTGAACAGGACCGACGCGCCGATCGGATTGCCGCCGCCGGGGTAGACGGTGCCGCTCACCGCCGCCATGGTGTTGCCTGCGGCGTAGAGGCCCGGGATCGGCTCGCCGTCGGTGTCCAGCACCCGCGCGGCGGTGTCGGTGCGCAGCCCGCCCTTGGTGCCCAGATCGGAGATGCCGAAGGCGGCCGCGTGGAACGGGCCCTTCACGATCGGGGTCAGTGGGGGCTCGCCATTGGAGAAGGCGCGGTCGTAGGCCTCGTCGCCGCGGCCGAAGTCCGGATCCACGCCCTGGGCGGCGAATTCGTTGAAGCGGGCCACGGTCGCCACCAGTGCGTCGGCGGGCACACCGATTTCGGCGGCCAGGCCCTCGAGGGTGTCGGCGGTCTTCCACAGGCCCGCCTCGACATAGCGTTCCGCGTCGACCATCGGCACATTGCTGGCCTTGATGGGCGGCACGATGCCCTCGGTGTCGTCGTAGACCATCCAGAACGGAAGCGTCGCCGAGCCGTCGTTCAGGTGCTCGATGATGTCGCGGCCGAGCCGGTCGTAGGGCGCGGACTCGTTGACGAAGCGCTCACCGGCCTGGTTGACGAAGATGCCGCCGGTGAACCACAGCGCGAAAGCGGCGCGCCCGTCCGGGTGCACCAGGCCCGGCGACCACCACGCCTGATCCATCAGGTCGGTGTCGGCGCCCACCGCGATGCCCGCCTCGTGCGCCTTACCCTGATTTCCCCACGGCCCCATGGTGTCCCGGGCCACGCCCGGCACTCCGTAGCGCTGCCGCAGTTCGTCGTTGCCCTCGAAACCGCCGGCGGCCAGCAGCACGCCCTTGCGGGCCCGGATGGCCACCCGCGCACCGTCGCGCTCGACGATCGCCCCGACCACCGCGCCGTCCTCGGTCACCAGCTCGACCAGCGGGGAATTCAGGTACAGCTTGGCGTTGGGGTACTTGGACAGCCCCAGCAGGAACCGGCCGACGAGGGCCCGCCCGCCGATCAGGTAGTCGGGCTGCGGGTCGCCGTGGCGATCGGTCCCGAGCGGCCCGCGCACGGAGTCGCTCAGCTCGCCCAGCTTCGCGGCCCGCAGCGGCGCGGGGATGATGTGCCGCTTGCCGTCCAGCCGCGCCTTGGGCGCCTTGCCGAAATAGTCCGGCCACGGGAACATCTGGAATTCGAAAGCCTCGTCCTGCTCCAGGTATTCGATGACCTTGGCGCCATTGCGGACGTAGGTCTCCTGCAGCTCGGCCGGGGTACGGTCACCGACCACGGACCGGAAGTAGGTGAGCGCGTCCTCGATGGTGTCGTCCACGCCCGCCCGCTGCAGCACCGGATTGCACGGGAACCAGACCCCGCCGCCGCCCGAGAACGAGGTGGTACCGCCGAACTTGTCGGTGGCCTCCACCACCGCCACCGTCAGTCCCTCACGCGCCGCCGTATAGGCCCCGGCCAGGCCGCCGCCCGACCCTGCCACCAGGACATCGACTTCTTCGTTCCAGTCCGTCACCGTTACTCCCTGATCAACGTGGTCTCTCCGCGACGGTATGCGCCGGGAGCGGCCCGTGCATCAAGTATCCCGATGGCCGGAAAGCCGGATCAGTCGTGCCAGGTGGTCAGGACGATCTTGCCGCGCACCCGGCCGGATTCGCTGAGCTTGTGCGCCTCGGCGGCATCGGCCAGGGACATCACCCGATCGATCTCGGCGCGCAGCCGCCCGGCCGCCACCAGGTCCGCGACCGCGCGCAGGTCGGCGCCGGACGGGGTGAACCAGAGACGGTGATAGCGGGGATCGTCGAGCGGCTCCTCGCCCTGGGCGTCGATCATCCGGCCGTGCGGGGTGAGCACCCGCAGCGAGCGGGCCGCATAGTCACCGCCGACCAGATCGAACACGATGTCCACAGCGTTGACGGCGGTGGTGAAATCGGTTGTCGTGTAATCGATCAGCTCGTCGACGCCGAGGCCGCGCAGGAAGTCGTGATTGGCCGCACGGGCGGTGCCGATCACGTAGGCACCGCGCGCCCTGGCGATCTGCACCGCCAGATGCCCCACGCCGCCCGCCGCCGCGTGCACCAGAACCCGTTGTCCCGGTTGGACATCGGTGAACGCCTGCCACGCGGTGAGCACCGCCGTCGGCAGGGCGGCGGCGTGGATGTGGTCGAGCCCGGCGGGCCGGTGGGCGAGGAACTGCGCCGGGGTCACCGCGTATTCGGCGTAGGCGCCGGAAGGGCTGAGCACATTCCCGAAAACCTCGTCACCGGGCCGGAATTCGGTGACCTCCGCGCCGACCGCGGTGACGACACCCGACAGGTCGAAGCCCAGCGTGAACGGCGGCGGGCCCAGTTTGGTGACCGCGCCCGAGCGGAGTTTCCAATCGGCGGCATTGATCGAGGTGGCGGCCACCCGTACCAGCACCTCGCCGGTGCCGGGTCGCGGAACATCGACCTCCACCGTCTCCAGAACATCCGGTCCACCGAGGGTGCGCTGACTGATCGCTTTCATGATCTCGATCCTGCGCCGGATAGTATCTCGGGGGAAGAAGGCACTCTTTTGATCCCGAGGTACCTCATGGATACCGTCTCCGACTGGGAACCATCCGGAAATCTGGTCGACAGCTACCTGCGGCGCTGCCCCGCCCGCGACATCCTCGCGGTGCTGGCCGACAAGTGGGTGCTGCTGGTGCTGGGCACCCTGCGCAACGAGGGCGGGCCGATCCGATTCAACGAACTGCGCCGCCGCCTCGACGGCATCACCCAGAAGGTGCTCACCCGCACCCTGCGGGACCTGGAACGCGACGGGCTGGTCCGGCGCACGGTGTATCCGACCGTGCCGCCCCGGGTGGAGTACGCGCTCACCGACATGGGCGCCGACCTGGGCCGGATCACCCACGCCATGGGACAGTGGGCGCTGCAGCACGCCGAGGAAATCACCGCCGCCCGAACCGAATTCGACGAGCGGGCGGCACGGGAACCGGAACCGATCCGGCCCTGACCACCGGCACTCTCAGACCCTGACCGCGAGCACGGTGGCGTGCGGGGTGTACTCGTCCGGGCGGGCCTCCCGCGACAGCGTGGCGGTGGCCCGGAAACCATGGGCGGCCAGCGCTTCCGCGAAGGTGACCGGCGCCCACCGGTAGGCGGGGGCGACCTTGTGCGCGTAATCCCGCACGCCCGTGGGCTCGTCGGCGGCCTGGAAACCGAACACGGCGTGCCCGCCGGGCCGCACCACCCGCGCGAACTCGGTCAGCACCGCCGGAACCCGGTGCGGCGGAATGTGAATGATCGAGTACCAGGCCACCAGCCCGGCCAGGGCGGCATCGCCATACCGGAGTTGCTCCATCGGACCGACCTCGAACGGAATGTCCGGGTACTCCTCCCGGGCCAGGCGGATCATCTCCGGCGACAGATCGACCCCGGACATCTCCAGCCCCGCCGCCGCCAGATACGAGGTGACCCGGCCCGGCCCGCAGCCGATATCGGCCACCGCGCCATTCCCTTTCTCCCGCACCGCTTCCGCGAAGGCGTCCAGCATCGATCGGTCGAAGATATTGGTGTGCAGCTGCCGGTGGAAGAGCTTGGCGTACAGCTCTGCCACCTCGTCGTAGGCGGCCCGGGTGACGCGCATGTCCTCGCTGTCGATCATGCCTCGACTCTAGGCGTCCGGCACGGCCGCCTGCGCGCCGATCGCGCCCGTCGACGGTGCGCGCACCGCCTGATACTCGCCGTTCAACAGCACGCGCAACCGGGCCTGCGGCGGCATCAGGGTGCGCAGCGGCAGCACCGCCAGCCGGGCCAGCCGGCGCAGATCACGCGGCAGGGCGGGCAGCGGAAGATCGATGTGCCACAGCGGATATCGATGATCGGGATGCTGCCAGCCGTCGCGCAGCATGAATTTCAGGACGCGCGGGGACAATTCGCGGGCGGTCGCGCTGGCCAGTTCCAGCCGCAACAGCTCGTGGCCCCGGTCGTGGTCGAGATTGATCCGGGCGCGATGCGGTTCCCCGGCGTCCACGGTGAGCTGGCCGGATTCGGTGAGATCGGCGATCAGGGCGGCCAATTCCTCATAGCACTGCGCCCATTCGCGATCGTGGGCGCGGAAGGCGGCGCGCTGCTGCTCGATGATGAGGCGGCGGTCGCGTTCGCCCGGCCGCACCAGGTACAGCTCCACCGTGTCCGGCTCGGTGACCAGGCCCACCGTGAGCCGGTCGCCGGGCCAGGCCGGCCCGTGCGCCTGGCCCAGCACCGCATGGCGCGGCGCACCGAACTCGGTGCGGAAGCCGTCCAGGGCGCGGGCCTGCGCGGCGGTGCGCTGCTCACGCACCTCACCGGGCAGGCCCTCGTCGTAGAGGAACGATTCGATGCTGTCGCTGAGGGTGACACAGACCGCCTCCAGCCGGTCACCGTCGAAGCAGAAGCGGGCGCGCGGCTCGTCCACGCCCAATTCGGTGTCCGCCCACACCGTGCGCTCGCCGGTATCGCTGTCGTGCAGCGGTTTCCAGCCCACCGCGGCCGCGAAGCCGTCCAGATCGGCGCGCGTCCAGGTCCAGTCGAAAGCCCGTGCCGCGCGCGCTATCTCGACACCGGCGGGCACGTCCACCCGCAGCGGCCCGGCATCGAAGTCGGAGAGGGCGTGGCGGCGCAGGAATTCGGCGCGCTGGCTGCGGGAGGTGGGATGCGGGGGGACGCCCAGCGGCGTCACGTCCAGATCCGCGCCGCCCTCCACCCAGGCGTCGGCCACCAGCTCGGTGGGCGCGGTGACACCGACCGTGCGCAGCGTGTCGGCGGTGCGCAGTGCCAGCCCGCTCATGGCCACGGTGCCCGCGCGCCGGGACAGGGTGCGCGTCCAGTTGTCCTCGCGCGGCGGCGTCCAGCCCAGGTCGATCAGCCGCTGCTCGGTCTCCGGGCCGTAATACCAGGTGGGGTCGATGAATTCGGCGCGGGCCAGTTCGCCGGTCAGCTGCTCCGGCCCGGCGTCGAACTGCACGAAGCGGCTGCCGGGCGCGGTGATCAGCAGGCGCGCGTCCACCGGCAGCGTCTCCACGAAGCCCGCCAGGTTCTCGGCGAAGCGGGTCCAGGCGCCCGCGGCGGCGCGGCGGCGGGCGGTCTCGTGCCGGCGTTCCATCCAGTACCGCTGCGCGGTCGGGTTCACCAGCAGCAGATCGACGGTGTCCACACCGATGGTGAGGCCCGCGAACACGGTCGGGAAACGCCAGGCCGGACCCTCGGCCGGGCCCGCGGCCGGGCTCTCCGGATCGCCCCAGTGCTCGGTGAACAGGGCCGCCGTGCGGGCCAGCGCCGCGTCCAGGAGTTCCCGGCTGCCGAACTCCGCGGGGGCCGGGCAGTCGGAGATGGTCACGCGCACATGGTCGAGGCCGCGGTCGCTGCCCCAGAACATGGCCGAGTCCCACCACACCGACAGCCCGGTCCGGGAGAAGACCGGGCCGGTACGCAGTGTGCCCACCGGCTGCGGACTACTCCATCCGACCAGCCGGGCGAATTCGGAGACATTGCCGGAGCCCCAGCGCCAGCCGAACCCCGCTGCCGCTCTCACGATCTCGACCGCACCCGCGGTATCGACACGCACCTCGAAAGCCACCCAGCGACACTAACCCGCCCCGGCCGTGCCGGGGGCCTTCGCGATCGCGATTAGTCTGTAGGCGGCCGGTGCTTCCCGCACGGGGCGGACAATCCACGGGAAGCCCGGCCACGGTCATGATCGGGGGCGAATATGTCAGTGCGCCAGCGGGAAACGTGAACTTCCCGCGTCGCCCGCCGGAATGATCGGCAACACCAACGCCGACGGGTGATCCTGGTCGTGATACACGGTCTGCGTCGCGATCTGCGTATTCGTGTTCTGCCCGAACGGGTCACCGGTATTCGGATTCGGTGCGAACTGCGGGAAATCGCTGCTCGACACCTCCACCCGGATCGCCGATCCGGCTTTGACCAGATAGCTGGTCGGCCACACATCGATCGTGAACCGATACGGCTGACCCGGCACGATCGGCGACGGATGATCGAGCGAATCGCGGAACGCGGCGCGCACGATCCCGTTGTTGAGATTCACCGTCGAGCCGTCCGGGGCCACCGCCACCAGCTTCGCGGTGAAATCGGTGTCGGTCGCGGTCGAGGACGCCCACAGCGTCACGCGAATCGGGCCGGTGAGTTCGGTGTCGGAGGACATCGGCGCGGTCGTGTACGTCAGCACATCCGAACGCTGCTCCACCACGAACTGATCCACCGGACCCTGCGGTCCCGTCGACGCACCACAGCAGGAGTGCCCGCCGGCGCTGGGCACCGGATTGAGCGGGTCGTAGTCGTAGCGATCCGGCTGCTGCGCGTCCTGCGGGGCATCGGTGGTGAGCAGCCCGGCCCGGCCCTGAATCCCATTGCCGCCATTGCCGGACAGGTAATAGGTGGTCCACCGGGTATTCGGCAGCGGCCAGGCCGAGGCCGACTTCCACCTGTTCGCACCCATCAGGAAGTAGTCGACCACCGGCTGCCCGGACACCTTGTTGTCCTTGCCCTTCAGGAAATGGTCGTACCAGGCCAGCATGAGGTCGTTGATCGGACTGTCGCCCGCCGCACCGCTCGCCGCCAGCATCGGGGTCTCCACCTTGCTGCCCGGACGTCCCCAGCCGACGTGATCCCACGGGCCCAGCACCAGCCGCTGCCCCGCACGAGCCTCCGGCGTGCCGCCACCGGCGACCATGCCGGAGAAATTCTGCACCCCGCCGGCGAGGAAGGCGTCGTACCAACCCTCCACATCCAGCACCGGGACCTTCACGTTCGCGTACCGATCGCGAATGCTCCACCGCTTCCAATAGTCGTCGCGGGTGGAATGCGAGATCCAGTCGTAGAACCACGGCGCGACCACCGGATCATCCGGGTGCAGTGGCGGAAACTGCTGATACGGGCGGAAACCCAGCCAGCGCGTGTAGTCCGCGCCATCGACCCCCAGCTGCTTGGCGGTGGCGGTGTCACCGCGATTGAGGGCCGCGCTCGCGCCGATGGTCTCCATGGCCCACGGCTCCACGAACGCCAGCCGGAACGCACCGCCCTCATAGGTCCAGTCGTCGTAATAATCCGAGGCGGTATTGGCGGGCACGATGGTCGTCAGATGCGGCGGCGCGCCGACGGCCGCAAGCCATTGCGTCGCACCGACATACGACGAACCGTACATCCCGACCTTGCCATTCGCACCCGGCAAGGTGGCGGCCCACTCCACCGAGTCGTAGCCGTCGTTGGTGTCATTCGCGAACTCGGTGAAGGTGCCGCCCGACTGCCCCTGACCCCGAATATCCTGCACCACAACCAGATAGCAGTGCGAGGCGAACCAGTCCGGGGTCTGGTAGCGAAACGGCTGGACCTGCGCGGCCGCCTTCCCGTACTGCGTCCGCATCAGAATCACCGGCACCGGATCCGCCGACACGGGCCGATACACATCCGCTTTCAGCACCACGCCGTCGCGCATGGTCGCGGGAACATTCTCCTGCTTGTCGACCGCGCACGACCCGCGCCCGTCCGACGGCGGCCAGCTCGCCGCCCCCTGCGGCGCCGACCCGTTCCCCCCGCTCCCACAGCCCGCGACCACCAGCGCGATCGCCCCGGCCACCGCCCCCACTCGAGCGATACGACCGCGCCCTCTCCCACTACGGCTCATTGGTCGACCGTAACCCCGGTCCCACGCCCACTCACCGGCAATCGGGCAAAGCAGGCCGATCCCACCGCGCGACCTCCGCGGCCAGCATGGCCCGCGCCCGCGTGATGGCCACCAGCGACCGGTCCAGATCCGCGATCCGATCGGTCAGCCGGCGCCGCGCCCGCTCACACCCGCCCAGCTGTCCGTCCGCGGCGAAGCACGGCAGCAGCTCCGCGACCCCCGACAGCTCGAGACCCACCTCGAGCAGCGTCCGAATCCGGCGCACCCGTTCGACACTCGACTCCGGGAAGTCGCGGTAACCATTGGACCGCCGCCCGGCCTCCAGCAGGCCGCTGCGGTCGTAGTGCCGCAGTGCGCGGGCGCTCACCCCACTGCGCTGCGACAGCTCGCTGATCAGCATCCATGTCCTCCGGCTTGACCTTGACCCCAGTGTCAACGTTTAGCGTCGAGCCGCTGCCGCCCATTCCCCGCCGGAGGAAACGCCATGGTCACCGATGTCCACGCCCACATCACCACCGACCCCGCCGCACAGCTGGCGCGCGCGACGCAGGCCGGCGTGGATCGCACGGTGCTGCTGTCCACCCGGGTCCACCCCGAACGCGCCCGCACACTCGGCGAGGTGCGGGCCGAATTCGCCAGGCTGACAGCCGTTATCGGCGGTGCGGACGCGGCGGCGGACGAGGTGCGGGTCGCCATGGACGAGGTGCTGCGCGCGCTGGACGCACACCCCGACACCACCCTCGCCTTCGCGAGCCTGCCCTCGCTTCTGCCCGCCGAGCGCCTCGGCGAATGGTTCGAGCCCTACCTGACCCGCCCCGGCATCGTGGGCATCGGCGAGGTCACCCCGCCGCCCGGCCACGCCGCGCGCATCGAACCGGTGCTGGCCGTCAGCGCCGACCACGGCGGGATACCCGTACTGGTCCACGGCTTCGCACCCAACACCCTCGACGATCTCCGCACCTATGCGGCACTGGCCGCCCGCTATCCGTCGGTACCCCTGATCGTCGGCGCCCTGGGAGGATTCCACGCCCTGGATCTGGTGGAGCTGGCCGCCGACCGGCCCAACCTGCACATCGATCTGTCGAGCGCGCTACAGGTATTCGCGGTCGCCGCCGCCGCACGCGAAGTCCCCGATCAGTGCCTGTTCGGCTCGAACACACCCTACGGCGACGTGGTCGCCGCGCGACACACCGTCGAGGCCGCCATCGCGGATCCAGCAGTGCGAACCCTGCTCCTGGAGGACAACTTTCAACGAATTCTCCGCCCCTGACCTGCGAGTACACCCCAATCCCCAAGATTGTCGCTAATTTTCAGCAACGAATCCTCCGGGGCGGACGATAGCCACATCGAGCGAGCGTGACGGCGGGAACTGCCCCCGCCGTCACGCCCGCTTACGTCCGGAGCTCAGAGCTCGCGATGAGTCGAGCCTGGTGTCAGAGTCCCGCGTAGACCGAAACACCCTGTGCGATGAGGTTTTCGGTGCCCGGGACCGTGGCGGCAAACACCTCTTGCTCGCCGAGATCGCTGATCTCCGTAATGCGATCCCAGAAAATATCGTTGGTACAAAGCATGGCCAGTTCGGGAGCATCCAGGATGTCTGCAGCTCGGGCCAGATGCGGGCGGCTGGGCGAGTGCTTCCACATGGTGGACCCACAGAACTTGGTTCCCATCGCAGATTGGAACTCTCGATGGGTCATTCCTCGGGCCTGCAAGAGTGCTCGAACGGTGTCCCAGATCTCCTTCGGGATCGTGTCAACGTTGGTGTTCGAAGTCATCGCATCGAGCTTGACCAAGCATTCCTCTGCGATCACGCCGCGTGCTCCGTGTACACCGATGTCCTCGATGAAGGCGCTCTGGTTGTCGACACCATCGATTCGGACATGCCAGCAGTCGCGGTATCCGGCCTTCTGGATCTTCTTGATGCGTCCATGCACTCCGAGACGGAGCAGCAGACAGGCGACATCCTCAATAAGTCTCAGGCTTGTTGACGCGTAATAGATCTGGGCTTGATGGCCCTGCTCGTTCCAGCGCACGGAACCGTCGGTGGCCCACAGATGTCTAATAAAAAGTGTCAACAGATCGGTGGGCAGGGTGAAGACCGGCCCCGGAATGAACTTGTCGTAGCTGCGCAGTCCGAAGAGGCCGAGCCCATCGAGCCATGCCGCAATCGGGTTGTGTTTTCCGCGAGCGAGCCGGTACGGAGCCGGCAGTCGGAGTGTGGTGACTCTCGCTGCCGCATAATCATCCCTGACGGCCGTGATGCCGAAGTGGGAGGCAGCCACCGTTACGGCAGCAAGATTCTCCTCGTCGATGCTCGCATAACGGATGGGCTGGCGCTTCACGCAAGAGCCGTTACCGATCATGTGTGCCAACAGGATTATCTCGGCATCCACCATATCTGTGGCGTGTACGGGCTGGGGAATCCAACGGGGGATGGCCGTACGATCGCCAACCGTGAGTGAAGCCAGCTGTTTCCAGCCGTTGATGGTCAGCAGGCGTGCTTCGATCGTCAGATCGATGGAATGGCCGGAGGCAAGATGAAGTCGCATGACTTCGCCACGGCCGCAAGGGAACACATTCTCGAGTGGCATGGTGACAAAGCGCATCTGCTTGTCCAGCGACCATGCAGAAGGCCGCTCACCGCTGTTGATCAAGGTTGCTAGCGATACGGGAATTCCATTGTCGGCGGGTAAGACTCGTGCGGAAGCGGCGAGGCCGCCCAGTCTGCATCGGTCGAAGTGGTTGGTGCGCTTACCGTTTGCTTCATCAGGAGCTTGGTTCTGTAGGGTCTCAAGAGTCGTGGCCAGCCATAACTCTCCGACCTGCGGGTCTTGAAGTTGTCTCACAACTTGGCCACTACGTTCTGTCTCAAAAAGATGGCCATTCTTCAGGATTGGCAAACGGCGTCTGATCTGCCGGTCGAAGCCATCCCATGTGGTGCCCAAAACCTTCTTGCGGCAGGGAATCTCGATCGGGATTAAACGTCACGTGATGGATGTGGCTACCCTTGGAGCTTAGACATAAGGCCTGTTTGTCGAGGCCTGGTGGGCCGCTTTTGGGGAGCACGCCCAGTTCATCCAGATCCGCAAGATCGACCGTGTCTGGGCTACCAGAGCGGCAACGTTTCGTCATACCTCCTCGGCGATTGTGCAATGCGATCGCCCGCCACACCTGATCGGCGTCCGATGTGGACACCGCCTTCGGGGTGATTCACTCATCCCGCCTGCGGAAATATGTGGTGGAGAAGGGATTTCAGCGCGAGTCATTTCCTGGGTTTATGCCGTCGCGGCGGTTGGGTGGCGGGTAGGCCATGGCCGCGCACCCGGAACGGACGTGATCCCCGGGTGCGCGGTTGTGGCGCGGCCTGCTATTTCGCGGGCGCGGCGGGTTGTGCGGGGTCTTTGCAGTAGGCGAGCTCGGGTGGGCAGGGCGAGAGGATGGTGGAGAAGTACTGGATGGCGGCGAACAGGGTGATGGGTCCGCCGGCGACGACGAGCCCGGTCATGGAGCCGACCGCGGCGAGGGTGGCGGCGCCGAGGACACAGCCGGCGACGGCGGCGCCGACGAAGGGTGCGAGCAGGAAGATGACCGGGCTGGTGATCGCGGCACCGACTGCGGCGCCGGTCAGGCAGCCGACGCCGGCGCCGAGGACGGCGCCCAGGACGGCGCTGACGGCGGCGCCGATCGTGAGGCGCTGGGCGAAGGTGCCCAGGGCTTGCGCGTCGCGGGGGTTGACCGATTCCGCGATCTGTTTGGCGGCTTGGTCGGTGGTGATGACCTGGTTGCGGGAGACGGCCTCGGCGGGGCGGCCGTCGGTCCTCGAGGGTGTGAGGGTTGCTGTGCCGCCGTCGATCTGGGCGTTGATCGGGTAGGCCGTGTTGTCGATCTGGTAGGTGAGCGGGATGGCGGCGATCGGTTGATCGGTGTGGTCGGTGACGACGAGTTGGTCGCCGTCGACCTTCAGCTTGCCGTCGTTGGTCGTGAGTACGGCGGCGTCGCCGCGTCGGGCGACTTCGTAGTGCACGGCGTTCGGCGCTGGGTCGGCGGGAGCGGGGTTGGCGTGGGCCGTTGCGGTGGTGAGTGCGATGGCTGTCGCGGTGAGCAGTGCGGCGGTGGTGGTTTTCCTCATCGGGTGTTCCTTGTTTCATCTACGGGATTGGTGCGGATCTGGGATGGTGCGCACCGTGTTTGGGGTCGCGTCGTCGATCAGTTGCCCGGCTTGTGGCCGGGGTCCGTAGCCGGCGGCGGGGTCGAGGTGTCCGACCGGGCCGGCGTCGATCAGGCGGCTGCCCCAGGCTTCGGCCAGGCCGGCTACGCGCCGGCGGGTGGCGAAGGGGTCGTTGGTGCTCGCGGCCACGGCGGTGGGGAATGGCAGCCAGCGTCGCGGGATCGGGTTCGCACAGCCTCGCATAAACTGTCAGACATGACAACTGTCATTACCGACATTTTTAGAATCCGCGGCGCTCCCAGTGGCTCACCCCCGGCTGCCGACCGGATCGGCCAGCGGGATCCGAGCGGGCTCTTCGGGCGGCTCCTCTTGCTGATCGCGAAAGGCATTGTCGCTGGCATCATTTCGGTGATCCGCGCTTTCGGTGTACCCGAGAACTGGATCGAGGTCACCGCCTCGAACAACTGTCATCAACGACAGTTGTCATAACTGACAGTTCATGGAAGGGTGTGGTCGGCGCAGCCCACACCGCCGACTGCCGAAGGTCACCTGACCAGTTGATAGCCGCCAGATGTCGCGCGCTGTCGATATGGCCCGGTAATCCACAGAGCTGAATTGCCGGCGACATGCCTTGTTCGAGGGTCCGATGCGTCGGACGCTCTGTACGTAGGGGAACCAGGAGGAATTGGTGGACCAGATGCGGAATCCGGAGACGCGGAGCAGAACCGGGCTCGGTGGACGGGGCGTATCCCGCCGCGGGTTCATCGGGATGACGGCAGCGGCAGCCGCCTTCGGACTGTTCGGGCGCGCGGTCATCGCGCAGGGCGATGCCGCCGTGTCCGGCGATCCCCGCGATATCGCCGCTGACGCCTACGTATTCGGTTATCCGCTGGTGTTGATGGACATCACGCGCGCGGCGAACGGGGCCGGTCTGGCGACGAATCTCTTCCTGGCGCCCCCGCCCGTCGATCCGGCAGCGAAGTCCGTGGTCGCACCCAATGTGGACACCTTGTACGCCTCGGCCTGGCTGGATTTGCGCAACGAGCCGGTCATCGTGCAAGCGCCGACCGCCTCGGACCGGTACTGGCTGTTGCAGTTCATGGATGCGTGGACCAACACCGTGCACAACCCCAGCAGCATCGCGCCCGGTACGGCCGCCGGGCAATCGCCCCACCTTTACGCGGTGACCGGGCCCGGGTGGTCGGGCACCTTGCCCGAGGGCGTCACTCAGCTGTCCCTGCCCACTGATCGCGGCTGGCTGATCGCCCGCGTCGAGAACCACGGCGCAGCCGATCAGGCCGCCGCGGAGGCCGCGCGGAAGCAGCTGGTCATGGCCCCGCTGAGTGCCTGGAGGCTCGGTGTGCGCCCGGCCCCGATCCAGGTACCCGACGCTATCCTGCACGCGCAAAGCACACCGCCGCCGGAAACGGTGGCGCGCATGGACGGCCGCACCTTCTTCAAGCACCTGTGTAATGCCATGGCCGCCACCCCACCCGAAGACGCTGCGGCCCTGGCCCGCTTCGCCGGAATCGGCATCAAACCCGGTAGCACGGACTTCTCCCTGTCCGACCCGGACCTCGACGCCGCGGTGCAGGATGCCCGCCGGCGTATCGCCGACTATCGAAATCCCCAGGCCAAGAACGAGAACGGCTGGTCCTTCGACGTCAACCTGGGCAGCTACGGCACCGATTATCTGCTGCGAGCGAGTGTCGCTATGCGGGCATTGGGCGCCAACCTGCCCAAGGACGCCATCTATCCGATGCTGATCGCCGACGCCGGAACACCGGATGTGCCCCGTCGCTACCGGCTGCGTTTCGCGCCCGGAGCAATCCCACCCGTCGATGCGTTCTGGTCACTCACCGCCTATACCGCCGACCGATATCTGGTATCCAATGCGGCGGGTATCTACGCCGTCGGGCACCTGGTCCCCCCGGTACCCGGCCCCGACGGCTCGGTGGAACTGGCCATCCAGGCCGCCGATCCGGGACCGGATGTGCCGCAGGGCAATTGGCTGCCCATCCCGGACTCCGGCGAATTCGGTCTGTTCCTGCGCCTCTACGTCCCGAAACCGGAAGCCTTCGACGGCCGCTGGCAACCACCCGCACTGACCCTGGTCTCCTGATCCGACGGGGTCTTCAGGCTGCGCCGCCCAGCGTCGGGCGGCGGCTGCAGCGTGTTCTCGGTGAGCTGCTGATCTGCGGAAGCGCTAGGGGCTTGCCGGCGAAGTCGTCTGTGGGACAACCCTTCTGCACATGGCGGCGGAAATATCGCCGCGCACCCTCGGCTGAATCAATGTCGCATACCCGGACACCAGCACCGGGTGCTGGATCGTGCCCTACGACGTCGGTCCCGACACCATGCTCACCATCACGGGCCGGCTCTCCGACGCCCGCTACATGTCGTTCAACACCTACGGCAGCAAGGCCGCCAACTTCACCTACGGTGCCGCCTCCGCGCTGGCGGACTACCGCATCGCACCCGACGCCGGTTCGGCCAATCCGTGGCGGCAATCCAGCACCGGGTGGCGAGTACTCCATCACCGTGCGTCCGGATACGCATGCGAGTGCCCCCGACGAGCTGCCGCTGACGCGCGCCGCAGTATTCGGCCGGTCACAACGGCTGGACCCGGCCGCGCGCGGACCGTGCGCCACGTGGTGCACACCCGCCGCGATGCCGATCGCGCTGATGCCGATGCGCACATGAGCAGGCCTTACGTCCGGCGTCCATCGTTCCGACGCGGCGTCCTGAGTCCCGCGAGACCAATGATGGGCCGGGATCCGCTACGCCCGGGAAGGCGGTACGCTAAATTCTGTCAGTCATGACAGTTTTACGGATCGTCCGGTTCCGAGGGCTCCACATCCGGAGTCCTTTCGGCAGCTGATCCGGCGAACATGCCCCTGAAAGAGAGTTCTATGTCATCACGATCCCAGGCGCGGCCCAGACGGCTGCTTGCTGCCGCGAGACCACTACCGGCGTTCCTCATCGCTGTTCTCACGCTGCTGTCCCTTACTGCCGCCGGCGCACTCACGCCGCTCGCGACCGCCGGGCCCGACGCATCGAGCGGAACCTCGAGCCGCGTCGGCGGCCGATTCACCGACTGTTTCTGGCATAACGGCGCCTACGGCGCGCATGACATCAACACCGCCTACCCGGACGCCGACGCGACCTACTGGGGAGCGACATTCAACCGCCCCGCAGGCTCGACGCTGACTCTCGAAGGGGAATTTCCGCACAGTCGTTACTTCTCGCTGATCAGCTACGACCTGCTCGGGGCGGCGGTCGACGGGCTCGCTGACTACCAGATCGATCCGAATTCCGGTGCCACCAACCCGTTCCGGGCCGGCGAGCACCGCGATGCCACCGACCGTGCCTTCACCGTGAATGTGGTCGACAAGCAGAACCCCGGCTTCACCCTGAATCATCACAGCACCGAGGCCCCACGCAATGTCCTCTACACCAAGTCCAACACGGCCGCATCGAACTTGCCGGTCGTCGGCGGTCTGATCCCCGAAATCCTGCTCACTCGGGTCTATGTGCCCGACGCCGGACTACCGCTCACCGGCGGGGTGCCGCTGCCCCAACCCAAGTTGGTGCTGAAGGACGGCACGGTACTGACCGGACAGGCCGCCTGCCAGGCCCTGCACTCCGAGGATGACCGTACGGCCACGAACCTGGCCACCGGCTCGCTGAACCTCAACCTCAACACCTACCGAGCGCTCCGATACCCCGACAAATTGAACGCACCGTGCAACGTGCTACCCGGCATTGCCGAGTCGCTGATCGCCCCTGGCTGCCCGACCATCTACACGGCTCCGTCGGCGCTGGTGCAGGTGCCCAGGCAGGTCCCCGACACGTTCCCGGCAACCTATCCCGCGCAATGGCGGTCTCAGTACGACCGCCGGTATCTGCTGCAGCTCTACACCGGCGACAACGCACCTGGCGCCGAGTCCAACCCGACTCGGTCGGGCGGCGGCGGGTTCTTTCCCAATGTCGACAACAACTACATTCGCACAGCCCTCAACAGGAAGTTCGGCAAAGTTGTTGTCCTGCAAGGCAAGCTGCCGACAACGCCCATAACATTCCACGGTGACAACATCATGGGCTCCGGCCAGGTCCGCTACACCTCGTTCTGCATGAACGAGTCCGTCTACACGACCGCTGTCATGGACTGCGCCTACGACGAGCAGATCCCTACGGACAAGGACGGTAACTACACCATCGTCATCAGCCGGGCCGAGGACCGACCCGCTGACGCCAACGCCCAGCACGGCGTCGGATGGATCGAATGGTCGCCACGTGGCGACGGCGACCAGGATCCGGACTTCGGCTGGCTGCAGATTCGGCACATGCTTCCGGACCCGGACTTCGCCAACGCCGTCCAGAACACCCGGACACCGGGCGACGAATCGACTGTCATGGGCCCGTATCTGCCCTCGGTCACCTATTTCGCCGACGGTGCCGCGTTCGACTCGTGGCACTCCACGAACTGAGCTGAGGCCGCCTGGCGCACGTGTTACGTGTGCCAGGCGTCGGGCAGGGCACTGAATGCCTGCTCGATCAGCTCGATCAGATCCGGTCGCGAATCGGCGTCCTGCATTCGAAGTTGCCGGTCACGTAGTAGAACGCTGCGCAATACCGCGACCGCGGTCCGGCCGTAGAGGTCGGCGAGGAAGTCGAGGTCGGCAGGAACCGGGTCCATACGGGAGAGCCGGTCACCGATAGCGGCCGCGATGGCCTCCTCGAACCTCAGGGCCAGCGATAGCCCGGACAAGCCCAATCCCGCCTCGGAGCGCTGCTCCAAATACACCGAGAGCACGGTCGGGCGAATCCGACCCCGGTTCGGCTGGATCAGTCCGAGGACCGCGCGTTGGACCGCCACCAAGGGGGCCTCATCGTTCGGCCTCGCGCGAATCTGATCGGTGAGCAGCGGCAGCCGCGTAATCAGCTCGTCGACCAGCAACTCTTCCTTGCCGGCGAAATAACGGAAGAACGTCCGCTCGTTCACCCCCGCTTGATCGGAGATCTCCCGAATCGTCGTCGCCGAGTAGCCTCGCTCGGCGAAGAGTCGGTCGGCCGCCGCCTGCAACGCCTGCCGCGTAGCCATCTTGTTCAACTCACGTCTGCCGCGCGCCTGTGTCACATCACCACCGTATCGGGGCTGATCGCCGGCATCGACGCTGCCGCACGGACTCGCCGACCTCGGTGGGCACACCGATCTCCGCGACGCTGTCGGTCACCGCGCTCGGCAGTCCGGTGTCGCGAGTTCGCATTCGATGCGGTGGGCGGCACTTGCAGCCACCGAAAATCCAACGGATATGGCCTGGCCTCGGCGGACGGTCCGAGTTGATGGCGTGACATGGAACTTCGTTGGATTCCGCGCCTGCCAGTCCGGTCAGCCCCTACCCGCTGACGGACACACCTTGGCTCGCCGAGGGGGTCGACAACGCCGGACCAGGAAGTTATTCGATCTTTGCGTATCCGCCTGCCGCGGTACGCCGGTGTTGCGTGCCGATGGGATCGTCGTAGGCGTCCGTTCGCGAACCGTCCTCGATTCGCCGTTTGATCTCAGCAGAACCCCCGGACCCGGCAGTGGGGACCGCGAGCGTTGGATCTGCTCGGTTCACTCGGCGATGTTGGCGAGCATGGCCGACAGCCACCGGGCCGCCGGGGGCGCTACCCGCGATAGGACGTACATGAGGTGTGCCTCGGCCGCGATGGGGGCTACCGCACGGTTGTGGTCGATGGCGTCGAGAATGTTGGATGCAGCGCGCTGGGGAGTGTAGCCGCGCTTGGCGTAGGTGCTGGTGGTCTTCGCTTTGCGTGCATCGGCGTTGTCGCCTCGATAGGGGCTGCTGTGGGTGATCGCGCTGTTGATGACAGGGATCTGAGGCGGCCGTCTACGATCGGCTGCCGTTACAGGCCGGTGAGATACGCTGAGGGTTGTCCGCGCGCGTTGTCCGGTTGCTGGGCACGCGCTGGGGGATGGCTACAGCCCATGAGCGAGAATGATCTGTTCCGGACAATCCGTGACGTATCCGAACCGGTCGCGGAGGAACTAGCCGCGGCCGGGTTCGAGGATGTGGAGGAGATCGGGCGGGGCGGCTTCGGTGTGGTATTCCGTTGCACCCAGCCCGAGCTGGACCGGATGGTGGCGGTGAAGATCCTGACCGCCGAGCTCGACGCAGAGAACCGGGGGCGATTTCTACGGGAGCAGCGGGCGATGGGTCGGCTGACCGGGCATCCCAATATCGTGACGATGCTACAAGCGGGTACCACCGCGAGCGGACGCCCGTTTCTGGTGATGCCGTATCACCCGTTGGGCTCCCTGGATGCGCGGATCCGCGGGCAGGGCCCGCTGCCGGTGGAGACCGTGTTGTGGATCGGTGTGAAGATCGCGGGGGCGCTGGAGTCTGCACATCGCCTCGGTATCGTGCATCGGGACGTGAAACCGGGCAATATCCTGCTGACCGACTACGGCGAGCCTGCGTTGACCGACTTCGGCATCGCGCGCATCGCCGGTGGGTTTCAGACGGCGGCGGGAACCCTCGCGGGGTCGCCGGCATTCACCGCCCCGGAGGTGCTCGAGGGCGAGACTCCCACTCCGGCAGCGGACGTCTACGGGCTGGGCGCCACCTTGTTCTGCGCCTTGACCGGGCATGCCGCGTTTGAACGGCGCAGCGGGGAGAACGTGGTGACCCAGTTCCTGCGGATCACCACCCAGCCGATGCCGGACCTGCGCGAGTACGGTGTCGTCGAGGGCGTGGCCACGGTGGTGGCGACGGCGATGAGCCGTGATCCGCGCGAACGGCCCTCGGCGGCGACGCTCGGGGAGGCAATCCGGCAGGAGCAGCGCCGCTACGGGTTCGCGGTCGAGGAGATGGCGATACACGTCGCCGAACCGGAACACGAGCACCGAGACCGCACGCCCGCCATGCGGGGGTGGCGTCCACCGGCGGCGGCGCTACCACGGGGTGCCGACAGTTTGCCGTTGACGTTGACCAGTTTCATCGATCGCCGCAGCGAGATGGCGGAGGTGAAGAATCTGTTGTCCTCGGTCCGGCTGGTGACACTGACCGGGATCGGCGGGGTCCGCAAGACCCGGCTGGCGCTGCGGGCGGCGGCAGCAGCACGGCGGGAGTTCGCCGACGGGGTGTGGCTGGTCGAGCTGGCCGACGTGTCCGACCCATCGCTGCTGGTCGACGTGGTGGCCGCTGCCCTGGGGCTGCGGGACGATCCGACACGGCCGCTGCAGCAGGTGGTGGTGGAGTTCCTGGCCACGAAGGAGTTGCTGCTGGTGTTGGACAACTGCGAGCAGCTGGTCGCATCGGTGGCGGAGTCGGTCGAGACCTGGTTGCGGGACTGTCCACACCTGCGGATCCTGACCACCAGCCGCGAACCGCTGGACATTGCCGGGGAGATGGTGCTGCAGGTGTCGCCGCTGACGGTGCCGGACCCGGACCGGACGCCGTCGCTGCAAGGACTACCCCGCTACGCCGCGGTGACGTTGTTCGCCGACCGCGCGAGCGCGGTGGTCCCGGGTTTCGAACTTTCCGAGGGCAACAAGTCCGCGGTCGCCCGTATCTGTGCCCGGCTGGACGGGTTACCGCTGGCGATCGAGCTGGCTGCGGCCCGGATGCGCACCATGTCGCCCGAGCAGATCCTGCAGCGGCTCAACGATGGGTATGCGCTGCTGACCCGCGGCAGCCGCACCGCGCCGACGCGGCAGCAGACCCTGCGATGGTGCATCGACTGGAGCTACCAGTTGTGTACCCCGGCCGAGCAGCGGCTGTGGGCCCGGCTGGCGGTGTTCGCCGGTGGCTTCGAAATCGACGCCGCCGAACAGATCTGTGGCGCCGATATGGCACCGGACGATCCGCTCGATGTGTTGTCCTCGCTGGTGGACAAGTCGATCCTGATCCGCGACGAATCCAACGGCGTGGTGCGGTTCCGGATGCTCGAGACGGTCCGCGACTTCGGCCGGCAGGGGCTGCGGGAGTCCGGCGAGGATCAACTGGTGCGGCGCCGGCACCGCGACTGGTACCAGCGGCTGGCGCTGGACGCGGAGGCCGGATGGATCAGTGACCGGCAACCCTACTGGATCGCCCGACTCGACCGTGAGCAGCCGAACCTGCGCGGCGCACTCGAATACTGCCTGGCCGAGGACACCGATGAGGCGGCCGAAGCTGGACTACGCGCCGTCAGCGCACTGTCTCTGTTCTGGATCTTTCGGGATCTGCACGACGAAGGCCGACGCTGGATCGACCGCGCCCTGGCCCACCCGCGCGCGCACTCGATACCCGACCGCGTCAAGGCGCTCCATACCGGCACCGTATTGGCCGCGACGCAGGGCGATCTCGAGTCGGCGGCCGCGCTCGCGGAGCAATCCCACGCGTTCGCCGAACAGGATCCCACTCCTATGACCCAGGCGTTGGCGTCTTACACCGATGGCTTCCTGGCGCTCTACATCGGTGACCTTGCTCGCGCGTTCTCCCCCCTCGAACGTGCCATCGACGTGTTCAGCTCGAATCGACAGGGATATCTCTATGTTGGCGCCTTGACGTTTCTCGGTCAGGTACACGCCCTGCAGGGCGATACAAAGCGGGCGATCGAGTGTCAGGAGCAAGTGCTCTCCATCACCGAGGCCTGCGGTGAATCGCTGTTTCGCCCGATCTCGCTGTGGGGCATGGGATTTGCGGTATGGCGGCAAGGCCGGCGACAACGGGCACAAGAGCTGCTCGAGCAGGCGCTGCGCGTCAACCGTCGAACAAGCAGCCCGCTCGTCGCCGCGTTGAGTCTCGAGGCGCTGGCCTGGACCGTCGGCGCCGGCGGTGACGCCGAGCGCGCGGCCGTTCTGATGGGAGCCGCGAAGGAACTATCACGGTTCATGGGTAGCGCTGCGGGTATCGTCGCGGGTTCACTTCCCTATCACGACGCATGCGACCGGTCGGCGCGTGCAGCCCTGGGGGCACGCAGGTTCCATGCGGCCGTTCAGAAAGGCCAAGCGATGGGTATGGACGAAGCCGTAGCCTACGCAGTCGGTGAGCAACCCACCGAGACCACGCCGGGTCCCGACGTGGGACTGACCAAGCGCGAACGCCAGGTTGCAGATCTCATCGCCCAGGGCCTCACCAACAAGCAGATCGCGATCAAGCTGACGATCTCCCAACGCACCGCCGAGGGGCACGTGGAACACATTCTCACCAAACTCGGATTCACCTCCCGGGCACAGATCGCAGCCTGGATCACCGAACACACCGAACGACAGAATCATTGACCGCAATCGAGACATCGCGCGCGGTGAATCCGGTCCCAGCGTTCGTGCCCACCCCGGCAGCCCGAACAACTCACCCTCGAACTTGACGCGTTGGAACAACCTCATGAGAGGGCGCAGCTAGTCGTCATCGTCTTTGTTGCCGATGTCGTCTGGATCCACATCGGCGATCTGGAGCAGCGCCAAGAAGATCTCCTCCACGCTCTGTGACTGCGGGAGGCTCGTCGCTCCTGAGGTGTGGCGGATCGTTTCGTGATTGGCCGTGCCGTTCCGCTGGTCGTCGGCCAACTCTTCGATGACCTGGGCGATTGTTCTTATGGAGGGGTCGTTCTCCGCGATGTAGAACCACCACAGCATGTTGATCAATGGTTCGGCCATCGCAGTACGGGGACAGCATCGGCGGGTGACATGGGTGAGTTTGCCTTTGGGCTACTTGGTGACCCCGGCAAGCTTGGCCGAGACTGCCGCCGCGATGCGAGGCGTGAACCGGGCCAGTGCGTACATCAGGTGGGCTTCTGCGGCGATGGGGGCGACGCCGGTGTTGCG